>JAITVA010000164.1 GCA_031286045.1 Propionibacteriaceae bacterium | reverse complement strand
GCGGCAGGTGATGGTGCGGCAGGTGATGGTGCGGCAGGTGATGGTGAGGCACGCGATGGAACTCCCCGCAGCCCCGTCCGACGAGGTCGAGCAGGTGATGGACGGGGCTGGGTGATGGGAGACCGGGTGACGGGGAAAGCTGGGTGACGGGGCCGGGTGACGGGGAAAGCTGGGTGATAGAGCTGGGGGACGGGGAGGGCTGGGTGACGGGGGCCGGGTGATGGAGGTAACCCATCCCCGATGTGAGTGATGTCGGTCTTGAATCAGCATCTGGGATGACAAACCACCCCACAACCACCCCAATCAAGGAGGTTTCCCATCCCACATACGCGAATCACTACTGTTCTTACCATGGTTGGGGTACAGAAATGACGACACAGACCACCGCCTCTGCGCACGAGCACCATCAGAAGACGCCGGTCGCCACCCGGACACACTCCTCGCATCAGCCTCGGAGCCCAAACCACACAAGCCAGCGTCTATGCACAAGCCCTAACCACGACAGACGCCACAGCGAAGAGTCGTGAAAACGACAGATAGACCAGGGTTCGACACCACCGACGCCTGATGAGGATTCTCGCGGCTCTTGAGGCCAGGCGTCATCGCGGAAGGACCCGTCACCCGCCT
The DNA here is from genome assembly GCA_031286045.1 of Propionibacteriaceae bacterium. Classification (GTDB taxonomy): domain Bacteria; phylum Actinomycetota; class Actinomycetes; order Propionibacteriales; family Propionibacteriaceae; genus WQYJ01. The sequence goes on along the minus strand of JAITVA010000164.1, from coordinate 18,503 downwards.
TCGGGATCGCGACCGACATGCTCGCAGTTCGACACCACATCGGTCCCTTGCTGGCCAGCGGATTCATCGACCTGCTCCGTCCCGACAAGCCAAGCAGCAAGCAACGGAAAGGTAGACTCGCCGCCACGGGGCTTGCCGCGCTGGGCAACCGATACCGAAGGGTTGCCCGTGTCAGTGGCCAGGAACCCGGACGCCCACTGGCGAGGAACCCTGTACCCTGAGCCCATGGATTTCACTGCTGTTCGTCCGAATGTGTACTGCGCGCCCGGAGACCCCACGACCGCCACCATCAGCCTCATCGTCGGCCAGGAGGGATGCCTGATCGTCGACACCGGCGGATCGCTGGCGCAAGGGCAGGCGATTCGAGAAGCGGTGGCACGAGCCACTGACCGACCGCTGAGCACGGTCGTCGTGACACACGGCCACTGGGATCACAGTTTCGGCCTGGGCGCCTACGATGATCTGGACACGGTCGGCCACCAGAATCTCAGCGAGGACATGACCTGCGCCGAGAACCGTGCGTACGCCGACACTCATGGCATCGACCTCGCAGACATGCCCCTTCCCCACCAAGGACTGGACTTGATCGGGGTGCGTGATCTGGGCGCCACGACGGTTGAGATCGCCTCATTCGGCCCGGCCCACACACGGTCAGACCTGATCGTGGCCGTGCCGGATCGTCGGGTCTTGATCGTCGGCGACCTGGTGGACACCGACGCGCCACAGTTCGACGAGACCAGCTCGCTGAAGGGCTGGGTGCTCACGCTGGATTCCCTTTACGCCATGCTGCGCGAGGACACGCTCATCATCGCCGGACACACAGGCCCGATTGGCCCAGGGACAGTGGCGCACTTCCGCACGGGCCTAGCAGCCATCTGGGATCAAGCCGAATGGGCCTATCGCCGAGACGTGCCCGTGGATCAGGTCTATGACTATGATGAATTGCAATGGCCTTGGGATCGTGGCACCGTCGAACAAGGAATCGTCATCGCTTACCGCGAACTGGCGGCCAAGCCGACACCCGACCAATCCGCTGGACGGATCGGGCCGCAATTCACAGGCGCAGGACTACCCATTCAAGCGGCGTGATCACGCCCAGATGAGGCGTCGAGGAACCCTGTGCCGTCATCTGAGACGACGGCACAACACAGGAACAAATTCCGCAGCGACACACGTCACAGAAGACGGCTCTAGCCGAGCGTGAGGTCGACAAAAGACACTCACAGACACCCGAGCGGGAGAAAGGGGAAGCTGACCTATTGGTCAGAAGAACCGAGCGACGCGGACTCAGTAGCTGCGCGGGCGGTAGCCACCGCCGTTGCCGCCACCGAAACCACCGCGGCCACCGCCACCGCCCCCACGACGGGGACGATCACCTTCGGTGCGCGGGCGAGCCTCGTTGACCGCGATGGTGCGGCCATCAAGGTTCTGGCCGTCGCCACCAGCGATGGCGGCTTCAGCCTCGGCATCGTCTTCGAACTCGACGAAACCGAATCCGCGCGAACGACCCGAATCGCGTTCCGTCACAACAGTGGCGCTCGCAGGAGTGCCGAACTGGGAGAAGAAATCGCGCAGACTCTCGTCATCGGTGTTCCACGACAGGCTGCCTACAAAGAGCTTTTTCACTTGACATATCCTAAAAACCGCCAGAGATCGATCATCCCTGGCCCGTGGTAACTATACCGTGGAATTCGAAGCCTTCATGCCATAGCCCCCATGCCGAGCGTGGTCGCGCCCATCTTTGCAGTCCTCCGGATTGGCCCAGGAACCGATGATGGGCCTCACATGGGCGGATGGGCGGCCTGGTGGTGCTGTTCCTGGTCGAGCAGCCGCACCGGTCGATTGATGCTGCGAGTCATGCGGACCCGATGGGCGACCTCAACGATGGCCGCACCACAGGCTCCCAGCCCGATCGCCAAAGGCCACTCACCGACCGGCAGGCTCAAGGCGAAGAACTCGCGAGGCAAGGAGAAGACGAAGGCGCACACGGCCATCACCACCATGGCGGCGATCGTGAGGATTTTCCACCAGTTCCAGGGGCGAGCCAGCACCCCCAACAGCCAGAAATTGACGATGAAGAGCACGGCCAGGGCCAGGGTGCTGGCTTGGGCAGCGTCACCGCGACCGAGGGCGAAGGCCAGGAAAGTGGCCAATCCTGCCGCCACACCGGCTGGGATCGACAAGGTCAGCACACGCACGAGGAAGCCGGGGACGTACTTGCGTTTGTTCGGTCCCAGCGCCAAGACTGCGGCGGGGATGCCGATGGTCAAGACCGACAACAGGGTCATCTGGCGTGGCAAGAAGGGGAAGGTGACCCCAAGGATGGCGGTGGCCAGCAGCAGGCAGGTGGTCATGACGTTCTTGGTGACGAAGAGGGAAGCGACCCGCTCGACGTTGCCGATCAGGCGGCGACCCTCCGCCAAGACCACGGGCATATGGGCGAAGGAGGAGTCGAGCAGAACGATCTGAGCCACGGCCTTGGTGGCCTGCGCCCCGTTGCCCATGGCGATGCCGATGTCGGCGTCTTTCAGGGCGAGCACGTCGTTGACGCCATCACCGGTCATGGCGACGGTGTGGCCGAGGGATTGAAGGGCCTGGACGATCAGACGCTTCTTCTCGGGAGTGACCCGGCCGAAGACCGTGATGTGCTCGACCAGGTCGGCCAACTCCTCGACCGTGTCCGGCAAGGTGCGGGCGTCCACGATCTGACCAGGGCGCGAGCTTGCGTCTCCCAAGACGAGCTCTTGGACTCCATCCGTCACCGTCGTGGCGACGTTCAGGCCGACTCGGCGGGCGACCGCCGCCACCGTCACCGGGTTGTCGCCTGAGATGATTTTGACCCCGACCTCCTGACTGGCGAAATAGGCCAGGGTGTCGGCGGCGTCGGGCCGAATGGCCTCGCTGAGTTCGACTAGAGCGACCGGAGTGACCTGAGTCCAATCCACCAAGGCGTCGGCTTTGGCCAGCACGACCACGCGGACTCCATTGGCCGCCAGGGGCTCGACCCGGGCGAGCAAGGCAGCGTCGCCACCTGCCACGATCTCAGGAGCGCCGAAGACCCAGCTCGAGCCGTCGTCGAGACGGACGGCGGAGTACTTGCGGGCCGATGAGAAGGGCACACGGTCGACCACAGTGCGCGGGCCAGGCTCGATGGCGGCGGCGATGGCCAAAGCGGTGGCGTTCGGGGTCGGGTCATGGGCGATGACACCCAGGGCTTGGCGTGCTGTCGCCTCATCCGCACCTGGGAGGAGTTCTAGCTTGTCGAAGACAATTTCGCCAGCGGTCAGAGTACCGGTCTTGTCCAAGCAGATGACGTCGACGCGGGCCAGGCCCTCGACGGCGGGCAACTCCTGAATCAGAGCCTGCTGCCGGGTCAACTGGAGAGCGGCCAGCAGGAAGGCCAGTGTGGTCAACAAGACCAGTCCCTCGGGCACCAAGCCCACCAGTCCACCGGCCGAGAGCAAGATGATCTGACGCCATTGGGCCAAGGCCTCGTCCACGGAGGCGATATGCATCCCACGGATCTGGGCGATGATCGCGACCGGGAACATGACGACGACGACCCAGGTGATCCACTTCAAGAGGCGGTTGGTCGAGGCCTGCACTTCAGAGTAGGCCCGAGTGAAGACCTTGGCCTCACGGGCCAGCTTGTGAGCCGTGGTGTCCTCACCGACGACGGCTGCGCGGAAGAGTCCCGATCCGGCGACGACGACGGTGCCCGACGACACCTGGTCGCCGACGGCTTTGTCGATGGCGTCGGATTCACCGGTCAGGTTGGACTCGTCGATCTCCAGCGCGTTCGTCACCAGGAGCGGGCCGTCGGCCGGCACCTGGTCGCCCATGGTCAGGCGTACCACATCGTCTTGAACCAGGTCGGCCGTGTCGATGGTGACCTCCCTGCCATCACGAAGCACGGTGGCGGTTGGGGCGTGGAGGACCGCCAAGGAGTCGAGCTTGCGTTTGGCGTACCACTCCTGGCCGATGCCTAACACCGAGTTGAGGACCAGGGCGATGCCGAACAAGCCGTCGATGTAGGAACCGGTCAACAAGACCAGCACGAACAGGGCCCCCAGCAGGGCGTTGAACCGCGTGAAGACGTTGGCCTTGATGATCTGACCGAGGGAACGCGAAGTGACTCGCTGCACCGCGTTGGTCCGCCCCTCAACGATGCGCTGAGCGACCTCGTCACTCGTCAATCCACCGATGAGCAGGTCTGACGCGATATCCATGCAGATGATCCTATGGGACGAGTCAGGCCGCCGTCACGTCGATTCTCCCCGAAATCTCACCCAATCGTCGGGGCCGCCTGCCGTGCCTGAGGCATCTGGTCGTGTCCGAGGTCAGCGCGGTCAGCGGCAGACGACCCAGGGTTCGCAGGGACCTTCTCCTCAGCGACGGGTCACACCGGACGCAGGGTTGCCTTCCAGGGTCGCCGCTTGCTGGTGAGGTTGACGGCCTCGATGGTGACGCCCAAGGCGGTCAAGAAGATGGCCATCCTGACGTTGAGCCCATTGTCGGTTTGGTGGAAGATGGCCAGACCTGGCAGATCGTCGACATCGCTCGACAGATCGTAGGAATCAGGACGAGAGTCGCGCGGCAGGGGGTGCATGATGATGGCGTCAAGGTTGTCCGCCCTTGTCAGAATCGACTTGTTGAGCAGGTCGCCGCGGGCGTTGGCTTGGGCCAGTTCGTCGGTCATCCGCTCGCGTTGCACCCTGGTGGCGTAGATGACATCAGCGCCGGTGACGGCAGCCTCAACGTCGTCCATCACCCGCACCGTGTGGCCATGCGCGATGGCGTCATGCTCGATCTGGACTGGCAACTCCAGACCGGGAGGCGCGAACAGGGTGAAGGTCACCCCAGTGTGGAGTCCCATCAGCTTGATCAGGGAATGGACCGTCCGGCCGTACTTGAGGTCACCGAGGATGGCGATGTGACAACCGTCGACGTTCTTGCCTCGGGCAGCCAGCTCCTTCTGCAGGGTGTACACGTCGAGCAGGGCTTGGGAAGGGTGTTCACCAGTCCCGTCACCGGCGTTGATGACAGGCACGATCGAATGCGCGGCGAACTGCGCGACCGACCCCTCGTCGGGGTGGCGCACCACCAAAACATCGGAGTAGCCCGAGACGACTCGCGCCGTGTCAGCGATGGACTCCCCCTTGGCCATGGATGAGAAGGTGAAGCCCGTGGTCGTGGTGACCTCGCCTCCCAACCGCAGGAAGGCTGATTCGAAGCTCAGCCGCGTGCGGGTGCTTGGCTCGAAGAACAGTGACCCCAGCATGGCGCCGTCAAGGACGGTGCAGACGGCCTGGCGCTTGGCGATGGGATCGACGGCGTCAGCCATGTCGAACAGCGCCTGCAGGTTGTCTCGATCGAACTGCGACACGGACAACAGATGACGCCCCTGTTCGAACAGGGGAAGGCTATCGGGCATGGATTCTCCTTGTCAGCGCGGTGATGATCCGTCGCATTGTCAGGCGTGACCACCCGCTCGCAGTGATGGCGAGCGCTGAAGATGACACTACTCCATCAGGGGTGTCCGGACATGCGCCCATCCACAGAACACCTTCTCTCACCAGATCTTGTTCACAGCTGGCAACAGAACAACATATTCCCCGGCGACCGCGACATAGTCACAGGTGTGATCAGACCTATGAGACGACCGAGCAGACAGCGCGGTGCCGACAACACAGCATTCAGCGGACTTTTGTGGCCTTCTTTTTGTAGTACTCTTTTTGGAGGTGAGTGATGTCACCAGTGAATATGACTGCCAGCGCATACAAGCACGGATTCTCGATCGAGGAGGCGATGCACGTGATGTTGAGTCTCGCGAACAGTCAACTCATCAGCACGACAAGAAGAGATGCCGAATGGGTCTTCGTCGGATTCCCCTATCAAGGCTCGGGCCGACCTATAGAGTTGATCGCCGAACTGATACCTCCTCGTACCGTCGAAGTGTTCCACCTCAGCGATCTCACCGACCACTACCGATACCCCTGGAGGGACTGACCATGCCACAGACCGACCAACAAAAGCCACCACCCGACTCGCGCCTCACTCAGGAAGAGGAGCAATACTACTGGGGCCTTGACGCAGCGGCGGAGCAGGGCGAGCTCCTTCCCGACGAAACGGCCGGACCGATCCTCAGCGGTCGAGAGGCACAGGCTCAGTCTCACCGCATGCTCATGTGGGCGACAGAGACAACCACCATTGAAGACGCCGTTGCGGTGGCCCTGGGGCGACCGCGGTTGAGCGCGCAGCCCAATGAGACCCTCAAAGTACGCACACCACGACCCTTGGCAGAGGGGTTACGCCAGTTCGCACGCCAGCATGGAAGCACAGTGTCTCAAGTGGCGCGCACTGCGTGGCAGGAGTTCCTGGAACGTCACGACTGTCCACCATCCGCCGCTTGAGGCTGGAAACCAGAGCTGACTGGTTTCCAGCCTCAAGAGCTGGGGATCACGAGCGTCACGGCTGAGCGTGAACCGGATCTTCGTCGCATGCCCGGAACTTGAGAGCATCAGGGGTTTCCTGGTGCTCCAAGTAGGGGAGAAAGGTGTCACCGCTGAAGTCACTCATATAGTCTTGCCCCGTGTAGCCATCTGGGACAAGCCCCATTCGGGTCAAACACTCCGCCATCAGCGAGGCCGTGTCTCGATTGTCGGGGTTGCGCATCATCTCATGATACAGATAAGAGATATCAGACCAACCCGTCTCCCGGTCGCACTGCATCTGAAGATCCGATGCCCTCTGCTGAATGACATCGACAGATTCTCCCGGCGCTTGAGGGGCCCGCACGCTGCCGGAACCATCGGGGTTAAGTTCGTACACCTCGACCCCAAGTTGGGCCAAACATGAAATCTGCTTCTGCCTGATCTCCTCCATCTCAGCAGCACTGACCTCACCATCGCGCAAGATTTCCCTGATTGTCGGATCGCTAGCCTTTTGATAGGCACGCTGAATCTCAACCGCCCATGGGCCAAAGAACGTGGGTTCCTCCTTCGGCGAGGACTGGGCCGAGCACGAAGACAAACTCAGAGCCCCCACCAGCAGAATGAGGCTGAGAACGCTACCCACCGCTGGCCGCCGATGGTCCCTAGTCATGATCGTCCTTTCCAGTGCTCACGAATGATCGCTAGGCGCAGCTTGATTTGGCGCCATTGTCGCGATGCTCGCATCCGTAGCCAACATCGCCGCTCCAAACCATTGCAGCTTGTCTTTGACGCTACTCGCCCCGACCCCAGGGTGCAGCACACCATCCGAAATACCAGTGGCCTTCTCAGGGAGAATACGTAGGTCGCATTGCCCCATCAACACACGGCTATGCGTCATTCTCATGCACAGCCGCACAGTCTTCCGTCACATCTACGTAGGCGCGCGATATCGCCTGACGCGTCCCCTGGTCTCGCTCCGCGACCAGCTTCCAGCGGGCCTTCAATTGCCTCCACACTTGAAGTAGCTGGCGGCCGTGGCTGGCTTGACAGCTAGCAGTCGACTCTCAGAGGTAGCGTCCAGTGATGGACCGAGGATTGGCGGCGATTTGGGCGGGGACGCCGACGCCCACCACTTCGCCACCAGCCTCGCCACCGCCCGGACCCATGTCGATGACGTAGTCCGAGTTGGCGATGACATCGAGGTCGTGCTCGATCACCACCACGGTGGCGCCCTGGTCGATCAGGCGCTGGAAGACCTGCAACAGCACCCTGACATCCTCCGGGTGCAGACCGATGGTCGGCTCATCGAAGACGAAAACCGCATTCTCTTGGCGACGCGGCATCTCGCTGGCCAGCTTCAGCCGTTGCGCCTCGCCGCCAGACAGGGAGGGCGTGGCTTCACCGAGCGTGAGGTAGCCCAACCCGAGATCGTGGAGGATCGTCAAGGTCTTGTGTGCCTTCTTCACACCCACCAGGGCCGACAAGGCCTGATCCACGCTCATCGCCATCAGTTCAGGCAAGGTGTGGCCTGGGCGATGACCCGAGTCTGCGACATCGCTGCCGCTCAAGCCGGGCCCGGAGCGGCAGCCCTCGACCGGAGGACCAGCTAACCAGAATTCGTCGGCAGCGGCGGAGTACCGCGAACCGCGACAATCCGGGCAAGCGATAGTGACGTCGGGAAGGAACTGGACATCCAGGCTGACCGAACCGATGCCGTCGCAGGTCGGGCACCGTAACGATCCGGTGTTGTAGGAGAAGTCGCCCGGCTTGAGGCCTGCTGCCCTAGCTGCGGGAGTATGAGCGAAGGAGCGGCGCAGATCATCATGCACCCCAGCGTAGGTCGCCACCGTCGAGCGGGCGTTGAGGCCGATGGGAGTGGCGTCGATCAGGTTGGCCCTGGTCATACCAGCGGAATCGATGCTGCGCACATGGTCTGGCAGGCGTGCCCCAGTGGCAGAGGCAGTGATGGCAGGCACCAGGGACTCCAAGACCAGGGTCGTCTTGCCCGAACCCGACACTCCTGTCACCGCCGTCAGCCGGTGACAAGGTAGGTCGATCTCCAGGGCCTTGACGGTGTGCAACGGGCCGGTCGACAAGCGGACGCGACCGTGCTGGAACACCGCCTCAGGCTCCACGGGTTGGCGTACCCGGACCGCCTTGGCGCCCGACAGAAAGCCACCGATCCGGGAGGCCGGAGCCTGTTCGACCTGAGCGACAGTCCCCTGGGCGATCACCAAACCACCGTCCGCACCAGCGCCCGGCCCCAGCTCGATCAGGTGGTTGGCCTGGGCCAAGATGCGGGTGTCGTGATCGACCATGACGACCGAGTTGCCATCAGCAAGGAGGTTGCGTATCACCCCCATCAGCCCGTCGATGTTCGAGGGATGCAGACCGATGGACGGCTCGTCGAGCACATACAGCACCCCAGTGGTACGGTTGCGCACCGCCCTGGCCAGTTGGACTCGCTGCCGCTCCCCGGTCGACAGTGTTGTGCTGGCCCGATCGAGGCCGAGGTAGCCCAACCCCAACTCCATCAGCCGTGCGCCAGTGTGACGGAAGGACTCGGCGATGGAGGTTGCCATGGGGCGAAGATCATCCGCCAATGTAGTGGGCACGCCTGACACCCAGGTCATCAGGTCGGCCAAGGTTCGCGCCGTCGCCTGGGCGAGATCAAAGCCATCGACTTGAGGTTGACGCGCCGCGACCGACAATCGAGTGCCGCCGCAATCCGGGCAGACTGACTGGGTCAGGAATCGGGCGACCCGCTTCAGCCCCTTCTCGTCCTTGGCCTTGGACAGTGCGTTCTCGACGGTATGAACCGCGTTGTAGTAGGTGAAATCCAGCTCAGCGAAGGCGTCGGTCTTTTTCGCCTTGTACAAGATGTGCTTCTTCACGGCTGGTCCGTGGAAGACGATGTCACGCTCGTGCGTGGTCAACTGGTCGAAGGCCACGTCAGTGCGCACACCCATCTGGGCCGCGACCTGTTTCATCAGATCCCACATCAAGGTGTTCCAAGGCGCCACCGCGCCCTGATCGATCGACAAGGTCTCATCAGGGACCAGCGAGGCCTCGTCGACCGTGCGCACCACCCCCGTGCCTTCACAGGTCGGACAAGCGCCTTCCGAGTTGAACGCCAGTGCCTCAGCCCCCGGCCCGAAGAACTCCAGGCCACAGACCGGACAGACGATGGCCCGTTCAGCCGCGACCGCCAAGGTCGGTGGGACGCGATGCCCCCGAGGACAGACATGGCTGCCGACCCGGGAAAACAGTAGTCGCAGGCTGTTCAACAACTCCGTGGACGTGCCAAAGGTGGAGCGCACACCGGGCGCCCCCGGACGCTGATGCAAAGCCAAGGCCGCCGGAACATAGAGGACCTCGTCGACCACCGCCCGACTGGCTTGAGTCAACCGCCGCCGGGTGTAGGTCGACAGGGCCTCAAGATACCTGGCCGACCCCTCGGCATAGAGCACACCCAAGGCCAGCGACGACTTGCCCGAGCCCGACACCCCCGCCACCGCCACCAACTGGTTCAAGGGCACATCGACATCGATGCGTTTCAGGTTGTGGACGCGGGCTCCCCGCACCTGGATGTGGTCAGGTCGGCCCATGCCATCGACATCCGCCTGTTCGATATACGCCATTCGGCCAGTCTACGAGCTTGACCGCAAGCCATCTCTGCCCAAGTTGGAGGACTCCTTAGCGAGACGATCCCTAATGGACGACTCTCAGTCCGTGACTGGCGTACTGGTCGGTCGCGGGATCGGCGCTGAGCAAGGTGCAGTCGTGTTTGATGGCCTGCCACATGAGCAGTCGGTCAAAGGGGTCGCCATGGAGGCGCGGCACCTGATAACTGGACGCGATGACCTGGTTGTCCAAGGGGAGGGGCTCGAAAAAGCTATCCTCAAGTTCGGCTAGGAACTCTTCGGGAGTGACCCCATGAATCACAAGTTTGCCAGTCTGATACTTGATGGCGATCTCCCACAAGCTCACGGGGCTAAAAAAGACCTCACTGCTACGGTCACGTAACGCCTGGGAAACCGAGCCTGAAATCTTGGCGCCACCCTCGAAGGCCCACAGGAGAATGTGCGTGTCGGCGAGGTATCTCATGAAGCGAGAAGTTCCTCGTCGGTCATATACCAATCATCACGAAACACAACCGACATCTTCCCTTCCAGCGTCCCCAATTTCCGCTCCTTCTTGGCGCGGTACTTCTCGATGGGGATGATGGCCGCGATCGCCTCCTTCTTCACCCCGCGAGTCACGACGATCTCCTCCCCCGCCTCCACCTGGCGAAGCACGTCAGAGAAATGCGCCTTGGCTTCGGCGACGGCTAGCTGAGTCATGATGTCCTCCCTCGAAGGGTCACTATTTATGACCATTATGACTACTGTGACCATAGTGGTCAAGTTGATTGTGATGCCATAATAGACGGACGGAGAGCTGCCGTCGGAATGATAGCATTGTCTCTGTCGCCAGGAAGCGAAGATACGCCTGCGACTTGGGGTAATGGTAAGACTGACGGAGGATCACGATACGGTAGATGTATTCTTCGGGGACCTTGCGCGCGAAGCCCCATCGCCGTCCCATGGTCCGGGTCAGCTGCCAGCCTTCCGACATCTTCTTGTTGAGAACGTCCTCAGCGACCTGGAAGGCGTCCAACTCGTCGCGTCACCAGGCCCATCCCCACGGCGCGATCGTTGAATCCCAGCGCGTCGGTCTCACGAGGTCGGTCAGATGCTTGTCCCGTACAAGCTTAGGCCTGTCAGGGCGTGGTTTTCTTGATGATACCGGGTGGACGGCGGCATCGGGCGATCACTTCATCGCGACGCCAGCCTCCTCCCATTCAGTCGTGGTCATGGGCGACTCCTTTCAAGACAGTTCGACCGTTGCGGACCAATTCGGTGAGACGTATGAGTTCGGTGTCAAGAGCGCCACGTCCAGTACTGGTGAGGACGTACTCCTTCTTGCGGGAATCGGATGGCGTGGGCACCTCTTCGATCCAGCCGCGACCAACCAACGTGGACAGCGCTCCATAGAGAGTGCCAGCGGCCAGGGTGACTCGACCGTCACTCAACCGCCCCACCCTCTGCATGATGCCGTACCCGTGCAGGGGCGTGGTGAGGGAGAGCAGGATGTAATACACCGCTTCCGTCAAATCCATGGTCTCTGGCATGAGAACCTCCCATCAATATCGGCATCCGTTATATCGTCTTCCGATGTAGTACATCGGTGGCCGATACTTCCGTCCAGAGGTTGCGATGTCCACTCAGCGAATGGGCGCGACAACCCCAGCGTCACGCCCATCAAGAGCAATCCGCCCTGACTCACAATCAACCTGGACCTTCACGCGGAGCAATCTCGTCTGCCAGCGCCGCACAACAGCAACGGGTTGGTGCCGCTATCTTGAACAAGCCGTAATGCCTTTGAGCCTGCAAACTTGGCTCTTCACCTTTGGGGGCGTGGGACCGACTGGGATCCGCCGGCGTCGAGGAAGAGTCTGGCGATGGCAGCGATGGGGGCAGGTGACCGATGGGGAGAGTGGTGATGGGGAGGCTGGCGATGGAACTCCATGTAGCCCCGGCCGACCAGGTCGAGCAGGTGATGGAGGTAACCCATCCCCGATGCGAGTGATTTCGGTCGTGGATTAGCATCTGCTGGGATGACAAACCACACCAAAACAACCTCAATCAGGGTGGTTTCCCATCCCAAATACGCGTCTCACTACTGTTCTTACCATAGTTGGGTACAGAAATGACGGCACAGACCACCACCCATGCACACGACCGCCACCAGAAGACGCCTGTCGCCACCAGGACGCACTCGTCGCGCGGGCAACGGTGGAGTGAACCCCAAATTCACCCCACTCCCACACCCACATGCGAAGAGCCGCGAACTTTCGTAGGCTCACACCCCCGGCTACACCGTAGATATCATGGAGCACGTCAACTTTCGTTAATGTTGCGCGCCCGCCCGTGTGCATAGGATGGAACATAAAGCGATTCCACTTGCGTCGAAGAGAAAAGTACATTGCCGGAAGGAAACGGAGTCAGCCAGAAGGAGCACACGAGCACGGTTCCAGTCACCAACAGGACCGTGCGAGACACGACGGTCGTGGCCCCGGACCACTCGTTCGAGGCCTCCACCAGTCTTTCAAAAGGAGGTAACCAGCATGACAGACAACAACAACCGAGCGCCCAGGGCAGCCACCAAGCGTCAGTTCCGAGTTCACCTTCCCGAACGATCCTGGCTCCTTGGCCTTGTTGGTCTCGGGATTCTCATCCTCAGTTGGGTCGTGGCGGGCTTGGTGCTCCCTCTCCTCCCCAATCTCGGGATCGACGATGTCGGGATGACAATAGCGTCCCTTTTGTCCATGTCAACCCTGCCTATGCTCGCTGCGACTCTGGTCGGAGCCTGGATCGTGACGAGGTTGTTCAATCCGAGAAAGGCTGCTCAAAATGAAGAGCACGCCGACGGGGTCTGAATCCATGCGGTCGCAATCTACGACCCGAACCCCGCTCGTCCTGGCGGGGGTGCTTGTCATTGCCACAATCGGGATACAGCTGGCGAGCCCGACCACCCCATGGGTCGGCGCCGAGGGGGATCCTTCGCATCCCTTGATGTTCGCCGCGCGGGCGATACTCTTGACTTTTCTGCGCTCACTGGCGGCACTCCTTGTCGCAATGGCAGTGTACGAACGCATATCAGAGTGGGGACGCCGAACTATACTCATGGTCGGCTTTCTTGCACTCGGCCTAGCCCTCCACCTGGCAGCAATCGGAATGAGAACCGACCTCGAACCAGCGCGACGCTGGCCGTCATGGTCGCCAACCCTGGCGGACGCTCTCGGGTTAATATGCGATCTCATATGGCCTGCCCTCCTCGGTTTGGCGCTCATTCCCATTCTCGGACGAAGTCACCGCCGGAGAGGACTCTGAGTCGAGGCAGGTTCGACGGGTTGATCAGCTGAACAGAGCGTCAGTGGGGCACGGTTGGCGTACTTCGCCGTCCTGCCGTTTTGTGGCTGACCGGTTGACAAAACTGAGCAATCTCTTGCCATATGTAGGTCGATGATCATACCTGGTCATAGTTGTGTCGCCCCAACGCCACGAAATGACGACACAACTATGGCGAAGTATGAGTTCCGGTCTCAAGAGCCCCATACTTTGCTCAGTTATGGACTGTCCATCTCGATCCCGTAGCAGGCAGCAACATGAGCAGTCCACTTGAGCACCATCCTCGCTATATTGAGAGCTGGCGTCGGTATGGATTTTCGGTCGTTTTGTGGCAGGGGGGAATTCCGAGGTGAGAGGATTCTGAGTCAAGGTAGGCTTGACGGGTTGATCAGCCGAAGAGAGAGCGAGTGGACCATCGATGGCGAAACTGTACTTCCGGTACGGGCCGATGGGGTCAGGAAAATCAGCCCAGTTGCTGATTGTGGCATACAACTACCGTGAGATCGGACGGCGACCCTACATCATCAAACCCGCCGCTGACACCCGCTCCAAGCTGGTCGGGTCACGGGTCGAATTCCTCTCACGCGAAGCCGATCTGGTGGCCACACCTGATCTCGACCTGTTCACAGCCATCCAAACCGCCCACCTCAGCGGCGAACCGATCGCCTGCGTGCTGGTCGACGAGGCCCAGTTCGTCACCCGCCAGCAGGTGAACGATCTGTTCCTGGTCAGTGTCGAGCTGGACATTCCGGTCATCGGCTACGGCCTGCGCACCGACTACCAAGCGGAGCTCTTCCCCGGCTCGGCCCGCTGGCTGGCACTGGCCCAGCTCGAAGAGCTGAAGATGGTCTGCCGCTGCAATCGCAAAGCCACCCTGACCGGTCGCAAACGCGCCGACGGCCAGTTCATCAAGTCCGACCCCAGCGAAAACGACCAAGTCTTCATGGGTGGTAACGAGTCGTACGAGGCACTGTGTCCCATCCACTACCTCGAGTGGGTCGGTGACGGTCGCTTCCGCCGGAAGTGACCGTCACTGCTCTCAGATGCCGCGAGCCAACCGCCAGTAGGCAGCGTTCCATCGCAGACGGTCTTCGAAGGCCTCGCGGGTGGTGCCGGCGGTGATGAGGGCGAACTCGGTGTCGACCATGCGGGCGAACTCGCGCCAGTGATCGGGGGTCAACGCGGTGGACATGACTGTGTGATGGGGGGCTCCGGCGGTCAGCCAGCAGGCGGCTGAGGTGTAGAAGTCGGGGTCCGGCACCCACACAGCCCGACCGACGGGCAGTTTCGGCATGGGCTGATCGGGAGGGACCACCGTGACGGTGTTGCCGGTCAGTCGGAAGCGGTCGCGCATGTCGGCCAAACCGACCACGATGGCGGAGCCGGGATCGGTGTCGAAAACGAGACGCACCGGGTCCTCACGGTCACCGATGCCGAGCGGATGGATCTCCACCCTGGGGGTGGCCGTGGTCAGCGACGGGCAGACCTCCAGCATGTGGGCTCCGAGCATCTTCTCTTCACCGGGCACCAGGTTGTAGGTGTAGTCCTCCATCAAGGAGGCGCCACCGGGCAGGCCCTGCCCCATGACCTTGGCCAGCCGCACCAACACTGCTGTCTTCCAGTCGCCTTCCGCGCCGAAACCGTAACCATCAGCCGTCAACCGTTGCACCGACATTCCCGGCAACTGTCGAAGCCCACCGAGATCCTCGAAGTTAGTGGTGAAGGCGGTGGCGTCATGAGCCTCAAGGAAACTGCGCAGAGCGATCTCCAGCTTGGCCGAATAGACGAGTGAGGCGTGGCGGTCACCACCGGCGCGCAGTTCGGGCACGACGTCGTAGAGGACTTCGTATTCGCCCGCCAAGGTCTCCGCCTGGGCGTCACCGACCTCGCCGACGGCGGCCACCAGATCATTGACGCCGTAAGTGTTGACCGAGACGCCGAAGACATGCTCCGCCTCGGTCTTGTCACCCTCGGTCACTGCGACATTGCGCATGTTATCGCCGAAACGTACCAGGTTCATCTGACGGCCCGCCTGGCAGGCAGCCGCTGCCCGCATCCACACATCAATCTCGCCGCGCACCCGAGGGTTGCTGGCATGACCGACCACTGTGGCGCGGGCCACACCCAGACGCGACTCGATGTAGCCGAACTCACGGTCGCCGTGGGCCGCCTGGTTGAGGTTCATGAAGTCCATGTCGATGCTGGCCCAAGGCAACTCGACGTTGGCCTGAGTGTGCAGGTGGAGCAGGGGCTTGGCCAGAGCGTCCAAGCCAGCGATCCACATCTTGGCTGGCGAGAAGGTGTGCATCCAGGTGATCACACCGGCACAAGAGTCGTCGGCGTTGGCCTCAAGCATGATCCGACGAATGGCGTCTTTGCTGGTCAACACTGGTTTCCAGACGACCTTGAGGGCGAGGTCGCCCTGATTGAGAGCATCGACGATGCCGCGGGAATTCTCAGCCACTTGGGCCAGGGTCTCCTCGCCGTAAAGGTGTTGGGATCCGGTCAGGAACCAAACGGTGGATGTGGACATGTTGCGCCTTTCTTGTAGTGATGCCTGATGATGGCGACTGTGGGCGACCGGCCAGAGGCAGGGTTCTGGTGACTCCAAGCCACGGCCAATCCCTCTAGTCGGTCAGATCCCTTGCCCGTATACGTTTGTATAGCGGTCGTAGAGACAGTCGATGTCAGTCTGATCGATCGGAACAGGATCGCCCAACTGGCGGGCGACGTGGACTGTCTTGGCGACTTCCTCGCACATGGCGGCCGCCTTGACCGCCGAACGGGCGTCCTTGCCGATGGTGAAGACGCCATGGTTGGCCATCAGCACCGCCGGAGACCGAGAACCAGTCAGGGTGTCGACGATGCCACGCCCGATGGAGTCGTCGCCAATCAGGGCGAAGGGGCCGACCGGGATGTCGCCGCCGAATTCGTCCCCCATCATCGTCAACACACAGGGAATCGGCTCACGGCGAGCCGCCCAAGCGGTCGCATAGGTCGAGTGAGTATGCACGACGCCGCCAACCTGAGGCATATGACGATAGACATAGGCGTGGGCGAAGGTGTCCGAACTCGGCGCGAAGTCACCCTCGACCAAGTTGCCCTCCAGATCGGTCACCACCATGGCCTCGGGGGTCAAGTCCTCGTAAGATACCCCCGACGGCTTGATCACCAGAAGATCGGCCCCCGGCACTCGGGCGGACACGTTGCCCGCTGTCCAGACCACGAGTCCCCACCGCGTCAGCTCCGAGTGCAATCGCGCCACCTCTGCGCGCAACCGGGTGATCTCGGCTGCGATTGATCCGTCCATTGTCATTTTCGCCTTTCGTTGATTGATACTCGTCTGTCATATGGTGTGGGAGCCGAAGACTGCCCAATCTGTCGTCCAAATGCCAAGCCATGGCCCCTCATCGGGTCCATGGCTCACACCGTCGCGACAGCAGCCCGCTCAATCGCCAGACCCGCCTCGTACCGTGCCAGGAACTGACTGAATCCAGCGACATCGGCCGGGTCCGGCTCGACTGTCGTGATCGCGGCGTCGGCAAAGACCCGCCCAGCCAGATAGTCGGTCAGCGAGGCGCCGCCAGAGTCGACCGCGTAGGCCGTCAGGACTGCCATCCCCCAAGCACCGCCCTCCGAGGCGGTTTGGCCGACCGAAACCCGGGTATCGAGCGCGGCGGCGAGCAGTCGCTGGGCCACACCCTTGGTGGCGAAGATCCCGCCGTGGGCGAACATGGAGTCCACCGCCACGGATTCCTCAGCCAAAGTCCTCATACCCAAAGCCAAGGTGCCGAACGCCGACATGATCAAGGTGCGCATCACACTGGACAGGGTCAACTCAGAGTCAGGTGTGCGCACGATCAGGGGTCGGCCCTCTTCCAACCCAGTGATCGGTTCGCCGGCCAGGTAGTTGTAGGCCACCAGGCCGCCGCCATCGCTCGGTCCCTCCAGGGCCGCGTTGAACAAGGCCGCGAAGACCTGGGTCGAACTGACCGTCGCGCCGATACGCGAAGCGAAGTCAGCGAAAGCCTTGGCCCAGGCGTCCAACTCCGAGGCGCCGTTGTTGCAATGCACCATGGCGACGGCGTCACCGGCCGGGGTCGTCACCATGTCGATCTCAGGATGCAAGTGCGCCAAGCTGTGTTCCAACACCACCATGGCGAAGATCGAAGTGCCGGCCGAGATGTTGCCCGTGCGTGGGGCGACCGCGTTCGTGGCGACCATGCCCGTGCCAGCGTCGCCTTCCGGAGGCGCTAGCGGAACACCAGCCGCGAGTCGACCCGACGGATCCAGGGCCGCCGCCCCGTCAGCGGTCAATGTCCCCGCGTCATCCCCGGCCTTCAAGACGGTCGGCAAGATCGAGCGGACGTCCCAGGCCACACCATGATCAGCCAGCAGACCAGCCAGAACATCAAGCTTGGCGGCGTCGAAATCACGGGTGGACGAGTCAATCGGGAACATGCCAGAGGCGTCACCGACACCGAGCACCTTGCGTCCGGTCAGCCGCCAATGCACATAACCAGCCAAGGTCGTCAAAGTGCGCACCCTGGGCACATGCGGCTCCTCGTCAAGCACGGCCTGATAGAGGTGGGCCAACGACCACCGTTGTGGGATGGCGAATCCAAGGGCCTTTGTCAACTCGTCCGACGCCTGGCCGGTGCTGGTGTTGCGCCAGGTGCGGAAGGGCGTCAGCAACTCGTCGTTCTCATCGAAGGCCAGGTACCCGTGCATCATGGCCGAGACCCCGATCCCCGCCACAGTCGTCAGCGGATGACCCAAGGCCTCCTGCGCATGGGCGGCCACATCGGCGTAGGCCTCACGCAAGGCCGACCAGACCGCGTCCAGCGAATAGGTCCAGTAGCCGTCGACCAACTGGTTCTCCCAGGTGTGGGAGCCGTCGGCCACCACCCGCATGGACGAGTCGATCAAGACCGCCTTGACACGGGTCGATCCCAGCTCGATCCCGAGAAACACATCATCCGTCATGGCGCCTCCCCTTCGTGACTCACGGCAGTACTTCCATCTCCAATGTTAGCGCTCACATCGCCGCGCTGGCCAATCCCCGGGCTGTCCGTGGCACTGCCCCTAGACTTGACGCCATGCAAAACAGCCGTGG
>JAITVA010000245.1 GCA_031286045.1 Propionibacteriaceae bacterium | reverse complement strand
CACCCAACGTGTCCTCGCTCTGACCGCCGCCATCTGGAACAACGACCGCCAAAACCTGAGACCCCTCCGCTCACTGATCGCCTACGACCACTAACACCCCTTGGAATAACTCATCTAGGGTTGGGCATGATCGGGGTTGGTGTCGTTACTCTCACCCTAGCCATACGGCTGTATCTGCTTCGGTGGCGCGCTGTCAGGCATGGACAGGTTGTGCAGGCCACCATCACCTCCGTGACCCAGTTCCCCGGCAAACACGATAAGTACCTCACAACGATCCACTGCTCCTGGACCGCGCCAGATGGGGCTACGCATTCATTTCGGTCGGCGACTCGACTCTGCCTCGGGAAGATATCTATATCAAATCCCCCAAACCAAACAGCCGCTGTCTGGGTTGATCCAGCCCAGCCAACCAACTACTGGGTGGACGACTCCACACTTTTGCCCCATGCGCTTCATTCATTACGTTCATACTTCATCACGTAGCAGTCTTCCCTCGAAGAGGCCAAGTTTCACGCCGAGCCCGCTGGCTCACGCGCCCTCGCAATTGGGCGAAAGTAGGGTGAATTTGACCCTACGCCAATAGCAGTCGCTTTCGCGACCCCCCTGAAAACACCCCACAGCTCACGGTCTCCTTAGCGCTAGAACAATCGATCGTCGTCAGGCTCGATGCCACGCAGATGGTCGTAGTCAACTGTGACGCAGTCGATGCCACGATCCTTCGCCAGAGTGCGGGCCTGGGGCTTGATCAGTTGGGCGGCGAAGATTCCTTCGACCGTGGACAGCAGTGGGTCGCGACGCATCAACTCCAGGTACCTGGTCAACTGTTCGACCCCGTCGATCTCGCCTCGGCGTTTGACCTCGACGGCGACGTACTGGCCTGTCTTGGCCCGACACAAGAGGTCCACTGGCCCAATGGCGGTGTAGTACTCCCGCTGCACCAGACTCAGATCGTCACGCAGCGACTGTGGATGGGCCGCCAGCAGCTCCTGGAGGTGCTTCTCGACGCCGTCCTTCTCCAAACCAGGATCGACACCCAGATCATAAGTCTGGTCGGCCTCGACCTCGGCGATGGCGATACGCAAGGTGTCCGAACCGCGGTTGGTCACCGTCCACACCTGGGCCAGGTCGTCGTCCGGGTCGCGGTTCTCGACTTCGATGGAGCACGGGGCGCCCATCCAATTCAGGGGTTTGTAGGCGCCGCCGTCGGAATGAATCGAGACCGACCCATCCGACTTGACCATCACCAGGCGTTTCGCCATCGGCAGATGGGCGCTGAGGCGACCGGCGTAATCCACCTCACAGGTGGCGATCAACACACGCATGAAGCAGCCCGATCAGCTAGCGGTGACAGAGCTGATGTGCCCGCCCTCGGCCGGACGGATCCCCTGAGCATCCGCCGAATCGACCCCTTGGGCAGCGATCGACTCGATCACTGCCATGGAAGCGGCGTCGACTGTTCCCAAAACGTCGTAACTAGCGGGAAGACCCTGAGCATCGTCGCCGATGACGATGAAGAACTGAGAGCCGTTGGTGTCCGGACCAGCGTTCGCCATGGCCACCGTGCCATAGGGATAGGTCTCTTTGCCGCTCAGCTCGTCAGCGAAGGAGTAGCCCGGCCCACCGCTGCCCGTTCCAGTCGGGTCGCCGCACTGCAGCACGAATCCTGGCACCAAGCGGTGGCACGACGTGTCATCGAAGTAGCCCTGCTTGGCCAAAGACTCGAAGGAGTTGACGGCACAGGGAGCGCCCACCCGATCCAGTGTCATGGCCACGTCGCCGGCGTCCATGTGCATGGTCACATCAACCGTTCCGCTGGTGGCGATGTCGGCTCCCGACGGGAGCACGGTCGGTTTGGCGGCCGTTCCTGAGGCCTTGTAGACACACTGGACAGCGTTCGCGGCGCTGGTCGGCGAGGCTGAGGCGGAAGGCGTCGAGGACCCAGTTGACGCTCCCCCGGTCGGCGTGGGCGAACAGCCAGCGGCGAACCCGACCAGTGCCGCAAGAGCGGCGACCGCGATAGCCCGACGCCATGATGTGACAGATGAGGACATGTATTTTCTCTTTCCTATACGTGATCGACCCCCACCACCGATCGCGTCTGGACAGACGCGGCGACCAACGCCAAGCGAACCTGATCGTCTAGGCTGGTGGACATGGTGAATCTTACTAGGGTGTACACGAGAACGGGGGACGCTGGCAGAACGCGTCTGGTCAACAATGAGTCAGTCGCCAAGACGGATCCTAGATTGGAGGCCTACGGCACCGTCGATGAAGCCAATTGTGTCATCGGTGTGGCCTTGGCTCTGCCTGACGTCGACCCTCGCTTAGCCGAGGTGCTGTCGGCCATCCAGAACGACCTGTTCGATGTCGGGGCTGATCTGGCCACACCCTTGAATCCCCCAAGCCCCTACCCTGTGCTCAGGGTCACGACGACCTGGGTGACACGCTTGGAGCAGTGGTGTGACCAGTTCGCAGCCGAGCAACCATCAGTGCGCTCCTTCCTCCTGCCCGGAGGCACCGCCCTATCCGCCCAGCTCAACGTCGCACGTACGGTGACGCGTCGGGCAGAGCGGGCCGGATGGGCGGCGGCGGCCGTCGTCGATCTCAACCTGACCGCCCTGACCTACCTCAACCGCTTGTCAGACCTTTTGTTCATCTTGGGTCGTGAGGCCAACCGGGTCGCCGGTCGACCGGAAGTCTTGTGGAAGCCAGCCGAGGCTGACACCCACGAGGACCAGGAGGATCAGTGAGCCATCGGACGAACAAGTATCGTCGTCCAGCCAGGCCCCTGCTCAGCAGCCACCCCCACGCCGAGGTCAAGGCAGACCGCCGCTGGATCGTGCGTGACATGTCCGGGGCTCAAGCGACCAAGGAGTACCGCTGCCCTGGCTGTGGCGCTTTGATCGCCCCCGGAACCGCTCATCTGGTCGTATGGCCATCGTCTCCCTCGCTCGGCTCCGACCGGGCGGTCGATGACCGCCGACACTGGCACACCGCCTGCTGGCGTCGTCACCGTGGTTGACGCCCGCTCAAGCGACTGCGACACTGGCCTGCTGGCCCCGAGACGCTGCGCCAAGGCGAGCCACGGTCTCACAGTCAGGCGACGCGACGAAGTCGGCGCCGTTGACTCAACTCGTCGGTCCAGACTTCGTCAGCTTCACTGGTCGGAAGCTGGACCAGCGTTCCCTCAATGTCGTGCCACACGCCGGACAGGTCGATGGCGAACATGGCTTGGCCACCCTTGACCAGGTCGATGATCTCATTGTCCTCGGTGCACTCGAACACCGAGGTGCCGTCGGACATCAAGGTGATCGCCGTCAGGTCGACGTCGCCGCGCGAACGTAGATGATCGATCGCCATGCGGATGTGTTGGAGGGAGATACCCGCGTCGATCAGGTTCTTGATGACCTTGAGGAGAAGAATGTCGCGGAAGCTGTAGAGGCGCTGGGTGCCCGAGCCCTCGGCGGCCCGCACCTGGGGCAGGACCAGGCCGGTACGAGCCCAGTAGTCGAGCTGACGGTAGGTGATGCCCGCCACCGAGCAGGCCACCGGACCGCGGTAGCCCACGTCCTCGCGCACAGCTGAGAAATCACCGTCGAAGAGTGTGGCCTGGCTGTAGCTGCCTGACTGATCCATGATCGCCTTCCGTTCCTAGCGCTTGACGCGACACGCCAGACGCTAGGCCCAAGAACGATCCGACTCAACGATCCCCGCCACCCTCGGCGTGGCGTCAACCGTCAACTCTCAACCTCCGGTGAAGCCTCACCCCGTCAGCGCGTGGGACAAAAGGGCAGGTCGCTGGGGTTTTCAACTCTGCTGGTGCGGGCCATGGTCCTCGTGTGGACGCGCCTGAACTCAGACGTGGTCGAGGCCGACCTGGAGCAGGGCGGCATGAGCCTGCATGACGACCTCAGCGATCTCAAGAGTGGCCTGCTGGCTTCTGCCCTTGCGCGCCTTGGTGATCAAAGGGCCGACTGCCATGGTGATGAGTTCGACCTCACGATCGGCCGCCGCCTTGACCACTCGCAACTGCCGGGTCTCAATGCCCAGGGGGGCGAATTTGACGGCGACGATGGCCAGAGTCAAAGCCTCCCACCCGTAGTAGGACGTGCCGCGCCTCAGACGGATGATTCCTTGACGCTCCAACTCGATCAGGCTGGCCTCGGGCAGACCGCTGCGACGTAGCAGATCTTCACGACTCAACCGCACTGGTGGACTTTGCCCCTCCGGCAAGGGTTCCAGCGGCACATCTTTGGGCGGTTCGACCGGTTCGGGCGCGGTCGGCTCAAAGCCCTGGTCAATCAGTTCGAGGTTGTCACGAATGACTTTCAGTGGCAGGTAGTTGTTCTTTTGAGCACTGAGGATGTACCTCAGACGCTCGACATCGGCCTTGGAATACCGGCGAAAACCTGACGGCGCGCGCTGTGGGGTGATCAGGCCTTCCGATTCAAGAAACCTGATCTTCGAGATGGACACGTCCGGATACTCAGGTTTGAGCAGACTCAGGACTTTTCCAATCGCCAGTCCCGCAGCCGCCATCAGTCAGTCCCGGCCGTTCCCAAGAAGAAGATCATCCGGAACTTGCCGATCTGGACCTGATCGCCATTGCGCAACAGGGTCGGCTGCCTCAGCAAGGCCTTGTTGACATAGGTGCCGTTGAGAGAGCCGAGATCTTGGACCAGGAAGGAACCGTCCTGACGAGTGAACGAGGCGTGGGACCGTGACACTGTGATGTCATCCAAAAAGATGTCTGATTTAGGGTTACGTCCCGCAATCACGCGTTCGTCCCGCAACAGGAAGCGTGCCCCCGAAGCCGGGCCCTTCTGCACCATCAAGAGCGCCGACCCGACTGGCAAGGCGTCAAGATCAGCCAGATCCTGCGGGCTCAACTCCCCAGTCAGGGTTTGATCCTCCAACGCTGGCATAGTTGTTGTCGTCTCCACCGGGGACAACCGCTCGCCGCACATCGCACAGAACCGGGCGCCATCAGGCGACTCATAACCGCAGGCTGGACATGTGACCATGGTCGGACACCTTCCTCACAATCTCGTTCCCCCCATTCTTGCGCATGATCGGTGAAGAAAGCACGTCTGGCGCTCAGTAACTCCCACTTCGGTCCCAGATGGCTCGCAGCTCGCCTCACCTACGCGTTTGGCGGATGAGCCGTACCCCCTGATACATGTACAACACGGCGGCCCACCAGTAGAAGAACGTGCCCCACAACACCACCGCCCAGCCGCCGATCTCAAACACCTGAGCGCCAGTGAAGTCTTGCTGCCCTAACAGGACGCAGGGAAAGGCGTAGAGCAGACAGAAGGTGGCGATCTTGCCCAGAAAATGCACCGGCAGACTGGAGTACCCACGCGCCCGCAATGATGGAAACAGACCAGCCAGCATGACGTCACGCGCCAATAGGACAATCACCAGCGCCCATGGCAAGAAGCCTCGCACAGCCAAACCGATCATGATGGCGATGATGTAGGACCGATCAGCGATCGGGTCGAGCACCTGCCCCAAGCGCGACACCTGGTGCCACCGCCTCGCCACCTGGCCGTCGACGAAATCAGTCACCCCCGACACGACCAAGAGCACGACTGCCGCCGCGTCCCAGTGTGGTCCGAGCACCAGCCAGAGGAAGACTGGTATTCCTGCCAGCCGCAGCATGCTGAGCACATTGGGCACCGTCAGGACCCGCGTCGTGTCATAACGCGGAGCTTTGCTCGAAACGGCGATGGGACGGGGGGATGAAGCCATGGTCGGTCGGAGAGGTCCCTTCTAGTCTCCGGGCCGGTCGACCCAGGCCGTGGCCAACATCGAACGCGTGTCAGCGAGCAGCTGCGGGATCGATTTGGTCTGCGCGATGATCGGGAAGAAGTTGGCGTCACCAGCCCAGCGAGGCACGATGTGTTGGTGCAGATGAGCCGCCACTCCCGCCCCCGCGACAGCTCCCTGATTCATGCCGATGTTGAAACCGCCTGGGGACGACACCACTCGCACCACCCGCATGGCAGCCCGTGTGAGATCGGCCACCTCGCCTACCTCCTCCTCGGTCAGTTCGGTGTAGTCAGCGACGTGGCGGTAGGGACAAACCAAGAGGTGACCGGGGTTGTAGGGAAAGAGGTTGAGCACCACGAAGGCATGCTCGCCGCGATGGACGATCAAGCCGTCTTCATCCGACTTGCCCGGGGAGACACAGAAGGGACAACCCGGTTCCTCGGCTTGCTGATGAGAGTCGATGTAGGCCATGCGATGAGGCGTCCACAAACGCTCCATGCCATCCTCGACACCCACAAAATCCGTCTGAGGCTGGATGCTCACCATCGGCTCACTTTCTCTCAGCGATGGCGCCGACGATCTCAGCGATGGCATCGGCCACCGGCACGCCGTTCTTCTGCGTGCCGTCGCGGTAGCGGAAGGAGACGGCGCCCTTGGCCTGATCCTCGGCTCCGGCGATCAGCATGTAGGGCACCTTGGAACGGGTGGCGTTGCGAATCTTCTTCTGCATCCGATCCTCGGAGTCGTCCAATTCCACACGCACACCGTGCCCCCTGAGCTGGCTCGCCACACCATCGAGGTAATCGTTGAAGTCGCTGGCCACGGGGATGCCCACCACCTGGACCGGGCTCAGCCAGGCCGGGAAAGCCCCAGCGTAATGCTCGGTGAGCACCGCGAAGAAGCGCTCGATGGCGCCGAACAAGGCACGATGGATCATGACTGGACGTTGATGGGAGCCGTCCGGGGCGGTGTATTCCAGCTCGAACAACTCCGGCAGGTTGAAGTCCAGTTGGATGGTCGACATCTGCCAGGTCCGCCCGATGGCGTCCTTGACTTGGACCGAGATCTTCGGACCATAGAAGGCGGCTCCACCCGGATCGGGCACCAGATCAAGACCGGAGGCCTCGCCGACCTGCCGTAGAGTCTCGGTGGCCTCTTCCCAGACCTCGTCTGGGCCGACGCATTTGTCCGGGTTCTTGGTCGACAACTCCAGGTAGAAGTCGTTCAGACCGTAGTCGCGTAGCAGATCCAGAACGAAGGACAGCAGCGAGGTCAGTTCATCCTTCATCTGCTCGCGGGTGCAATAGATGTGGGCGTCGTCCTGAGTGAAGCCACGAGCCCGCAAGAGCCCCTGGACCACACCAGACTTCTCGTAGCGGTAAACAGTGCCGAACTCGAACAAGCGCAGCGGCAACTCGCGATAGGAGCGCTGGCGTGAGCGATAGATCAGGTTGTGCATGGGGCAGTTCATCGGCTTGAGGTAGTAGTCCTGGCCGGGCTTGCGGATGGAGCCGTCCTCGTTCTTCTCCTCATCGAGGTGCATGGGCGGGTACATCCCGTCGGCGTACCACGACAAATGCTGACTGATCTCGTACAACTGGCCCTTGGTGATGTGGGGGGTGTTGACGAAGGAGTAGCCCGCCTCCAGATGGCGCTTGCGGGAGTAATTCTCCATCTCCATGCGGATGACACCGCCTTTGGGGTGGAAGACGGCCAGACCCGGCCCGATCTCC
Source organism: Propionibacteriaceae bacterium (assembly GCA_031286045.1). Taxonomy (GTDB): domain Bacteria; phylum Actinomycetota; class Actinomycetes; order Propionibacteriales; family Propionibacteriaceae; genus WQYJ01. Next base: position 5,446 of record JAITVA010000245.1, on the reverse strand, counting down.
TCGGGGAAGCTGAAGAGGTCGAGCTCGGCGCCCAGCTTGCGGTGGTCGCGCTTGGCCGCCTCTTCCATGCGGGTCTGGTAGGCGACGAGGTCCTCTTTCGAGGCCCAGGCGGTGCCGTAAACTCGCTGGAGAGTGTCGTTCTTCTGGTCGCCGCGCCAATAGGCCGCCGAGGTCTTCGTCAGGGCGACCGCCGAGATGTAGCCGGTGTTGGGCACATGGGGGCCACGACAGAGATCGGACCAAGCCACGGATCCGTCGCGACGCACATTGTCGTACATGGTCAGTTCAGCCCCGCCGACCTCGACCGCCGAACCGTCCTCGGCATGGGCCGAACCCTTGTCCTGGATCAGTTCCAGTTTGTAGGGCTCGTTCGCTTCCTGGGCCACGGCCTCGGCTTCGCTGACGACCCGACGTACGAAACGCTGCTTCTCTTTGATGATGCGCACCATGCGCTTCTCGATGGTTTTCAGGTCTTCCGGAGTCAGCGGATCGACCCGGAAATCGTAGTAGAAGCCGTTCTCGATGGGTGGGCCGATGCCCAGTTTGGCATCCGTGAAGATCTCCTGCAGCGCCTGGGCGGTGACATGGGCGGCCGAGTGGCGAATGATGGACAGCCCCTCGTCGCTGGTCGCCAGAATCGGCTCAATCTCGTCGCCCTCGACCAGTGCCGTCGCCAGATCAACAGTGGTGGAGCCGCGGCGCATGGCCACAACCGAACGGTCGGCGCTGAACAGATCGAGACCGGTCGTCCCCTCATCCACCACCCGTCGTTCTCGTTCGCCCTGTTGAATGATGACAATTGTGATGGACATGTCCGTATCCCTTTCTGGTGGCGACATACCTGGCCGCGCGTACCAGCCACTATTCTGCCCCATCGTCGTGATCCGACACGCATCCTTGGCCAAAAACACGGGACGCCTCCGGGTGCTTGATCGGGTTTGTACTCCGATCAGACCCAGACGCGCCCCGTGTCGATGCGTTCAGCGGTCGCTCACGACCTGAAGCTCACGGCAACACCTTGAGGTGGATGACACCGTAGTCGTAGGCCTTGCGGCGGTAGACCACCGAAGGCAACGCGGTGTCGGCGTCGACGTAGAGGAAGAAGTCGTGGCCGACCAACTCCATCTCGTCCAGGGCCTGGGCCAAGGTCAGGGGCACCGAATGGAAGAGCTTCTCGCGCACCACCATCGGGCCGTCGCCCTGGATCTCCAGGCCACCGACCCGCTTGACCGGCGTCGAGCCGCCATCGTCGGGCGAGGTCGCCGCAGTCTCGACTGCCGGCTCAAGGAAACCGACATGACGCAGCGACTCGCGGTGAGTGCGCCTGCGATCTCGCGCCTTGCGCAACTGGCTCTTCAACCTGTCGAAGGCCTCGTCGAAGGCTTGGCTCTTGGTGTCGGAGATGGCCTCGGCTCGCACCACTGGCCCCTTGCCGATCATCGTGATCTCCACGCGAACGGCCTCACCTGAGCCGCGCGGCTCCGCCTGGGCTTGGACCTGAGCTCGAATGACCTTGTCGACTCGGGAATCGAGTTCCGACATCTTCTTGGCGACCTGCTCGCGGAAGTTGTCGGTGATTTGGATCTTGCGTCCAGTGATCGTGACATCCATGATTCCTCCTTGAATGTGGGCCCCGTAGTTGGGGTGACACCAACGTTACCGGTCGTCTGACCAAAAAGATAGGGCACGCGCGACTATCATCGCTGTTCGGTCGCAAGCAGAAGCAGTCGAAATGGACCGGTCATTCACCGACCACGAGCGCGTCAATTCGTCAAAAACGGGTTGATCAGATCAAGTCCCAGACCAGTGAAATCCTTGGTGTTTCGTGTCGCCAGCCGATAACCCCGGACCTGTCAAATGGCGGCGATCTGGGCGGCGGCGAGACCGATCCGATGTCCCGCGCGGTCTCGTCGCGCCAGAATCGCAGCGGCAGCGCGCGTGGCCTCAATATCAAACTCAAGCAGCCGATCAGAATACTGTTGCGCCAGTCGCGCCCAGACGTTGAGCAAACCACATTTCCGCGTGCCTTCCGGCAATCGCTCGATGCCGTACCCAATTTCCGTCACTGTGATGACACCGAACCATGACAGAAGGGTCCATGGTGGTGTCACAGCTGTCATTTGCGCTCGGTCACGACAGTGCTCTGCAGCCGTCTGCGCCATCGACCCACCGAGGTACATTTCTGTACCCAACTCGAGGTGATTGGGCCGCTGACACCCGCCTGGATACCTACACACGGACAGCCGCGCAGCACCAGCCGATAAGATGGGAGGTAGTACCTCATCAACAAAGGAGTCCATCATGGCCACACCCCACATTGCCGCCGAACCGGGAGATTTCGCACCGGCTGTTTTGATGCCGGGCGATCCGAAACGTGCTGAACGGATGGCGGGGCTGATCCTCGACCAGCCCCGCCTGGTGACCGATGTGCGCGGAATCATGGGGTTCACCGGGCACTACAACGGTATCGGTGAGCATCATGGCAAGCCACTGTCGATCATGGCCTCGGGCATGGGTATGCCGTCCATCGGCATCTATGCGACTGAGTTGTTCCGTGAGTTCGGGGTCGAGCGCATCATCCGGGTGGGCACGGCCGGTGGTATCTCCCCGGCGGTCTCCATCGGCGACGTTGTGGTCGGCATCGGCGCCCACACCACCTCCTCGATGAACGAGCTGCGCATCCCCGGCACTCACTTCTCAGCAGTGGCCGACTTCACCATGGCGGCGGCTGCCGTTCAAGCGGCTGGCCCCAATCCTGTCTTCGTCGGTACAGTCATCTCAGAGGACCACTTCTACTTCTCCATCCCGGGCCAACTCGACGCCATGGTCGCTCACGGCGTCTTGGCGGTTGAGATGGAAGCCGCCTGCCTGTACGGTGTCGCCGCCGAGCACGGCAAAGCCGGCTTGGGTATTTTCACCATCTCCGACCACCTGACCAAGAAAGGCCAAGACATGACAGCGCTGGAGCGCGAGACTCGTTTCCAGGACGCCCTCGGCCTGGCCGTCGCGGCGGCCTTCGCCTGAGCACCACGAGCGTCTAGGGCATAGCTGATCATCTGAGAACCGCCGATCGACAGAAACGCCGCGCGGATCCGATGCCCAGCAAGCCCGGCCCGCCAGACACAAGCCAACAACACAACGACGCCCCGACCGGATCCCATCCGAGTCGGGGCGTCGTGACGTTATTGTCGAAATCAGGACGCGGCTTTGGCCTTCTTGTCCAGGCGGGCATCCACCCCGGCCTCACGGCGCTGTTGGATCGTGATCGGAGCGGGCGCGCCTGTCAGCGGATCGTAACCATTGCCGGTCTTGGGGAAGGCGATGACCTCGCGGATCGACTCCGCCCCAGACAGCAGGGCGACGATTCGGTCCCAGCCCAAGGCGATGCCGCCATGAGGCGGTGCGCCGTACTGGAAGGCGTTGAGCAGAAAGCCGAACTTCTCTTGAGCCTCCTCTTGGGTCAGGCCCATCACCTTGAAGACACGCTCTTGAACGTCGCGGCGGTGGATACGGATGGAACCGCCGCCAATCTCGTTACCGTTGCAGACGATGTCATAGGCGTAGGCCAGCGCTGATCCAGGATCGGTGTCGAAGTTGTCCATGCACTCCGGTTTCGGCGAAGTGAAGGCGTGGTGGACGGCCGTCCAGGCGCCTTCACCCACTGCCACATCGCCCTCGGCCTCAGCTTCGGCAGTGGGCTTGAACAGCGGCGCGTCGACCACCCACAAGAAGCTCCAGGCCGACTCGTCGATCAGACCGAGACGATGCCCGATCTCTTGACGAGCGGCGCCCAGGAGCGATTGGGAGCGTGACCGGGGCCCGGCTGCGAAGAAGATGGCGTCACCTGGCTTGGCGCCGGTGCGCGGGGCCAATTGGTCCAGCTCGGCTTGGGAAAGGTTCTTGGCGACCGGTCCAGCCAATTGGCCGTCGTCCGAGATGGTGACATAGGCCAAACCCTTGGCGCCGCGCTGCTTGGCCCACTCCTGCCAGGCGTCGAACTGACGTCGCGGCAAGGAGGCGCCGCCGGTCATCACCACCGCCCCGACATAGGCGGCTTGGAAGACCCGGAACTGGGTGGCGGCGAAGATGTCGGTCAGTTCGTGGATCTCCAAATCGAACCGCAAGTCAGGTTTGTCGGAACCGTAACGATCCATCGCGTCGGCGAAGGTCAACCGTGGCAGCGGTGTGGGAACATGGACCCCGATCAGCCCCCACAAGGCGGGAATGATCTGCTCAGTCAAAGCGATGATGTCCTCTTGGTTGATGAAGCTCATCTCGATGTCCAGCTGGGTGAACTCAGGTTGGCGATCTGCCCGGAAATCCTCGTCGCGGTAGCAGCGGGCGATTTGGTAATACCGCTCCATCCCGGCCACCATCAACAACTGCTTGAACAACTGCGGGCTTTGCGGCAGGGCGTACCAGGAACCGGGCGCTAGCCTGGCCGGAACCAGAAAATCGCGCGCCCCTTCGGGGGTGGATCGAGTCAGCGTCGGAGTCTCAATCTCGACGAAATCATGGCTCGCCAAGACGGAGCGGGCCGCATGGTTGACCTTGGAGCGCAATCTCAGGTTGTCACCCTGCTCGGGACGGCGCAAATCGAGGTAGCGGTACTTCAGCCGCGTGTCCTCGCTGACGTTGACCCGCTCGTCGATCGGGAAGGGCAGAGGAGCCGAAGGATTGAGAATGTCGATGCCGGTGACAACGACCTCAATGTCGCCGGTGGTCATATTCGGGTTGACGGTTTCTGCCGAGCGGGCCTCCACCACGCCAGTGACAGCCAAACAAAACTCATTGCGGAGCTTGTGAGCTCCCAGGACGTCGACCAATTCCTCTCTGATGACGCATTGTGCCAACCCGGATGAGTCGCGCAGATCGATGAAGACGACGCCACCGTGGTCACGACGGGAGTTGACCCATCCTGCCAGGGTGACGGTTGTTGAGATGTCTTTCTTGGCCAGTTGACCGGCCAGATGGGTACGAATCATGCCCCTGTTCCTTTCGTATGACCAACACATAGACGGTGCGCGGTCTGATTGTGACACTTTATCACCGTCGAACTGTGGGTCAGTCGCTGTGGCAGTGGTCATTCAAAGGCTTCGTCATCGGTGTTGTGAGCGCGTCACGCGGTCGTACAGGCGAAGCGAAGCGAAGTCGTGAGCGACTGCACAACCCTCGTGGCAGCGACCGAACCAACCCTTCAGTCGGCTCGGATGATGGCAGGGCGCAGGTCGGCCGGCTGCGGCGACCACTGGCGGGCGTCGGCGTCGGCTTGATCGCCCGAGCGGATGTCTTTGACCTGGCCGCTCAACCCACCAAACCAAACGTGGGGAATGCCGCGACGGTCAGCGAAACGGATCTGTTTACCGTATTTGGCAGCGTCAGGTGAGACTTCGCAGGCGATCCCCCGACCGCGCAAGACAGCAGCCACCTCATCGGCCTGGCCTCG
>JAITVA010000097.1 GCA_031286045.1 Propionibacteriaceae bacterium | reverse complement strand
ACAGGGAAACCGCAAGCGGGGGCGCCATGCCTGTCAGCGGAGCCGCCCCTCAGGACGCCGCTGACACGGCCCAGGCCGCCGGCGCCTATTCCCCCACCAACGTCCAGGTCGCCGGGATCGACGAGGGCGACATCGTCAAAACCGACGGCCACCATCTCTACGTCGCCCACGGTCGCCAGGTTTCAATCGTGTCGGCCGGCGGCGCTGATTCCACCCGGGTGGCGAGCATCGACACCTCGGCCCTGGTGGGCGCAGATGAGTTGTTGGTTGGACCGGTGGTCGACCTGATGATCGACGGCACGACCCTGATCGTCGTGACGCACAGTTTCACGGCCGCCATACCCGACGCGCAGTGGCACACACCCGATTGGCTGTCGCTGGCGGCCACCGGAGTGAAAACAGCCTTTTATGACATCGCCGACCCAGCCAACCCGACCCTGCTCTCGACTGTCGAACAGTCGGGCTCCTACGTGGACTCTCGCTTGTCAGCAGGGGTGCTCTACCTGGTCAGCCAGTACCAGGTAGAGCCGCAGTCAGCTGATCCAGGCGATGTGGGCAGCTACGTCCCCATGATCGACGACAGCACAGGGGCCAGACCTGTCCCGGCTGACCATTGCTATCTGCCACCCCATCCCCTCTCGCCGACCTACTCGGTGGCGACGGCGATCGATGTGACCAGCCGGAAGGCGACCAGTGAGGTCGCTGTTCTGGGACACACCGGGACGGTGTACATGAGCCAGGCCAACCTCTATCTGGCCTCGGGTCAGTATTGGACGACGTACGAAGAGGACACAGCCAACCCCGCCGAGTTGACCATTCCCGGAAGCGGAGGGGTCTACACCGGCGACCGTACCACCATTGCGCGTATCTCTCTGACTGCTGGCGACCTGGCCGTGGCCGCGACAAACGAGCTTGCGGGAAGCCTGCTCAACCAATTCGCCCTGGATGAGACCGCCGGGTACCTGCGCGCCGTCACAACCTGGTCAGACGAATCGACCGACTGGACGCCGACTCCGGCCTTGTGGGTGCTCGACAGCCAACTGAACGTCGTGGGTTCCATCCCCCAGTTGACCCGCGACGAGTCTGTCCAGTCGGTGCGTTTCGACGGCGCCGTCGCCTACGTCGTGACCTACCGTCAGGTCGATCCCCTGTTCACACTCGATCTGACCGACCCGGCTGATCCGAAGATCCAAGGCGCCTTGAAGATCCCCGGCTTTTCAAGCTATCTCCACCCCTTCGGCGATGGGCTGGTCCTCGGCGTCGGCGTCGACGAGACAGTGGAGGCCGACGATTCCGTCACTCGCAAGGGGCTCAAGTTGTCGATGTTCGACGCCTCGAACCCCTTCGACGTGCGTGAACTGGCCAGCGCCGCCATCCTGGCTGACGAGACTGAAGTGTCAGTCGACCACAAGGCAATGTTCGTCGATCTCGAACGCGGTCTGATCGGCCTGCCGACGACCACGTGGGGGACTGAAGCCGCCAAGGCGACCTGGAACTATCGGACCTACTCATGGAACGGAGAGAGCTTCGAGCCCCGCGCTGTCATCGACTTGGCCGCGGACCAACTGGGCGCGACCGACAGCACGACTGGTTGGCTCACCTGCCGCGGGACAAGGATCGGCGACAGCTTCTACCTGACGACCACCTCGGCCGTCGGCGTGTACTCCCTGACCGACTTCACCCGACAGGCAACGGTGACCCTGTGACCAATCGGGACCAATTGTCCCCTGGCGCGCCGACATCATCAGCAACGGCAGGGAGATGTCGCCACCGCCCTGTCAGCGACGAGTCAGAACTGAAACCTTCACCAGATTCGTCGCAGCCCCGGCGCTTGGTCGAAGACCTCATCAGTACTGACCAGAGGCATACCCTCTAGCGCGGCGATAGCGGCGAGGAGGCGGTCGAACGGATCTCGATGAGCCCAGGTGAGATGGCCCGCATGAAGAGTGTGGGAATGCGTGATGGGTAAAGATGAAGCCCCCAGACGAAGCAGAGTTGACCCGAAGTCGGCCAGCACCGGTTCGGCTTCAGGGAGCTTTCCCGAATGGAACTTGATCGCCAACTCCCAGGGCACAACGGCAGAAACCACCAGCTCATTGTCGCGATCAGTCAGGAGGTCCACGACCCGTTGCGAGAGTTTGGTCGGTTCGCAGACAGCCCACAGGAAGATATGTGTGTCGAGGAGTAGTCGCATGGTCACTCCCAATGGGCGAGTTCATCGTCGCTCAGCGGTCGTACCGCCTCATCCGAAACGACGCCCGGCATGAATCCCAAGACTCGCTTGTCGTCACGCGCGATGGGAAGAAGTTGCACGATCGGCTCCCCGTTGCGCGCGATGACGACACGCTCACCACGCTCAGCTGACACAAGAAGACGAGACAGACTGGCCTTGGCCTGCTGAACGTTGACTTGGTGATACATGAACCTAGTTTATCAGACCAGACCAGGGAGGTTCACCGCCACTTCGTGGCCTGGGCCGGCCGGAGGATGCGTCCGGGCAAGGCCGTGCCCAAGTCAACGATGACAATTGGACAGTCTGTCGCCAGACCCCGGCTACCGGCGCCATGGTCAACCTAAGGAAACGATGATCAATCATGTGCCGCCATCTGAGCACTGGGACGGGCGATCTTCGACCCCCATATCTAGCAATGCTTCCGGTTCAGCCGCGCCACCATCGACCAACCCCAGCGGCGCCTCAGCGGCTACCAGCCACACCTCATCGGCGGGCGCAACGAGTCTAGGCGCAGGCGCCTTCACAGTCGGAACGGACATCGCACCCGGCCGTCACGTCATCACGGCAGCCGAAGGACAAAGTGGCAACTTCACTATCTGCATCGCCGAGCTTCCATTGGCCAACAAGATTCTGGGAGGAGACCTGGGCGTGCCCACCATCACGGCGACACTAGTGAACGGCCAGACGATCCACATCGGCGGGATCAGTTCCGTGACCTTCACGTAGAGAGGTATGGCTGAGTCAGTCGACAGCGCCGAGTCCACACACCCGGTCTCACTTCCCGGATTGGTATCACGTGTCGGACTCACATGACAGAATGAGCCCATGCGTTTGACACAGGCCCAGGCCCGACGGGTCATCCTCGCCGCCCAGGGGATCGGGCGGGATCGGGACCGCCCGGTGGGAATGCGGCAACTCAGCAGCACCATCACCAGATTGGGGCAGTTTCAGATCGACTCGGTCAATGTGCTCGCCAGAGCACACTTGATGCCGATGTACACACGGTTCGGCGCCTATGACACGAGCTTGCTGACGCGAGCGGCCGAGCAGGCCCCTCGCCGCCTGTTTGAGTTTTGGGGCCACGCCGCCTCGCTGATCGACGTCGAACTCTATCCGGCGCTCCAGTTCCGGCGTGAGGCGGCGTACGCGGAAACATGGGGCCAGATGCGCGCCCTGATCGACGCCCACCCAGAGATCGCAGACACGATGGTTGCCATGGTGCGTGAGCGCGGGCCTGCCACCGCGCGCGACCTCGACCTAGGCGAGCAGCGTCAGAAGGACAACTGGGGTTGGAACTGGTCGATGGCGAAGACGGCGTTGGAGTGGCTTTATTGGTGCGGTCGCGTGACAGTGGCAGGACGCAATACCCAATTCGAGCGCGTGTACGACCTGCCCGAGCGGGTCATCCCCCAATCCAGCCTCGACGCTGCCGCCTGCTGGATCGACGCGCCGCCCGCGACCCACGACGCGTTGACTCGTCAGGCCCATGTCACCCTGGTTCGACGCGCGGCCCAGGCGCTTGGCGTCGCCACGGCTCGTTGTCTGCGAGACTACTTCCGTACAGCCCAGGCGCCCACCAAGGCCGCCATCACCGAGTTGGTGAGGACCGGTGAGTTGTTGCCCGTCGAGGTCGACGATCTCAACGAAGCGACCTGGATCTGGCATGAGGCCCGACGCCCCCGCACGATCAAGGCAACGACTCTCGTCAGCCCCTTCGATTCCCTCATCTTCGAACGCAAACGCCTGGCGGGTTTCTTCAACATCGACTACACCATCGGGATCTACACACCAAAGGAGCAACGTACCCACGGATACTACGTCTACCTCCTGCTCATCGATGAGACCTACGCCGCCAGAGTCGACCTCAAAGCCGACCGCGCCACGGGTACCCTGGTGATCCAATCCGCCTGGCTGGAGCCCGATAGCGGTCTGCCTCACTCGCGTGTGGTCAGTGAGTTGGCCGCCGAGTTGCGCCGCCTGGCCGACTGGTTGGGACTGCCCGACATCCACGTCGTCGGCAAGGGTGATCTTGCGCCTGACTTGGCTAGACACCTGGTCGTGGGCCAGTGATCAGCACCGGTTAGTCACACTTCAGGAGGAGTGATCAGCACTGTGCGAGCGGGTGTCGGGCGGGGTCACCTTTCCCGGTGCGAGCGGGTGTCGGGCGGGGCCATCCTTCCCGATGGTCAAGGTTCACCACCTCACTGGCCCACCACATGTGACAGACTCAGAGAATGAGCCAGATCCCCGACAGCATCGCACGTTTCTTCACCACCGAGGGTCAACTGCGAACCGTTCCGGCCAAGGCCGCTCCCCGCGAGGCGGTCCTCACGTGGCTGACCAGTGAGGTCATGCGCCAAGGGGAGACCCTCGACGAACCCACCCTGAATCTTCGCTTACGCCGCTTCCATCTCGACGCCGCCATGCTCCGACGGTACATGATCGAGCAAGGACTGCTCGTGAGAGATCCGTCAGGCGCCAACTATCGACTCCCCGAAGACTCCGGTTCCGCCAACAATTCCTGACCGTGCTGAAGGACCAGTCGCTCCGGGTGAGAACGGCTTTGGGCCCGCCACAACACAGTATCCCGCGCCCATCACTCCCCAGCCCCTGGGGGCATAACTGTGCAATGTATCGCCATATTCGAGTCGGTCATCATTGTGGGTCATAGTTATGTCACCCCAACGACGCCAAACGGCGACACAACTCGGGCAAAGTATGATCCACAGGACCGAATACCCCATAGTTTGCTCACTTATGACCAGCACTGACGCCGTCTGAGGTTCCCCAGCCGACCAGACCGCCACAGCAGGCACACCCCACAAGGCCACATTCCCCTTGAATTACGACCCGCGCTCACTCAACCTTTGCCGACGAGTCCTGACAGCCCCATCACCGCAAATCGATCTGATCGTCGCGGCGCTGCTGTGATCGCCGCGCCAACCGCCGGATGAATGCCGTTGCCAGAGGTATGATCGCGCCCACTCCGACGACCGCCAAGCCGATCCCCGCCCACAAGGGCGCGCCAGTGAGGGTCAGAACTTCGACACCGATGTAGGTCGCCACAGTCACAACCCCAGTGGCCACTCCCCATCGAGTACTTCCGCTTCTCAACTGTACTTTTCCAGCCGGAGCGGGAGACCATGGCCCGACGCCAGCCGGGTCCGCGCCGACCGCCGACAAGTCATTGGAAACCGAGGAGTCCTCGTGGGCCGCGACCGCCGAGTGAACCGAAGCGGTCGCGCAAACGGATGAGTCCCCTTCGCCTATCAGAGTCGATGGTAACAATGCATACGACTGATCAACGACCGACCCACTGCCTGCTGACGCGGCCTCGGAGGGGTGAGCCGACGTGGAGAACGATCCTCCCGAAGCAAGAAGGGGGGTCGAGGCAGCACCACCCGACGATAGGCCACCCTCCGCTATCTCCCCTAGTCGGAGGTACCACACCTCATGAACGAAGCGGTGAAGCTCCCAGACCCTGCTCCATGCGGAGGGCTGCTCAAAGTCGCGGATGAGGAGTTCGTCGAACCGTATCTGGGCCCCGTCGAGAATGATCCGCGTCTTCCCGGCCAGCGTCAGAAGTCCCTGTTGTACCTTGTCTGGCAGGGCATCACGGGCCACACTCTCGTCGCCGCGCGCGACAAAGACAGCGAATGCTCGATCGAACTGAGGGTTGATCGACACCCGCACTGTCGCGCCCCGAGCCTTCACCGCCGACAGGCCTGACCCAGACAAGGCGGACTCAATGATCATCGACCCAACCGGATGAGGCAGGTTGACGCTCACGTAGGTCATGAACCACCCTTGCTTGCGTTCGATGCGGTCGCCGCCCATGTCACCCTCTCGGGTGAGGTTTCCCCAGGCCGCAGGCTGATCCCCAGGCGCCACAAAGGAATCGACCAGGTGGGTGACGGGGAGGTCCACAGCCATCCAGTCAGCACTCCAGATCTCGGGGTAGTCCAATAGCAAAGTACGCTTGCCTGGAGTGATTCGAGGATCCGCGTTGTACTCCGCGCCGTTGCGACGAGCCATCAACGACAAGCGTACCTGGCGGGTCAGTTCCGCCCGTCGCTCCTGGTCAGAGGGCGATACTGACGCCTTCGGCCACCAGGAGAAGGTCAGCTTTCCCGCCGCCGGATCATAAGGCAACCGATGATTCTTCATCCCAAGCGGATCCGCGCCGACCCCTTCAGCCTTCGAGACTGCCAACTCCCCCGAGCCCCATCGCCGCTCCGCCTCAGCGGCCACCTCGCCATCACCCGAATCAAGCGCCGTCAGATCGAGGGGCTGTTGCCACAGCCCTGCGGCATCGATACTAGTCATATCGCCTCAATCTCCGGCTCATCGCCTCGGCGGCGCAATCCTCGGCCCATCACCACGCCGACCGCCGCCTTCACCACCGTTCACGTCCCCACCAGTGACTATAGCAGCAAGCAATTCGCCTCGCGCCGAACCGCCTCAGCCGAGAATGAGCACAATACCTGTGCCTAGAGCGTGATCCAGTACCGCTCCATCGCGATCACAGTGCCTTCATCCTCGTCCCGCTTCTCCATCGCCCGCTCAAACACTCCACCACAAGCCATGATGGTACGTCGGCTGGCCTCGTTGGCTTGGTCACAAGTGAGGAGGGCCAAAGCCAGGCCGTAACCGCGACATGCCTCCAAGGCCAGCCGCAACTGCTGAGTTCCGTAGCCCTTCCCTCGCTGACTAGGACGGATGGAGTATCCGATGTGACCGGCGTACTCCGCGGCATAGGGCAGGCTCAAGTCGGGTCGAATAGCAGTCATTCCCACAATCTGACTAGCCTCATCGACGCACAACCACTGGTGCGAGATCACCCAATCCGGATCCACCGTGGCAGGATCAGCCGCAGCGGCACAGGCCGCGATCCAATCCGCCGGGTCCTCGTGATCCTGTAGCGAACTAGCCCCATTGATCGAGGGACCATCCAGCATCGACTCCGCGCGATAGGCCCGAATCTGATCCGCGAATTCCGTCGACGGCTGGCGGAAAGTGAGTACGGTCATGGTGCTCCTTGATGCGGGGTTGACCGGCCGAGTCCACCCTGCCGTGACAGGGGAAGATAGGTCGGTTTGAATGAGGTGAGAAGACCAGCCTACTGGACCAGAAGTACTACATGCGTACTACATCGGAGCTATCATCACGATTCCGGTCCGAGAACCCAACCAGAACACCGCACGTGTGCCGGACCAGGTGACTCGGCGGCGACCTACCGCCCCAGGGCCTCCTCGACGGCGGCGAAAGTCGCGAGGTCGAGTGGGCCCATCTGACCGGCGTGAAAGTTGTCCTCCATTTGAGCCTGGGTCGTGAAACCGGCCAGCGGCACCGCGAAGCTGCTCCGAGCCAGGATCCAACCCAGCGCGCCCTGGGCGAGGGTCCGTCCACCGGTGGTGAGCAAGGCTCTGATGGCTTGGAGGCGATCCCAGTATTCAGCGGTGGGCACACCGGCGTCGAACCACTTCAGCCAGTCGGGTTGCGTGCCACGGATGTCGTCGAGGCGGATGGGATTCTCGGCCGAGTAGCGCCCACCCAGCAACCCCATGGCCAAGGGTGAGCGACAAATTGCGCCCAGCCCTGACTCGCTGCAGGCGGCGAGCGCAGCCGGGTTGTCATCAAAAACGTTGAGTTGGATCTGAGCCACAGTGCAGTGCTCACCCAGGGCGAAGCGGCGGATCTGATCGGGCTTGTCGTTGGAGACGCCGTACCAGCGGATCAGCCCAGCGGCGACGAACTCCTCGAACAGACCGACGATCTCATCGACCTTGGCATCGGTCAAGTCGAAGGTGTGGAGTTGGTAGACGTCGATCACCTCGCGGCCGAGCCGGCGCAGTGATGCCTGAAGAGCGCCACGGATGTAATCGGGATCAAGGTTGGGGCCGGTGGCCTGCCCGGTGGCCTCATCGAAGGAGTTGCCCACCTTGGTCGCCACCTTGATGCCGGGGAAGTCGCGCAGAACCGGAGCCAAGGCGCGCTCTGACGCGCCCGCCCCGTAGGCGTCGGCAGTGTCGATGAAGTCGGCGCCTTGTTCGGCGGCCCAGTAGAGGGCACGTTGGGATTCGAGGGGATCGCCACCGGCGTAGCCGTTCGGTTGCCCGTTCGTTGTTCCGCCCAGCGCCCAAGCGCCAATCGAAACGGCCGGAGCCTGGAGATTCGAGCGGCCCAGAGTGCGTTTGGTGATGGTCATGGTGTCTCCTTGTGAGTGGGTCGGTGTCCTGTGTGGCCAGTTCGATGCCAAGCTGCCACTCCCATTCTCAAGCAAAGAGGGCCCTGACATGCTCCGCCACACGGCCACACGAGAATTCGCCCGAAACTTACCCTTAGCCCCGACTCATTCGGTCTGACTCATTCGCTCGACACAGACCTTCCTGGCCAGCAGACCGCCAGCCATGCTGGCAGCGCGGTGATCCAGTTCCATCGACACGACTGGGCGTTCCCTGACCGGCACTCCTCCCGGCGAGACGGCTGGCAGGACAGTGCGATCCAGCCCCAATGACACAAGCGAGCAAAGTCTGATAGAAATGGGCGGCGGTTTCATTCTTTGTACTAGTCATGTCGCCAACACGACCCAAAACCACGACATAACCCATACAAAGAATGCAGTTGCCACTGCTTGCCATTACTTATTGCTCAGTTATGACTGACTGTTCCCGCAACCCGCCGCCGGAGCACCCCTCGCACCCACACTCTCGGCTGCCGTGGTGGCAGCGAGTCGGCCCGCACCCTCGCATCCCGCCGCCGCGTCACCACCTCAGGAGGCCCATGCGCCAGGCCGACTACCCCGCAACCCCCCTGATCCCCACCGACTCACCCTTGCTGCCCCTTCGCGGCGGCGATCTTCGCCCGGCAGGATTCGTAATGCGCCACCGCAGCGGAACTGGACGAGTATCGGTCGACGGCGTGGAGTGGACCCATGACATCGTGGGCGATGGACCATGTGCCCGCAGTATTGCCCCACTGATAGTACGGCAGCACGTCGTAGGTGGAGTGCTTTTTCGACTGGGTCACCGGATCTGCGAAGTTGTAGGTCCCCATGTTCACCGGGTCGTTGTCCTCTGTCAGCAAGACGCCCGCCTTGTTGTACACGGCCTCCAGCAGCCCGTCGGCGGAGACGAACTTCAGATTGAACTCCCCCTCAGGACCGAACATGTGGTACGCCGCCTGATCAGGTGGTAGCAAGGTCCATTGTTGTACCTCGGGATGAGCGAAAGTCGCCATCATCTCGTCCAGAGTCGCGGGCCCCTCATTCAGGAGGTTCCTCAGATAGTGCTCCCAGGGTGATTTTGGACCCAGCTGAAGGTCGATCAGATGGTTGACCTGGCGGCGCAGTTGCCCGCGCTCGGCCACAGTCAGATTGGTCACATAGCCAGGGTCCTTCTCAATCTCGATCATGATCTCGTTGATGGCCATCGACGCCGACTGATAGTCACCAGCACCGGTGGCCACCTCGGGGCCTGAGTAGCGGTGCGACACCAGAGCGACCGTCGCGACCACCCCGGTCAACATGACCACCAAGATCATGTTGAGGGCGACATTGAGGATGACGTTGGCGACAGTGCCGAAGAATGTGCGTGGTTTCCCTTTGCGCACGAAGGCCTTGCGCAACAGCAGCTTGACGGCGGATCCGACGAGGAAGAAGGCCCCGACGATCACCAAGGACTCCACCGGATAGAGGTAGACGCGGCGGGCCAGTTCGGGAACCCATCCGACATCCATGTTCATCACGGACTGGACGAGATAATCACAGTAATACCCGTTGGCGAGGTACTTGTCAGCGAAGTAGGCGCCGAGGACAGCGATGATCAGAACTGCGGTGACTAGAAAACTAACCAGGTTGACTGAGCGCATGATGACAACGCCCGTCCGGTTGATGAACCGGCCCAGCGCGCGTGCGACCTTGGTGATTCTATTCATGAGCCATCGATTGTACGCGAACCCTGACTGATTGCGTGGGACGCAGCGGGACGACATGGCTGATCAAGTCGAAAAACTTAGGGGTTCCGCCGCAGAACAGCGGGGTGAGGGGCGTGGTTCAGCGATGCGCCACACGCTGCAGCAATGCAGCCTGGTACCCCGCGATGGCGGCCTCGCGGTCACGGCCGAGACGCTCGAAGGTTGCCACTTCTTCCCGCCGGGCGACGATCTCATCACGCACGATCTGGTCAACCTCGGCATCGGACAGGACGCGCCGCTGCGCTTCGGTCAGCCCATGACGCCCTGCTCCAGCAATGTGCTGACTTGGCTCGTCAGCCTCACCAGCGACACCCGTGCCGGCGCCCTCGCCCGCCTCGCCCCCATCATGACCCACTCGAACTGCTACCCTGCCCTCAGCCTCACCACCACCTTCCGGCGTCGAACCCGGCCCAATTGTCGCTCTATCGACTCCTTTGTCCGCAGGAATCGCGCAGGCGTTCTCCACCTCTGCCATCATCGACCGAATCGCCGCGATCCCAGCCGCATCCTTCTGTCGAATCAGCCCGGTCAGCTCGGTTCTGGCCGCCGTCATCACATCGTCATAGCGCGTCATGGCGCACCCCCTTCGCTACCATCATCCCCTCTTCTTCCGATCATCATCGCAGGCTCGCCCACCAAGCAGGGCTGGGATGACTCGTCGAGCCTGGCCAACGTCAGCGAAGAGACGCGCGGTCAAACCGGCGTCCCGCGCCGCCTGGATGTTGGCTGGCCGGTCATCGAAGAAGAGGATCTCGCCCGGCTGACAATCAGCCTGCGCCGCGAACTGACGAAAGATCGCCGGATCGGGTTTGCGCACACCAGCGTCGCCGCTGATCACGCACACGTCCATGACTTCATCCAGCCCGAACCGGCGCCGCAACAGGGCCGACCACTCAGCCACATCATTGGACAAGAGCCCCACGAGCAAACCCTGTGCGCGCGTCCACGCCAGCAGATCGAGTATCCCCGAGGTGAGCCTGTGCGATTCGAGGTACTCCTCGTCGTCGCCCGACACCCCACATCGCTCCCAGAAGTCCGCGGAGGTCATGCGCCCCAGGCTGCATTCCAGATACCAGCGCTGGATGTCAGCCTCATCGAGCGTGCATCCCAAGCCTCGCAGGTAGGGAATGAGCAGTTCGCCCACATCGTCCCCGCTGGCGAAAACCACTCCCATGGCGTCGAACGCGACCAGGCGGATCGCACGCGTCATCGCCTCAGCACTCGTCATGATCATCCTTCCTTCGATCTCTCACCAGGCGCCCGCAGGCTCCCAAAACCCGGACTTCGGCACACTCACGTCGACCATAAGGTTGAGATGGGGGCCGCCACGATGCCATCAGCTAGCGGAAAGGTGAAACGACCGATGTGGAGGAGGACGCCACCGACGAACCGATCACCCAGTTGCTCCTTCATCCACAGCAGATGCCGAGCATCGCTTTTGGTAGGAGCCGACGTGCCTCAGCTTGTTTGAGCGCGTGGTGGGACACCACTTCCAACCACCCACTGGTTATACCTTAACGCAGCTCTCAACTTCCCTTTTGCGCAGCTTGTGACGGGACTATCGCACAGAGCAGAGGGAACCATCAGCCGAGTTTTCGATCACACTACAGACTCGTTGCCCCAACTGAGCACAGCCCTTCATGCGCAGTCATCCCCGACGCGCACTGAAGGCATAATGCGGCATATCCACACCCCGATAATGCGTGGTGAAACGGGCACGAACCTCCATTCCGAGCCGAATAGCGACGTTCATCGACGCGATGTTGATGTCTCTGACATGGGCGAACACCTCATCCGCGCCGAGATGATCGAAGGCCCAGTCCCGACAAGCCGCGCCCGCCTCGCTGGCGTAGCCCTGATGCCAGAACGCTCGTTTGAGATGGTAGCCCACCTCCAGATGGCGCACCTCGCCCATGTCCTGCCATGTCACGCCTCAATCCCCAATCATCTGCCCCGTGTCGCGCGCCAGCAGCGCCCACAACCCGAAGCCATCGTCGGCATACCGCTCCAGTTGGCGATCCAGCCACCGACGCACCTCCTCGTCACTGAAGGGCCCTTCATACGCCGTCATGGCCACCGGATCCTGCAGAATCGCCGCCAAATCCTCCATGTCGGTGGCAACCATCGGACGCACAATCAACCGCCGCGTCGCGAGAATGGGTGCCGGGACGAGGTCATTGTCGTTTGGACTCATGCCGATATTCTATGCAGTCTCAGAACGGCCGCCCAGGCCTCTTCATACTGGACTAGCTGCGAGACCCAATCCCAGGTGCCCGAAGTCCCATCTGGCTCGCGATAGACTCATGTCATGACTCGCCAGGCGCCAATGTGGCCAGGGATTCTTGCTTGCCTGCTGGGATTGGGCTTCACTGGGTTCAATGTCTCTTGGGCGTTGGGGAGTCCGTGGCTAGTTGACACCGTCTTCCCCATCCGCTGGGTGCCGACCAGCGAAATGTCGACAACGCTGAATCCGCTGGTTCAGTGGCTCGCTATCATCGCAAAGACGGGCGCGGCACTGCTCGGCTTGGTGACCATCACCCAGATCTCCGCCCGGCTTCCGACCTGGCTGAGACGTGCCGCTCGGATATTGGGATGGGTCGCCGCCGGGATGATCACCATCTGGGGAGCCACACAAACAGCATGGTTTTCCCTAGCCAAAGCCGGAGTAGTAAGAATGCCCGGTGACCCTTGGACCAGCCGCGCCATCAACGGCCATGCCTTCTTGTGGGACCCGTGGTTTCTAATCTGGGGTGGCATCTTGGGGTACGCGCTGTGGGCGTCCCGCCGTACACAGGAGAAGGCCTAACGAGTCGCGCCCCCAGGGCCACTATTTCACGACCAATCTCACCCATAATCACTAATCCGACGGTTAGTAGTCGGAATCTGGAATCGACGTTTTCTCTCGTCAGAGGAATGTGCTCAGTCCACCTGCAAACAGCCCCATTAGTAATATCATCAATCATCCTGTGGACCGCAGTGACCACATTCTCCCTCGTGATGCTCAACGCCGCCATCGCCTATGGATGGCGCTCCGCCCTACGATGGCGCACTCAGCGCACACTCCTAGCAGATATCGTCCTCTTTCTACTGATCTGGCTATCATCGATGTTCGCATGGCTCCTCGTGCCCATGCTCTTCATTCCATGGCAAGCCAGGTACCCTCACCTGACAGATGGGGAGGGCCTGGGCATCCTTCTGAAACACACCATTCTTACGGCAGTCGTTCT
>JAITVA010000096.1 GCA_031286045.1 Propionibacteriaceae bacterium | reverse complement strand
ATGCCAGGGGTGGGCACGGGCCGGTCGGCTGGTGGTTGTTCTGACACGCACCTATTCTCCCAGACCGCCAACACGCTCCCACGCTCGCCATGACCAGCCACTCTCATCCGCCTCGGGCGGTACCGACAGGCAACACCCCCATAGGTCGTTCTTGACGGGTTCTGCTGCGCACATGACGTGTGAACGCGGCACCGTTTTCGAGGGTGCCGCCCAAGTATCAAGGAACAGTCATTATGTCTATCAAAACCAGTATGTCGATGTCGGGATTCATCGCTTCGACCCCCAGGCTGACCCGCAGCGACGATGGGGAAGCCCGCGCCTACATCAGGGTCGGCCAAGAACACTGGGTGCGTAACGAGGACGCCACCTTCACCCAACAAGAACCCACTTTCCACGATCTGGTGTTGTTCGGGAGAACCGCTGAGCGTGCCGCCGCTGTGTTCGCCAAGGGTGACAAGTTCATCGCCGAAGGCTACCTCCACTCCTATCAGTCACCGAATGCTGACGGTGTGGTGGAGTCTCGGGAGGAGTTCGCTGCCCGCAAGATCGGCCACGACGCTGCCCGCACTCTCTACCAAGTGGATCGGACCCCCAGGGTTCAGCAAGGCCCCACCAACACCTGCCAGGTTCCACCAGCCGAGCAGACCACCCCAGCCACCGTGCTGGGCATCTGAAAAGGCGGTGCGATTGTGACTTCCACACCCATCGACCCCATCGACTGGGACGACATCAACCAACCCAACCAAGCCCTGCCTGCTGGTGGTCCGCCGCATCCGATTGTGTGGGCTGCGTTGACCGCTGATCAGGCTGAGTTCGAATGGTTGGCGTTGAATGAGTGGGTTGAAGATCTGCGCCGGGTGTTCTCAATCCCTGTCCAGATCATCCCACCGTTTTGGCACAGGCACTCTTTGCTTGTGGAGCATTTATCGGCGTTACACACCCACTGGCAGGCAGCTTTTGATCCCGACCAACACGGCTCAGCACCGTTCGGGTGGGTCAGGGATTTGGATGAGTGGAAAACCCGGATGCGTGAAGCCACAGCCCAACTGGGTTGCCGCCCAGACACCTGTCGCCCCGAAACCACCAGCCGATGGCCAGGACAACCCGATCCCGAGCCAGATGAATGGCCCCCACCGGTCAACCAGACTGATCGGTATGACGATTTCGTGACCCTCGTGTTGTGGGACGTCAGGCGTCGCCGCACTATTGAAGCCAGATACCTGGCCTTGATGGATGACGCTGAAGGCGGTGATGATGAGTAGCAGAGCAAGAGGTCGGGTCGGGCGTCCGCAAGGCGAGGACCGGCACTTCACTCTCGAACCGCACCCGTTGGAGACTCCAGATTTACACAAACTCGCCCAAGTGTTCCTCCGTCTCGCCCTGGCCCGCGCCAACTCGGAGAAACCCCATCCCGCAAGGCCAAAAGCCCAACCAGCAGGGGTGGACGGACGGTAACATGGACCAACCCTGGCCTCGGACCCGTCTTGTCGAGTCCGGGGCCGCACCCCTATCCAAACCCAGTTTCAAGAAAGGACAATCAGCAATGAGTCACCATCCCACACCTGAGATACCGACCGAGTTGGCTGACTTGGGTTCAACCGCGACCATGGCCGTCGTCTATCTACGGGTCTCCACCAAAGAACAAGCCACTCGCGGTGGACGAGACGAAGGATTCTCTATCCCGGCGCAGCGTCAAGCGACCTACAAGAAAGCCACCGATTTGGGTGCAGTCGTCGTCGAAGAGTTCGTTGAGGCCGGGGAATCCGCGAAAACCACTGACCGGCCAGCACTCCAGGCGATGATCGAGTATGTGAAAACCCATCAAGTCAGCTATTGCATCGTCCACAAAATCGACAGACTCGCTCGTAACCGCGCCGATGACGTTCACATTCATTTGGCGTTGAAACAAGCCGGAGTCACATTAGTGTCCGCCACTGAATCCATTGATGAGACCCCGTCGGGGATACTGGTGCATGGGATCATGGCCACCATTGCTGAGTTCTACTCCCGCAACCTCGCCACCGAAGTCGTCAAAGGCATGACCACCAAAGCCAGTCTGGGTGGTACCAATGGCAAGGCACCCATCGGCTATATCAACACCCACACCAAAGACCCCCTCGGCAGAGACATCGCCTCAGTCGACCTTGACCCCGACCGGGCACCACTGGTCTTATGGGCCTTCCAAGCCTACGCCACCGGGAACCACTCGGTCGCCTCCCTGCGGCAGGAACTCGCCGACAAGGGCTTCACCAGACGTCCCACACCCAAACGACCAGCCAACATCCCGTCGGTGTCAGCGATCCACAAAATGCTGACCAACCCCTACTACAAAGGCGACATCGTCTTCAAAGGCACCACCTACGACGGACAACATCCCAGCATTGTCGACCCTGACCTGTGGTGGCGTGTGCAAACCATCCTGGCCGCGCACTTGGAGGCACGCGACAAGACCCAGATCCATTCCCACCATTTGAAAGGCACCCTGCGCTGTAAAGATTGTGACTCACGCTTGATCCTGTGCAACGCGAAATCCCACACCGGAATGATCTACCCCTACTTCGTGTGCGCAGGCAAACACACCCGACGCACCACTTGCACCAGACGATCCATGCCCGTCGACCAGATCGAAACCCTCGTCGAAGACCTCTACCGCCGGATCACGATTCCTGCCCATGTTGTCACCGCCCTGCGGGAGCTCCTCACCACCGAATTCGACAAACTGTATGCCAGCGCGAAAACCGACAAAACCCAAGCCGAACACGACCGGGCTGATCTGTTGGCTGAACGCAAGACCCTGCTCCAAGCTCACTACGCAGGAGCCGTCCCCCTCGACTTGTTGAAAGAGGAACAAGACCGCATCGCCCGGCAACTCGTCCTCCTCGACACCCGGATCAACGCCAGTCGGGAAGTCTATGAGAACGCGAAAGCCCACCTTGATGACGTCCTCACCCTCGCCGGGGATGTCCATCAACTCTACATGTCACTCGCCCCAGCTGAACGCCGCCTGTGCAACCAAGCCTTCTTCAAACACATCCTCGTCAACGAAACCACTAGTGAGCCTGTTCTCCACCACGGATTCGAAATCATCTGCAACCCTAAGATCCAACAACTCGCCCTCAACCGGCACAACGGAACAAGATCAGACAACGACACCACCCAACACATCTGTGATGTCGCAGGTTTAAACATCGAACCTCTGGTCGGGTTGACAGGATTTGAACCTGCGACCCCTTGACCCCCAGTCAAGTGCGCTACCAAGCTGCGCCACAACCCGAATCGACCTCAT
This sequence comes from Propionibacteriaceae bacterium, assembly GCA_031286045.1. Lineage (GTDB taxonomy): Bacteria > Actinomycetota > Actinomycetes > Propionibacteriales > Propionibacteriaceae > WQYJ01. The sequence continues at coordinate 906 of JAITVA010000096.1, read as the reverse complement.
CGCCCATGTTGACGACCAAGCCACCAACTCATTGAGCGTCCCATAGCTTACTACACTCGCCACTGGCGTGCATTGCTTCCCTGTGCGGGCATTTCGCGATGAGACGCCCCGGGCTCCCGGCGCCGCATCGCCCGGTAAGCCGAACCGACGAGAGACTCCCGCGGGTGACACGAAAACCAGACCGTACATGCTCGAAGGCCACCCCCAAGGCCGGCTGGGCCGACCAGACGGGGACCTGGGGTCGGTGTCACGACCCACCGACTCAGGCCAGGCGCCTGGCGGCGAAGCGCACCCTCAGCGATCAGTCAGTCGTTGACGTAGCTCGGCGATCAGGTCAGCGTCACTGGCGCGGGTCAGGGCGTCGCTGCCTTGGGCACGGGCGATGTCATCGGGGCTGATGAGGCCGGTTGCGATCAAGCCAGCCACCGGCGAGGCGCCGTAGGACCGTGCTATCGCCACGATGCTCGTGGGGGTCAGGCTGTCGGCGCGGAGTTGTCGCGACAGGGTGGATTGGTAGACGCCGATGCGACGAGACACCACGCCTTCCGCGTCCCTCGTGATGGAGCGCAGCCAAGCTTCAGAGTTGTTCATGGGACCATTCTTGTGCGCAGTCACAATTCCTGTCAAAACAGAATCCATGCCGATAGTGGAATGATACTTGATGAACCGTTCATGCCTCACCAGGTGATCCCTCTACCGGTGCGCGGGAACATCCAGGCGAAGGCCAAGTCCGTCAGAAATCCGACTGACAAAACGATGACGATGGCATAGCGAACACGTGGGGGAATTCGACTCAACCAATTGTCTAGCAGCGGCGCCAGGAAATAGATCACGGCGACACAGCCGAAGCCGAAGACGAGTAGACCCTCCAGGCAGACTCGGCCCTGAATGTTGAAGAAGTACCCC
>JAITVA010000191.1 GCA_031286045.1 Propionibacteriaceae bacterium | reverse complement strand
GGTTGACATAACTGAGCAATCTCTGGCTGTTTGAGGGTCGGTTGTCATTGGGGGTCATAGTTGTGTCGGCTCAGGGGTACGAATTGGTGACATGACTGAGGCAAAGTATGAGTCAGGGGTCCGAAGACCTCATACTTTGCTCAGCTATGGACGGGCCACGGCGGCACTGTGGTGGGGGTCGAAGGCTGGTGAGTCGTTGGACGGGGTTTCGGCTCGGGGCGGGATGGTTCCTTCAGCTGGCTCGTCGGGTCAGCCGGTGCTGACGGGGACGGTCGGACTTGGGGCGGCGCCTTGACCGAAGATAGCCCTGCCTGCGGGCTATCCACTGCCCATTGGTGCTGTGCGGGCTCGCTCGCGGCGGCGCTCCACGCCCTCTGCGCTTGCTACTTGGCGCGCCGCACGACACCCATGGGTAGTGACACGAGGCCCTTCCCACCCCGGGCTGGATTTTGTTAGGGTGGATGGGCGGCGACCGGCCGCGCCCGTACGGGAAGGATGATGGAATGAACCGCGACGAGATCATGGGTGTTTTGCCTCATCGCCCGCCGATGTTGCTGGTGGACGAGGTGCGACTGGAGGCTGGCGACGACGGTGCGCCAGTGGCGGTCGGCCAGTACACCGTGACTGGTGAAGAGTTCTTCCTTCAGGGGCATTTTCCGGGCAACCCGGTGGTGCCGGGGGTGATGCTTTGTGAGATGATGGGGCAATGCTCATGTGTCCTCTTGGCGGACCAGGTGACGGGCGCCACCCCCTACTTCACGAGCATGGATAAGGTACGTTTCCGCAAGCCGGTCCATCCCGGCGACACCATCGTCTTCCGGAGCCAGCTGATTCGCGCCAAAGCCCCCTTCTACTTCATCGCCGGATCAGGCCATGTCGGCGACGCCCTTCACGTCAGTGCCGAATTGTCCTTCGCCCTTGTCAAGTGATGGGCACGATAGGTATATCGCCAAGCTAACCATAAGAACTCCCAAAAATACCACGTGACTAGGAATTTTGTCATTTACATAACGCAGTGAAGCGTCTATACTGGTTGAACCTGCTGCTTTGGGGTCAGCATTTATGGGTCTGCGTGACCGTGGCTCATTGACCGGGCAGTGGGGGGCCTGTTGTCGGCGGTGTGGGAGCCGTCGGAACCGGTCAGTCATGAGGGACATGACGTGAGATGGGGAAATGTCCATGGAACACGTGGATTACGGCTATCGACTCGCGGCCGGGGGATTGGCGAGTGTGGTGGCGATGTCGGCTTTGGTGGGCATCGGGTTTGTGGGCGTGCCGGTGACCGCTGCTGCTCCGACTTCCACAGGGACCTTCATGAGCGAGCAAATCGGTGTTTTGACTGCTGACACTGCCGTGGGCAAGGTGGTCGATCCAGCGACGTACCACGACTATTCCGAAGCGGCGGACGGCTCAGACGACCTGGCGGCTCGCGATTCGGGCAGAATCTGGGTCGATAAGACCGTCTTCGCCGACGACCTGGCGCAGGCCCTCCATACCGACTCGGACGATTCCACCGCCGCGATCGAGGTCGACCCCAACGAGCTGACCGTCGGCTTGTCGGCCATGGGTTCGACCAAGGTTGTCACCAGCCAGGCTCAGCTCCCGGTCGACGTGGTCATGATCCTCGACAACTCGGCCTCAATGAACGAATGCGTCGAACTGATCCCCGACAATCCGTCGAACTCCTGTTACGGTGACAGGTACCAGCACTCCCGGGCCTACGCCATGGCCCAGGCGGTCAACATGGCGATCGGCGTCATCGCCCAGGCCAACCCTGACAATAGAGTGGCTCTGGTCCAGTTCGGCTCAGGCGCTGGCACCATCTTTCCGCTGGGAACCCCGGCGCCCGTGAACGAGGCTGGCGACTACGTCACGATTGAACGGATGGCCACCGGTGCTCGCATGGTGTTGAACACAGCCACCAACCAGATGATCGTCGGTTATGAGGGCGGGCGCGCGCAGGCCACCAACATCCATGCCGGTATCGCTCACGGAATGGGTATTTTGGCTGATCAGTCTCCAGATCTCGTGTCAGGGGCTGATCAGCGGGTCCCCAACGTCATGGTCTTCACCGACGGTGGCGCCACCTTGTCGTCGGCGGCGGGCGTGGAGGCGGACAGTGGCAGTTGGTGGGATGTTCCGCTGGGTTCAGGCACGCAGGGCAATGGCAGTGACCCCTATGTCGGCAACGGTTTCAAAGCGGCCATGGCAGCCGCCTACCTCAAGGCCAAGATCACCGACGTCTACAACGACGAGACCTACAATCAGGCCATGGCTCTGGCCGATGTGCCAGCCAAGGTGTACACCGTCGCTCTCGGCACAGATACCATGGGTGTCAGTTCAGGCAACCTGTCTCGGGCGACCTTGAACCCTTCGGTGGAACTTGGGAACAAGTCCAACAGTATGGCCAGGGGGTTCACCGAAGCGTGGGAGACGTACTTCACTGGAGGGTCGCCGGACGTTGTGGTCAACACCAATAAACAGATGTACGCCATGACTCATCCGGTGGGCGGCGCGGCCATGTACGACCCGAGCGGTCCTGACGGGCTGAAGTACGATGACGGCTATTTCACGCCGATCACGGCTGACGACGTGACAGATATCCTCGCCCAGATCGCCCACACGATCGTCACCGACGAGGTGAACTATCCCTTGTTCGTCGAGGAGGGCGCCACTGCGGCGACCTCGGGCTATGTCACCTTCCATGACGTCACTGGGGCCTTCATGCAGGTCAGTGGGGTCGAGCGGTTGGTGTTCTGTGCGGGCTCGGCCCAGGGTTCAGATCCGACCCAATGCGATGGACGGACCTTCGTCGATCCGACGACCCAGGATCTCGGCGGCGGAGTCACGCGCCACGTCTTCTCTGGAACCTACGAGGCCAACACACTCGCCGGGCCGACCAACGTTGACAACGTCATCATCACTGTGCGTCAGCACAGCTCCTTGGCGGCTGGCGACGAGGTGACGCTGCAGGTGCCCGCCGCGCTCTTGCCGACCAGCCAGGCCCGGATCACCACCGACGAGTATGGCCAGGCCACCGCGATGACGGTGTCGTCGGCCCACCCCATGCACCTGGTTTACACAGTCGCCCCCAAGCCTGGGGTGGTCGAGGCGCTCAGCCACCCGGCCAGCCTCAACGTCGGTGATTCGACCGATGGGACGGCTCTGGCACAGTACCTCACCACTAACACGGTCGACGGCAGGGCACGTTTCTATTCGAATGCCTTCACGGTCGACCAGGCGGGCGCGGCCCATGCCCTGACGACTGCCAGTTGGCGACCTGAGGTCACCAATGACTACTATCGCTTCACGGGGAATCTCGACTTCTCTGACACACAGCTCTTCTCCAGCCGTGACGGGTCGAGTGGGCTCAGGTGGTCGCAGTGGGAAGAGATGCCTGACGACGCGCCGGTGTATTACGAAGTCACGGACTATGTGTACACCGATGAGACCCGGACCACGGTCGAGACGGTCACTCGGATGCTGCAGACGACGAAGGGTGATCTGATCCGAGCCACCACTTTCAACCCCGAGGGTCCTGGGGTCTTTGAGTCGGACGGGCTCACGTTTGTGGAGTCCGGGTTGCACAACGTTGGTCGACCGGCTGCGATGGACCAGCCCAAATGCTTCGATGTGGTCTGGGAGGACGGCGAGTACGTCTGTCATGACCCTGAGGGCGCCCACGCCAATGTGACTGACACCGACCCGATGGCTCGACAGGCGACCTATGACTCGGCCACAGTGACGACAACCCTGGGCAACAATGGTTACCTCCAGTTCGAGGCGCCCGCGACCCTGACGCTCCGTAAAGAGGTGGTAGCCGCCAGTGGCCTCAACCCCAGTCCGGGCGTTGACTTCCACTTCACCGTGGATGTGTTCGATGCCGATGGGACGCCCATAGAAGAGGCACTTGAGTACGCTGTTCATGATGTGGGCGACAGCGAGGAGCCAGTGCGTCTCGGCACTGTCCCCGCCGACGGTGACCTCACCCTCCAGGAAGACCAGCTAGCTGTTGTGTTTGGTTTGCCACGTGACGCCACCTATGCGGTGACAGAGAATTCACTGCCGAGCGGGTACTCGGTGGTGGGCGAAGCGACACGTGAAGGCGATCTCGCCGCATCGGATGCACTTCTCGTCTTCCAGAACAGGTATGCTCCCCCCCCAATCCAGGTTGGCTCCGACCTGACGATGACCAAACGACTGGAAGGACGTGCTCTGGCACCGTCCGACCAGTTTGCTGCGCTGGTCTGCCCTGTTGAAGGGACTTCCCTCCTTCAATGCCAACGCGCGGTCTTCGACGTCGCGAGCGACGAGGGAGTCGATCCCTCCGCCACGGCAGGCGCCGGTGACGTGACCACCTCCTCCGCGAGCAGCGACCCGGCCCCCCCGACCGCTGCAAGCAACCAGGTCACAGATCCGGCTCCTGCTGTGGCCACACAGACCGCCGGGTCCACTCGGTCCCTCAGTGGGCCCGGCGTTTACTCCTTCCTCATCACTGAGGACAAAGACCAGCCCGAGCCGTCCTTGTCCTACTCCAGTGCCTCCTATCGATGGGACGTTCGCGTTATAGACAATGGTCAGGGAGTCTTGGAGGTGGCGGAACA
>JAITVA010000189.1 GCA_031286045.1 Propionibacteriaceae bacterium | reverse complement strand
GTGGCATGGACGCATGGGTAGGTCTGCCCGGTCGAGGCTTTGGTGGCAGTGAAACCGTCGCCTGGATCGGTCGACTCGTAGTAGTGGAACTCATGGGCCAACACAGTGGCGCCGGCCGGGGTCAACAGACTGTCGCGGTCAGCGGTCAAGGTGGTGTAGCCGAATCGGCGCAGTCGGGGGGTGGCGCAGGCGCGCCCCTTGATGGCGCCAACCATGGGATGTCCGTCGATCTCGTCGTGAAGGTACATGAACCCGCCGCATTCGGCGATGGTCGGCGTCCCGGAGTCGATCATCGATGCGATCGTCGCACGCATGGACCGATTGTTCGACAACTGCTCGGCATGCAGTTCGGGGTAGCCTCCCGGAAGGTAGAGCCCGTCGCAATCCGGCGGCAGGCCGTCGGCGATCGGGGAGAAGAAGATCAGCTCCGCGCCGAGCGACTCGAAGAGGTCGAGGGTGTCGGTATAGATGAAGCAAAAGGCCTCGTCACGGGCCACCGCCAGACGAACCCGCCGCTTGGTGGGCTCCGGGTGGGTCGCGGATGGGAATCCCGAGGCCGCGCCTGATCCCGGCGAATTCACGTCGCCTGGGCTCGATTGCGGGCCAGGGGCCGCCATCCGCTGGATGACCACACTGCCCTTAGACCCAGGTCTGGGCCCTTGCTCGGGTCCAGACAGGCCAGGGGCCCTCATCCCCAAAGCTGTCAGCGCGTCAAGGTCGCAGTGGTCTTCAGCCAACTCGGCCAAGCGCTTGATGCTGTCATTCAAACAGGTCAGTTCATCGGCAGTGACAAGGCCCAATCGACGGCTGGGCCAGGTCACAGAGTCGGTGCGTGGCAGGTGTCCGAGTGGGGTCAATCCAGCCTCTTGGATGAGCGGTTCGATCAGGGCGTACCCCCGTTCGCTGGCTCGGTTGACGATGACGCCGGCAATGCCCGATGGCTCCTGATAGCTGGCGAACCCCTTCATGATCGCCCCAGCGGAGGCTGCCATCCCGGAGGCGTCGAGCACCAGGATCACAGGGGTGTCGGTCGCACTGGCCACGGTGAAGGTGCTGGCGCGGCTGGTTGAGCCAAGTCCGTCGTAATACCCCATGACTCCTTCGATGACGGCGAACTGGTCGTGCGCGGCGGCCAAACGATGTCGCAGCGTGGTCGCGTCACAGAAAAAGGGGTCAAGGTTATGCGCAGGCACACCCAAAGCGGCGCTGAGGAACATTGGATCGATATAGTCAGGACCACACTTATAGGCGCTGACCGGGAGACCGCGGGCCTTCAGCGCAGCGATGACTGCAACGGTCACTGTCGTCTTGCCCGCGCCCGAGCGGGTGCCGGTGATAAGGATGCGTCCGGTGGTGTCTGGCTTTGGGGCTGGCCCGGTTCCGATCATCGTCTCCGTGGACGAGGTCTCGGTTGACTCATCCATGGCGGCGTCCATAGATCAAGGTGACCGGGTTCTGGGCCATCATCAGATGCAACTGACCAGCCGCTCGACCGTTCGCAGCGCTCAGTTGGGTGACCTGGGGATCGATGTCCTGGCTGGCCAGAACCCTGATAGCGGCGGCGGCCGACTCGATGGCGATGGCGGTGACGAGGATGCGGGCCAAGGGGTTGAGTCTCAGGGCCACCTCGACGATCTCGGCCAGATCGCCTGATGTGCCGCCGATGAACACCACGTCGGGAGGGGGCCATTCGGACATGGCCAGCGGCGCGCTGCCGTGTTTGAGACGGACGTTGCCGACGTGGAAAGTCCTGCAATTCGTCTGTGTCAACCCGATGGCGTCGGCCTTCTTGTCAATCGCCCAGACCATGCCCTCGTACGCCGCCAGGGCCAGTTCGATCGTGACCGATCCTGTGCCACAGCCGACGTCCCAACAGACATCGGTCGGGGCGACGGCGAGGACGGCCAGGGCGTGGGCACGAATCGCCTGCTTGGTCATCGGCACGTCGCCTCGTGTGAACTCGTCATCCAGGATGCCACTGCGCGTGCGTGGGTCGGGGCGTGGATTGGTGATCGACAAAACGGTCAGCGATGACCAAGCGCGCTCGCGCAATCCAGCGACGGTCGTGCGGGTGACGCGTTCGTGTGGCCCGGTGTCGGGTGGGGCAGGCATCCGGCTGCTGGAGTCGGCGGAAGGTGGATTATCCGAGGATGAGCCGAAGGGCACGGACTGGTCTTGTCCAAGATCCTCACCGGCGACCACCTCCAAGCCCGAGTATCCCGCCTCGACCAGATCCTCGGCCAATTGTTGAATGTTTCCGCCTGTCAAAGCGATGGTGTGGCGATGTCGCCGAACCGCTGCGACCAGGTTGCCCTCCACCCCGTGGCAACTGACCAGATGAGCGTCGTCCCAGGCCAGCCCCAACCGGGCGGCGAAGAACTGGACGGTGGAGATCCCCGGGATCAAGTGGACCTCGAACCGAGGATCCTCGGCCAGTGCGGCGTGGACTTTGGCGGCGCCGGAGTGGAAGCCGACATCGCCTGACATCAGAACGACGACTGGTTCCACTGCGACCTCCCGCAAAGCGGCGATCACATCGCTTGGTCGCGTGGCGGTGACTGTCGTTTGGCCGGGTGAGGCGAACTGGGCGACCAAGCGGGCAGACCCGATCACGACCATGGCCTGCTCCATGGCGGCGCGAGCCTGGGTCGTCAGAGTGTCAGGCCCCAACCCCGTCCCGATGATGTCAACAATAGTTCTCATGATCTGACCGCCTGGGTGATGATGTCTTGCGCTTCAGTCAATCCGACACCGCCGCGTTCGATCGGCCGGGTGATTACCACCGTGGTCGCCCCGCATGCGGCCGCCGCCGTCAGCTTGTCGCCGAATCCACCGATGTCTCCCGAATCCTTGGTCACCACAATCGCCGTGTCGAAGTGGCGGAACAGGGCGAGGTTGAGGTTGTGGTCGAAGGGTCCCTGCATCGCGACCAGGTGTTTGGCGGGGTACCCCAAGTCGAGGCAGGCGCCGACTGACTCCACCGTCGGCAGGATCCGCAGAACGACGCGTTCAGTGAAGTCAGGCACCTTGGACAAAAGGGCGGCCTGATTGACGCCTGTGGTGGCGAAGATGGTTCCCGTGGTGCCGGCGAGCCAGTCGACGGCACTGGCCATGTCGGGCACGGTGACCACGGCAGGCGAGTCTGGCATCCCTGGCGCTTGGGCTCTGCCCGCCTCCCGCGCGACCCGAACATATCTGAGGCCCAACTCGGCACAGACCTCGACCACCGTGCGGGTCACGACTGTGGCGTAAGGATGGGTGGCGTCGACGACCAGCTGAGGCGAGGTCGCGCGCAGCAACTGGATCATGCCTGCCCGATCCAAACGCCCGACCTGGCTCGTCACCCCCGACATGGCGGGCAGGACTTTCTCGCCCAACTCGGTCGCGACGCAGACCAGGCTGGTGATCGCTTGGTCGTTGCACCACCCGGCCAGTTCGCGGCTCTCCGTGGTGCCGCCGAAGATGACGACCTCAACCATGGGCAGGCTCCCTCATCATTTCGTGCCCATCTCTGGTTGGGCAGACTGCCCGTCGCCCGATCCGGACTTGTCCTGCGGCTGAGTGTGGCTGGGGGTCATTCCCCGACTCTGGCTGGCGGAGTTTTCGTACCCGCGCGGTGTCACCATCCGACCTTTGATGACACGGGTGGAGTGGTTGCCGACGAACACTGTGGTGAACATGTCGGCGTCCTCGTCACGCAGCCGCGCCAAGGTCGTCACGGTGGACGCTTCACCTGCTCGACCGATGCGTTGAGCCAAGCCACAAACGGTGTCGCCCGACTTATGACGCATCAGAATGTCGCGGGCGCGAGCGAGGTGGTTCTTGCGGGAGCGGCTGGAGGGGTTGTACAACACCACGCAGAAATCCGCTTGGCCAGCGACATCGAGGCGCTGCTCGATGGTCGACCAGTCGGTTAGTCGGTCGGACAGCGAGATGACAGCGAAATCGTGTCCAATGGGCGCGCCGAGCAAGGCGGCGCCACTGGTGGCTGCCGTCACCCCCGGCACGACTGTGATCTCGACCTCGGGGAAGTCGACCGACAGTTCGTAGACCAAGCCGCCCATGGCGTACACTCCAGCGTCACCGCTGGAGACCAAGGCGACCCGCTTGTCGGTGGCGGCCAATTCCAGACCCTGGCGGCACCGGTCGACCTCGTGGGTCATGCCGGTGGCGACAAACTCCTTGTCAGGGTACATCGGCCGGATCAACTGGATGTACCGCTTGTAGCCTACGATCACGTCGGCCAGCCGCAGGGCCTCGTCAGCGGCATAGGTCATGCCGGCGTGATCACCGGGGCCCATGCCCACCAGCGTCAAAAGTTTCATGATGTCCTCCTTGGCGAGTGTGTCGAGTCGGGGTCGCCTGGCGATGGTTGAAGAAGCGCTGAGCGGGCTGTGCTGGGTGAGTCGAAGCGAAGGGCGCGCGAGTGCAGGGCCAAAGCCACTGTCACGGCGTCGCGGCTGGTTTTGCGGGTGAGCAGTGGCCCGCCACTGGCCGCGACCGCTGCTCGTTCGCAGACATTGTCCACACCGGTGACGGAGGCGACGAAGCTCGACGCTGTGAAGCCGCCGTCCACGACAGCGAGCTGATTGGCGCTGAAAGTGATCAAGGGAACTCCACGCTCGGCACAGAAAGCGAGCAACCCCGGTTCGTGGGCTTTGAGGTCGATGCTGGCGACCTCAGCCAATGCCAGAGGATCGTATCCAGCCTGGATCATCGCCTGATCCACTGCGGCGGCGATAGTCTTGCTGGCAACCCCGCGCCGAGTCCCGACCCCAGCGGTGATGACCGCTGGAACCAGGCGTAGCACCGTGTCATCCGCTGGGATGTCTCGACTCGTCGGCTCGCCTGAGTCGGTCACGGGCCGCCCCCCGAATCGGGCACTGATGACAACATTGTCCAAGGCTTGGGAGGAAGCGCCGCCACCGACCTGCTCGATGGCCGTGAGAGCCTCATCAGATCGGGAGATGTCATCGGTGACATGGTGGTACTCCACCGCCTCAGGCGCATCCCCGCCGATCTCAATCTCGCTGGCCAGCCGTATGGACTGCCCGGCCAGCAGCGCCGATGACACCGCTTTGATGGCGCGCGGATTGGCGATGCGCATCCCTTGGCGGGTAGCCCACTCATCCACCGCGAACAGGCCGCGGGCGTCGGTGCCGGTGGTGATGACCGGTGTCGCCCCGATCATGGCGGCGACGCGCCGGGTCAAGGCGTTGGCTCCGCCGATGTGTCCCGCCAACACCGCCACGGCGTGGTGGCCCTGCTCATCGACCGCGACGACGGCTGGGTCGCAGGTCTTGGAGACGATATGGGGTGCGATGGCACGCACGGCGATGCCGACTGAACCGATGAAGATCAGGGCGTCCTCCTGAGCGAAGTGCGCTCTCGTCCATTCAGCCAAGCCATCGCGGGGGCAACGTTCGACCGTGATCACCGTGTCGGCTCCCATGGGGCAGTGCGCGCTTCCAGCGGTTCGTTCATGCCGCGTCGATTCCTGGCCACGTGCTCCGGCCTGGTCCGCGTCGCCGCTCGCCCGTGACGCCAAACGTTCGGCTAGGTCGAGACCCTGCTGGGTGAAGGCGAGGATGGCACATCTCATAGGCTGGCCTGGCGGAACTCGGTCGAGAAGTCGGCGGCGTACAGCCGTGAGACCTTGTCGGAATGGGTCAAGCAAGGTCCAACCACGATCAAGGCGGTCGACCGGATGCCCTGCTCAGCGGCGGCGGTGGCGAGCGTTGCGATGGTGCAGCCGACCACCCGCTCGTCCGGCCAACTGGCCTTGTGGACGATGGCGGCTGGCTCCTCGGGGCTGTGGCCGGCGGCGATGAGGTCGGCGCTCAACTCGTTCAGCAACCCCGTCGAGAGGAAGATCACCATGGACGAACCGTGCCGGGCGAGCTCGGCGACAGCCTCACGCGGCGGCATCGGGGTCCGCCCTGGCATCCGGGTGACGATGACCGACTGTGTCACTTCCGGGACGGTGTACTCGATGCGCAAGGCGGCGGCCGCAGCCGAGAAGCTTGAGACGCCTGGGCAGATGTCGTAGTCGATACCGAGCTGGTCGAGGCGACGCATCTGCTCATGGATGGCGCCGTACAAACTGGGGTCGCCCGAGTGCAGCCGCACAGTCATCTTGCCCGCTGCTTGTGCCGTCTGGATCACGTCGATGGTTTGGTCGAGCGTCATGGTGGCGGAGTCGTGAATCTCACAGCCGGGCCGTGCCTTGTCCAGCAATGCTGGGTTGACCAGGGATCCCGCATAGATGATGACATCGGCCTGGGCCAACAAGTTCTGGCCGCGCACCGTGATGAGGTCGGGCGCGCCAGGCCCGGCGCCGATGAAATGTACTGTCATGATCGACTCCATTCCGCGATGAGTGCCGCTGAGCCCGCGCTCTGGGCGACGGTGGTGTACTGGCCGTTCAGTCCGGTGAAACAGACCCACTCCAGCTGAAGACCCGTCGGTTCATCCCCAGTCGACGGGGGTGTCGATGGACGCGTCAGGCGGGAATCGTCTGGCGTTGGCGCGGCGTGGACCTCCACTGAACGACCGGGGGTGCGTCGGTCGAAGGTGTCCTGGATGCGCCGTTTGAGTGTGCTCATGGTCGGCTCCAGGAGGTCGGCTCCAGCCAGGGCGGTGACGACCGCGTCGGTCGAGACGCAACCTGACAGTGTGTGCAAGAGGTCGAGGCTCGCCCCTGCCTCCAGGGCGCAAGCGGTCAGGGTCTCGATTCGCCCGTCGCCGACGCTGGAGTGGGTGTTGAGCATGCCGATGCCAAGTTTGGACATCTTCCCGAGATGGCCAACCACCAGGACCCGTCGGAAACCATGCTGAGCAGCCGCAGTGATGGCCTCGCCGATGAAGTTGCTCGACTTCACCCAGCCGTATTGAGGGGTCGGCTTCGCCACCGAGATCGCCTTGAGGTCCAACCCTAAGCCGGTGGTCGCGAAGGACTGCCCGTAGTTGCCCACCACGATCACCAGGTCGCGGGTTCCGCCCGCCGCCAGAACCGAGATCTCGCGGGCAGTGGTCTCGATCAAGGCGGCGTTGCTCATCGGTTCGACGATGCCGGTGGTGCCGAGGATCGAGATGCCGCCGACGACGCCGAGCTTGGGGTTGAAGGTCTTGGCGGCGATGTCTTCCCCTGTCGGACACGAGATGATGACAGTGAGACCGGGGGCGACGGCCGGGTTGATGGCAGTGTCGGCCAGATCTGGTCCCTGGCCCAGACGCTCGGACGTAACCCTGCCGGCCTGTTCCCATCCTTCCAGCACCGCACGCTCGATCATTCGGCGCGGCACGGTGTTGATCGCGGCTGCCCCGACGGGTTGGTCCAGGCCCGGTTGGGTGACGCGACCGATGCCGAAACCGCCATCAATGACGATTCCTTTGTTGCTGCTGTTGTCGCTCAGTTCCACCCGCGCGTAGATCAGCGCCTGATCGGTGGCGTCGGGATCGTCGCCACCGTCCTTGCGCACAGCACAACTCGCCCAACCGTTTCCTGAGCTGATGTCGAGCACGTCAAGGGTCAGCTCATGCCCGTCAGGCGTGGACACGACCACTGTCGAGAGGTCTTCGCCCGTCAGCGCCATGAGGGTTGCCGCCTTGGCCGCACCCGACGCGCACGAGCCGGTGGTGTAGCCACAACGCAGCCATTTTCCGGAGACGAAACGTCGCATCATAGACGGGTCGTCAAGCGATGACACCCCCGTCGCAGTAGCGCAATACCCGTTCGTCACAATCCCTCTCAGGCTCGCAGAGTGAGGCCCGGTGCGGAGGTTTCCACACCGTGAACCGGCAAGTATTCCGACTGATCGCCCGAGAACACGTGGGACTGTCACAATCCTCGGTTCTCACCGACATGCCCCTTCTCGGACGGAAGTCCAATGGTCCACGCATGTCGTCGACAACGAATCACGGCAACGGCCTTGTGTGGGATTTTCACCCACTTCCATGACCAGTTCATCGACCATGATAGTCCTCACCGCCGAAAAGTCCTGTCCGAATGGCGCGTGAGGTGTAGTAGGCTGACCAACGGATTCCGCTTGTGGCGGAATCTATCGGAGTTGATGATTGATTCTTGTTCTTGATGGATGGTGGTCGGTCATCTTGTCCACACAACTTCACATGAGGGGCGGTCACGGAAGCGGGTGAAAATCCTGCACAAGGCCGTTGCTGTGAGTCACAGGAACCCCATCACGACGCCACTGGATCGATGGTCTGGGAAGGCGATGGGGCTGATCTTTGTGGGCTTCGACGTTTCTTCGTCGAGGTGGCTGAGATCTGTGACGAGTCAGAATACGTTGTCCGGCCCAACATCGTGTGAGGTTCGTTCGACTCTGCGGACCCCAGGGTATGAACCAAGGCTCACCATCTGGTGTGCATGACGTTCATCTCCTCACCGCTGAGTTGGTCTTTCACTACGTGCACACGAAAGGATCAACTGATCGTCATGACATTTCCCCTCCGTCGTAGAACTTTGCCCCTCATCGCCGCGATCCTGGCTGGAGGACTGGCACTGTCGGCCTGCGCTGGACCCGGTTCGACTTCAGCGACCAGTGGCAGCCCCACCGTTGCTGACAAGGCCATTCTTGTCACCAGCTTCGGAACGAGTTACAACGACAACCGCGACCTCACCATTGGCGCGGTTGAGAGGGCCATCCAGGACGCCAACCCAGGCTATGAAGTACGTCGGGCCTTCACCTCACAGATCATCATCGACAAACTGGCCGAGCGCGATGGACTCCAGATCGACAATGTCGGCCAGGCGATGGACCGCCTGGTGGCTGACGGTGTGAAAGACCTTGTCATCCAGCCAACCACGATCATGGCGGGTTATGAGTACACCGACCTGGTGACTGAGGCCATGACCTATCAGGACAAGTTCGACTCGTTCTCGATCGGCTCGCCCCTGTTGACCACGGACGACGACTACAAGGCGGTGGCGGCGGCCATCGCCAAGAACACCGCGCAGTACGCCGGCGACGACAGCGCTGTCATCTTCATGGGGCATGGCACCTCGGCTCCGTCCAACGCCAACTACGCCAAGATCGGCGCAGTGTTGAAGGATGGGGGGTACAAAAACTACTTCGTCGGCACGGTCGAGGCCAGCCCGAGCCTGCAGGACATGATCCAAGCCGCCACCGAGGCCCATGTCACCAAAGTTGTCCTCCAGCCACTGATGCTGGTCGCGGGTGACCATGCCAACAACGACATGGCTGGGGACGAGGCCGACTCGTGGAAGAGCGAGTTCACCAAAGCCGGTTTCGAGGTCACGACCTTGATCGAGGGTTTGGGCCAAAACCCAGACATCCAGCAGATCTACGTCTCCCACGCCAAGGCCGCCATCGCTCAAGCTGCCGTCACGCCCAAGCCGACACCTGATCAGTCAGCGTCGGGCACTGCCTCAACCTCGTCCACGGCTGCGCCGATGGCCGCTGGGCAGATCAAAGAGGGCACGTACGCCATCACGGCAACCTCGACCAAGTCCATGTTCAAAGTCGTCGACGCACAGTTGAACGTCGAGTCGGAGACGATGACCGTCACCATGACACTCAGCGGGGATGGCTATGGCAAGTTCTCGCTCGGCACAGCCGATCAGGCAGCTAAAGCGGTGGACAGTTTCATTGATTTCACGACCGATGATCAAGGACGCCACGTGTACGTCGTGCCCATCAGCCGTTTGAACCAACCGATGGCGATCGCCGCCGAATCCATGAAGACGCCGGGCACATGGTACGACCAGACGGTCACTTTCTGGTCTGACCGCATTCCAGCCGAAGCTATCACTATCTGAACTCCACCCATCATCACTGATATAGAAGGCAAATATGACACAATCCACCAGACCAATGGCACTCGTGACACGTATCGCTGTCACTCTGCTGGCCGCCGCCGCGACCTCCGTTTTCGCTGGTTGCGCGTCCAATCAACCAGGCACGGGCGCATCATCCACGTCGACCGTGTCGTCGAGTTCTTCGGCCTCAGCCTCGACTAGCCCCTCGACCAGCCCTTCGTCGTCCCCGAAACCGGCCTCCGCTGCTGACCCCGAGCCCGGCACGTACACTGTGGCGGTCACCCTGGCCGGTGGATCCGGCAAGATGAGCGTCGAGTCTCCAGCCACCTTGGTCGTCACTGCTGATGCGATGACCGCGACGGTGACCTGGTCGAGCAAGTCGATCACCTGGGTCGAGGTCGACGGTGTCCAGCACACGCCGACCAGCGCGTCAGGCGAGCCCTGCGTGGTCGATCTGCCGGTGGTGCTCGACACCGATATGGCGGTGACAGCGGAGACGGTCGCCATGGGGGATCCGAAGCAGGTGGAGTACACGTTGCGGTTCGATTCTTCGACGTTGAAAGCCGCCTGAGATGCGTCGCGGGCTGTCAGCCATCCTTGCCGTCCTGGTTCTCCTGCTCGTCGGACCGGTCGCCGCTTGTGGCGCCGTGAGCGGAGAGTCGACACCATCTGTCGCTTCAGGTGGACTCGGCAACGGCTGGCAGCCCGAACGCGCCCTGTCACTCGACTATGCCACTCAATTCGACGTCGACTTCTATCAAGGCGGTTTGGCCCTCGTCATGATCCATGGCGGTGACACCGACTCGCGCTACCTGGTCGTCCCCGAGGGCGGGGCCGTGCCCGACGGTATCGATTCCGACATCGTCGTCTTGCGCCAGCCGCTGGTGAACACTTATGTGGCGGCCACCTCGGTCGTCAGCCTGTTCTCAGCCCTCGACGCCTTCGACGACATGAAGTACACCTCCCTCGCGCCCGACGCCTGGTATGTTCCGAGTGTGAAGGCTGCCATGGAGCAAGGCCACCTCGTCTTCGGGGGGAAGTATTCCAGCCCTGATTATGAACTCTTGCTCCAGGCCAAGCCGAGTCTGGCCATTGAGAACACCATGATCAACCACTCTCCTGCCGTCAAAGAGAAGCTGGAATCGGTGGGCATTCCTGTGCTGGTGGAACAGTCGAGTTACGAGAACCATCCCTTGGGGCGAACCGAGTGGATCAAACTGATCGGTGTCTTGGTGGGCAAGCAGGGGCAAGCCGAGAAGGTTTTCGCCGACCAAGCCGCCCAACTCGACGCGCTGGCCGGGCGAGCGGACACGGGCAAGACGGTCGCCTTCTTCTATATCAGTTCCGCCGGGTACGCTGTGGCCCGCAAGTCGGGCGATTACATTCCGGCGATGATTCAGCTGGCTGGTGGGAGATATATCTTCAGTGACCTCGGCGACGACTCGGCCACCAGCACGGTCAATCTGGAGATGGAACAGTTCTATGCTCAAGCCAAGGACGCCGACTACGTCATCTACAACGCCGCCATCGACGGTGCGCCGACCAGCCTGGCGGAGTTCACCGCCCTGAGCCCTCTGCTGGCTGACTTCAAAGCCGTTCAAGACGGTCAGGTATGGACCACTGGCAAGGACTTCTACCAAGACATGACCGGTCTGGGAACGATGGTCACCGACATCCATGAGATGTTGACATGGACCGATGGCCGGCCCAATCAGTTCGACTTCTTGACCCGGCTCATCTGACCCGATCCGCCCGCATGCTGCAACGGCGCCAGCCTTGCTTGTTCTCCCGTCTTTCGCGCCACCTCAATCGAAAGGGTTCCTTCATGACACTTCCTCCTGTGCGCCGCATCATGGTCGGCGTCGGTCTCGTTCTCGCCAGCGCCTTGGCCTTGTCGGCTTGCTCGACTGCTCCGATCTCGTCGCCGAGCGGTTCGACCTCGACCACCGCCACGGTCGCGGCCAGTGTGGCCCTGGGAGCGTCCGGTGACTTGGGCAACGGTTGGAAGCCGGATCACGCCTTGGCCTTGCAGTATGCCACTGGCTTCTCGGTCGACTTCTACCAAGACGACATTGCTCTGATCGCGATCAATGAGGGCGACGCCACCAAGCGCTACATCCTCGTTCCTGAGTCAGTTGACACCCCGAAGGGGATCGCGTCTGATATCACAGTTCTGCGGCAGCCTTTGGCGAGCATTTATGACGCGTCGACTCCATCGGTGTCCATGTTCGCCGCCCTTGACGCCCTAGATGTCATCAGCTATGGGCCACAAGAGGCCGACGCTTGGCACATCCCGGCGATCAAGGCCCAGATGACCAGCGGCAAGATGGCCTACCCCGGCAAGTATTCCGCGCCTGACTACGAGATGCTGGTCAAGGACAAACCCGACCTGGCGCTTGAGAACTCCATGATCCTGCAGGCCCCGGAGGTGAGGGAGAAACTGGAGTCGCTCGGCGTCCCGGTGTTGATGGAGCGTTTCAGCTATGAGAACCACCCCTTGGGCCGGGTCGAGTGGATCAAGCTGTTGGGCCTGTTGAGCGGCAAACTGGGCAAGGCCGAAGAGGTCTTCGCCGACCAGATCGCCAAGTTCGAGGCGGTGTCTGATCTCGGTGCGACTGGCAAGACAGTGGTCTTCTTCTACATCAATTCCAATGGCGGCGTCACAGCCTGGAAGGCCAGCGACTACTTCTCCCAGATGATCACCATGGCGGGCGGGGATTACGGCTTCACTGAGACAGGCGATGATCCCGCAGCAGCCACGGTCAAGCTGGAGATGGAGCAGTTCTACGCCTTGGTGAAGGACGCTGACTACATCATCTATAACGGCGCGCTGGGCCAGCCGCCGACCCAGTTGAGCCAGTTCACCGATCTCAACCCACTGCTGAAGGACTTCCAGGCCACTCAAACTGGACAGGTCTGGACGACGACCAAGGTGTATTACCAAGACTCGGCCGATCTTGCGACGATGATGACTGACATCCGCGCCATGCTGACCTGGTCGGACGGCGCTGACGACCAACTCAAATTCCTGCGGCGCTTGAGCTAGCGATACGATGTCCCACAGCGGACCATGGGGAGGAGAGGCGAAAGTGAGGGGTGCCGATTCGGCGGTCGGTCTGGCCACGACAAGCTTGATCGACGCCTCGCTTGACGTCGGTGATCGACGCACCCGCCGCCATGTCGCCTGCTTCATCTTGTTGGGCCTCGCCCTGATCGTGTTGATCGGTCTCAACGTGGCCGTCGGCTCTGTCGCCATCCCGCTGACCGATCTACCAGGATTGCTCTTCGGCGGCGACACCGGATCGACTGCGACACAGATCGTCTGGTCGATCCGGCTGCCCCGATTGGTGGCCGCCTTGGTCTTGGGCGGAGGCTTGGCCCTGTCCGGCTTCTTGCTGCAGACCTTCTTCAACAACCCCATCGCCGGTCCCTTCGTCTTGGGCATATCGTCGGGCGCCAAGCTTATGGTG
The DNA here is from genome assembly GCA_031286045.1 of Propionibacteriaceae bacterium. GTDB lineage: Bacteria > Actinomycetota > Actinomycetes > Propionibacteriales > Propionibacteriaceae > WQYJ01. The sequence continues at coordinate 6,978 of JAITVA010000189.1, read as the reverse complement.
TCGATCCTCATGGTGCTGGTGGCCGGAGCGGGTCACTCGGTCAATTCGGCCGCCATGATCGCGGCGGCCTTTGTCGGCGCCTTGGCCTCGATGGGGTTGGTCATGGTGTTGGCGAGCAAGGTCGAGTCCATGGCCATGCTGATCGTGGCCGGGGTCATGATCGGCTACATTTGTTCGGCCATCACCGACTTCATCATCACCTTCGCGTCTGACGCGTCCATCGCCAATTTGCACAACTGGTCCATGGGCAGCTTCTCGGGCACCTCCTGGGCCAATGTCCAGATCATGACTCCCGTCATGCTGGTCGCCTCCGTGCTGGTGTTCTTCCTCGCCAAACCTATCGGGGCGTATCAGCTAGGGGAGCACTACGCTCACAACATGGGGGTCAACATCCGTCTGTTCCGGGTGGCGCTCGTCCTCCTGTCCAGTCTGCTGGCGGCCTGCGTCACAGCCTTCGCCGGGCCGGTGTCTTTCGTCGGCATCGCCGTGCCCCACCTGATCCGCTGGCTCTTCCGTACGGCGAAACCCCTCATCGTCATCCCCGCCTGTTTCCTCGGCGGGGCGGTCTTCTGCCTCGGTTGTGATCTGATCGCTCGAACGGCCTTCGCGCCGACCGAGATCAATCTCAGCTCAGTGACGGCGGTGTTCGGCGCCCCCATCGTCATCATCATCATGTTGCGTCGTCGCCGGAGGGCCTGACCATGGTGCGATCGCTCACAGCCCCGCCAGTCGCGTCTACCGGCCCATCCGACCCAGACCATGGGTCCGGCGCGGATGCGACCGCTGCCTTTCGCGCCACCCAGTTGAGCGTCGGTTATGACGGCCATCCGCTGATCGATGACATCGATCTTGATTTGGAGCCGGGGACGGTGCTGGCCCTGATCGGTCCCAACGGTGCGGGGAAGTCGACCATCCTGAAGACCATCGCCAAGTACCTGGCCGCGATCCACGGCGCCATCCACATCGACCAACGCTGCGTCGCTGACATGACCAACCGCGATCTGGCGCGCAAGGTGGCAGTGGTGCTGACCGACGGGCTGAAACCTGATCTGATGACGTGCTATGACATCGTGGCCACTGGGCGGTACCCTCACACTGGTCGTTTCGGTGTCTTGGGCCCAGAGGACCGGGCCCAGGTGCGTCAGGCCATGGATCTGCTGCACGCCTGGGAATTGCGGGACCGCGATTTCGGCCAGATCAGCGACGGGCAAAAGCAGCGTGTCTTGATCGCTCGGGCCCTGGCTCAGGAACCCCAGATCATTGTGCTCGACGAGCCGACGGCCTACCTCGACGTGCGCTACAAGCTGGAGTTGCTCGCCATCTTGCGCCAGATGGCGAAACGGCGCGGCATCACAGTCATCATGTCCTTGCACGAACTCGACATGGCCCAGAAGATCGCCGATCTGGTCGTCGTGGTCGATGGGAAGTCGGTGGTGGCCCAAGGGCCCCCGTCGACGATCTTCAGGGGCGGTCGGATTGATCAAATCTTCGGTCTGACCGACGGCTCCTACGACCCCTTGTTCGGCTCCCTTGAATTCGGCGCACCGGTGGGCGACCCCGAGGTCTTCGTCATCGCCGGAGGCGGCAGTGGCATCGCCACCTACCGCGCCCTTCAGCAACGTGCCGTCCCCTTCGCCACCGGTGTGCTTCACGAGGCCGACCTGGACCATCATCTGGCCATGCGTTTAGCCAGCCGTGTCATCGCCGAGCCCGCCTTCGAACCGATCAGTGACGCCAGTCTCGATCAAGCCCGCCAGTCGATGGCGACCTGCCGAGCCGTCATCTGTTGCCTGGATCAGTTCGGCACTATCAACGCCCGCAACCAAGAGCTTCTCGACGAAGCCAGGTCCGCCGGACAAACAGTTCTCACTGATGTCTCGCAATTGGATCAAGTCCTTGGAACACGTGCTTGAGCAGCTCTTTTGGGGAGCCGACGACGGCGTTGGGTGTCAAGGAAGCAATGATTACCGCAGGGTCGGTGGATGGGTGTTGGGGTGGTGGGCTGGTCGGAGCGGACACTGGCGACTCGAGCCCGCCAGCAAGACGACTCTTCATGGCAACGGGCGGCAACTAGGCAAAGCTCGCCCTTTCGTACCCTCAGATGCGTACTTTGCCCTAGTTGTGTCACCGTTTCCAGTGGTTTTGGAGACACAACTAGGGCAATGTATGACTGTGGTCGCTTGAAGACTCATTCTTTGGATGAGTTGTGTCATCGCGACCTTGGACAAGGGGTTGTCCAAGTCACTGCGGTGGGCTCAGGGCACGCTCGCTCGCGACACTGCCCTCCCACCTGCGCCACCGCTCGACACGGCACACAACAAGCAGGGAACGACCAGACAACCCAATAAACGACGTCGCCTCAGCTGGGAATGAGCCTGTGACTGGTGTTGGCGCCTCACGTTGTGGACTTTCCTCGCCGCCCCTGATGCGGTAATCTATTCCCCGGTCAACGCCTCCATAGCTCAGTTGGTTAGAGCAGCGGACTCTTAATCCGCGTGTCCTGGGTTCGAGTCCCAGTGGGGGTACTTTTTGTGGTGTTTTGACCAGTCAATCGATCTAGGTGCCGCGCACACTAGTTGAAAGTGAGCGGCTGGAACGCGTCGATCGCAGGGATCTCGAAGGTGAATGTCTCGGAGCTGACCGCGTTGCTCATGCTGCCGACTTGCCAGCTGACGGTTGATCCTGGTTCGCCGCCCGCATAAATCGCCCCGAAGAAGACTTTCTTGGTCCCGGGGGCTGCGTTGGCGCCGGTGACCTGATCGATCTGTTGGCCGGCTGGGGTGACCAGTGGTTCGGCGCTGATGAAGGCTCTGGCCTCCGGGTCGTCTGCAGGAAGATCCATCTCCCACTGGACCAGGTGACAGTGTGTCTCATCTCGGCTTCCTTCGGAGCTGATGGTATCGCTGCAATCCTGAGCGGCGGTACCTTCGGCAGAGGAGTCGAGGTAGAGAATGAGACCTATTCGTGTTGTGACGCCTTGGTTGCTTGGGAAGCGTGGCGCCGGTCCGGTTTGGTTGATTCGTGATGAGTCTGTGGCGGATGACCAGATGATGCCGAGGTGCTGCTTGGTCAGCGACGTTTGTGTCGAGGGGCCGAGGCTTTCGCTCGACCCAGTTGTGACGGTTTGGGAGACAGTCGCACTGGGGCGGGGTGACCCTGGAATACTGCATGATGCCAGGGAAATGACGCCGATCAAGGTCGAGAGCAAGAGTAGGGGGGTTCTATTCATCAGCGTGGTCTTTCTTGCGGGGGTGGGGCCATGTCCGGAATGACGGGGTGGGTCGACTGGTGAGGGATTGGGTTGTTTTCATATGGTCGTGGAGTGTGCGCTCGGTCAGGGATTTGGTGGAATCTGTCACTGAGCCTCTGTTGAAGGAGATTGGGGGCGTGAGCGAGGTCGGCGAGGGTGAGGTCGGCGTCGATCGCAGTCTGGTGAGTGACGCCGTTGAGCACAGTATTCGATATCATCACTGAATAAAGATAGCAGAGTGTCCGGATTCTCGGCCAGGTGAATCGAGCGATGCTCCCGTCATTCTCAGCCTCCATCGTTGAGGACGCCCACGCGGCGCCCGCGACACAAACGCGCACAGCACAACGCCCGCCACCAGGGATTGGGGTGGCGGGCGTTGCGGTGCGGGCTCAGTTAGGCCTTGGCAGGCTCCTTGGCTGCGGCGATGACTTGTTGGGCCATCATGGCTGGCATGATCTCGTAGCCATGGAACTCGCGGGTGAAGGAGCCAGAACCACGGGCCAGGCCGCGCAGATCGATGGCGTACTTGCTCAACTCGGACTGCGGGATCAAGGCGTGGATGATGGCGTGGTGGTTGTCGTCGGCGTCGGTGCCGACCAATTGGCCGCGACGACCGGACACGTCGGTCATGATGACACCCATGTACTGTTCGTCCACGGTCACAGTGACGTCGTCGATCGGCTCCAGCAGGGCGGTCACGCCCGGTTTGGCGGCAGCTTCTCGTAGTGCTTGGGCGCCTGCCATCTGGAAGGCCATGTCGGAGGAGTCAACCGGGTGGTACTTGCCGAAGACCAGCTTCACCCGGATGTCGACCATCGGATAGCCCGCGACCACACCCTTCTCCAACTGGGCACGAATACCCTTCTCAACCGATGGAATGAACTGGCGCGGGATGACGCCACCGACGATCTTGTCGACGAACTCGAAACCGGCGCCGCGTTCCAGTGGTTCGACCTCGATTGAGCATTTGGCGTACTGCCCGTGGCCACCGGACTGCTTGACGTGGGCCCCGTCGGCAGCAGCTGGGGCCACGAAGGTCTCGCGCAGAGCGACCTTGATCGGTTCGGAGACGACGTTGACCCCGTAGCGGTCCTTCAAACGAGCCAGCAGCAGGTCTGAGTGAGCCTGGCCCATCGTCCACACGATGGTCTGTTTGGTCTCGGGATCGGTCTCGACCCGCACGGTGGTGTCTTCGACGGCCAGACGGTTCAAGGCCACTGGCAGCTTGTCCTCATCGTTGCGCGAGGCCGCGCGGATGGCGACCGGCAGCAGGGGCTCGGGCAGCACCCAGGGGTTGACCAAGACGGGGGAGTCCTTCGGTGACAAGGTGTCGGAGGTCTCGGCCTTGGTCATCTTGGTGACGAAGACGATCTGACCGGCGCCCGCTTGCGGTGTCGGCGTGTTCTCACCGACGCCAGGCACTGACATCGGCCCGATCTTGTCGACGTCGGCATGATCGGGATGAGCCGGGTCTTCCTTGCCGCTGAACAAGGAGCGGTATCCCGAGACCATGACTGAGTCGTCCACCTGCATCATGCCGTTGTAGATCCGCACCAAACAGCCGCGACCAGCGAACTGGTCGGACGTGGTGCGGATGACCTCGGCGGCCAAGGGGCCGTCCAGGTCGCCGACCTCCGCGTCGATGGTCTCGACTGCGCCGCCGACCACCTTCGAGACGGTCAGGCGGTGGCGCGAAGGATTGGGGAAAGCGTTTTTGATGACGGTCAGCAACTCTTCGGTGCCGACCTCATTGAGGGAATTGACCGGGACGACCGGGAAGAATCGACCGGTGTAGATGGCCTTGGTCAGGTCTTCGACCAGCTCGTCCTCTTTGAGCACGTCGCCTTCGAGGTAACGATCCATCAGCGAGTCGTCCTCGGACTCCTGGATGATGCCTTCGACCAGGGCGGCCCGGTACTCCTCGATGGTGGCGATCTCGTCGGGGCTGGCGTCACGGCGCACCCGTTTGCCCGAGGAGTAGTCGTGGACTGACTGTGACACCAGAGACAGGTTGCCGGTGATGGCTTCGCCTTGGGTGACCGGGACGTAGGCCGGTTGGACGGCGGTGCCCCATCTCGCCTGCAACTGTGTCAGCACGGCGGCGAAGTCGGAGCGCCCGTCATCAAGTTTGGTGATCGCGATGCCACGGGGCATGCCGACGGCGGCGCATTCATGCCAGAGCGCCTCGGTGGCCGCGTCGACACCGTCGGAGGCTGAGATGACGAAGATCGCTCCGTCCGCGCCTCTCAATCCGGCGCGCAACTCGCCCACGAAATCGGGATGGCCTGGGGCGTCGAGCAGAGTGACGACACACGAGCCGACGTTGATGGAGGAGACCGCCAACGCGGCGGTTCGCTCGGGGTCCATCTTCTCGCCGCGGTAACCGGGCACTCTGGACTTGAGAAGGTGTTCGTACAAGGTCGTCTTGCCGGAACCGGCCGACCCCACGAGCACGACATTACGAATGGCTGACACTGCTTGCGATACGTTCGCCTGTGAACTCATGAGGGGAACTCTGCCCTATTCTGTGGCTCTTGCGCAAGGTCTGGCGGCTTGTTTCTGACAAATCGGACGATTGATCTGCGGCGATGAACGCGCGGAGCCCTGGTCGGGGACTGTCATGCCGGAGTCGAACCGTACATGTGCCGTACGTTTCACAATGCGAAGTGGCGCCGGACAGGGCGCGAGCGATAGACTACGCGATGGTCCAGCAATGGGCTGATGAGGGTATGCCCAGATGACATGCCTTGATCATTTCGCACATCGGGAAGTCCCATCTGGTCCTCGTCGGTCTGCGCTTCGTTCATCTTATCGATGACGAGACGCGGTGGGGATCGGGCCGATGTCAGGGGTGTCACGGTTCGCCTGAACCTGTCACCAACCAACTCAAAAGCGAGGTCACACCTCGAAGGAAGGACTGTCATGGCTGTCATCACCGCACGCCAAATGCTTGACGCTGGGGTTCATTTCGGGCACCAGACCCGTCGTTGGAACCCGAAGATGAAGCGTTTCATCTTCACTGAGCGCAACGGCATCTACATCATCGACCTGCACAAGTCCATCAAGGAGATTCAGGTCGCCTACACCTTTGTCAAGAACCTGGTCGCCGGTGGCGGTCAGATCCTCTTCGTCGGCACGAAGAAGCAGGCCCAGGAGGCCATCGCCGAGCAGGCCACTCGCGTGGGCATGCCTTACGTCAACCAGCGTTGGCTGGGCGGCATGCTGACCAACTTCCCGACCATGACCAAACGGGTGCAGCGCCTCAAGGAGCTTGAGGCGATGGATCTGAACAACGTGGCCGCGTCCGGTCTGACCAAGAAGGAACTGCTCGGTTTGAGCCGTGAGCGCGACAAGCTGGCCAAGTCCTTGGGTGGCATCCGCGACATGGCCAAGGTGCCAGCCGCCGTCTGGATCGTCGACACCAACAAGGAGCACCTCGCCGTCGATGAGGCGCGCAAGCTGGGCATCCCGGTGGTCGCCATCCTCGACACCAACTGTGATCCTGACGAGGTCGACTACCCGGTGCCGGGCAACGATGACGCCATTCGTGCGGTCACCTTGCTCACCCGTGTGATCGCCGACGCCGTGGCTGATGGTCTGATGTCTCGCTCCTCGGCCCAGCCGACCGGCGAAGAAGAGGTCGTGGCCGAGCCGATGCCGGAGTGGGAGCGCGAGCTTTTGGCCGGCGGCGAAGCTGAGGCTTCTGCCGCGGCCCCCGAGGCTGACGG
>JAITVA010000028.1 GCA_031286045.1 Propionibacteriaceae bacterium | reverse complement strand
CCCACCGGCAAATGCCAACAACCCGGCTGTACCGGTCAGATCGTCGACGGGTACTGTGACACCTGCGGCGCGCCCGCCGGAGCGAAACCGGCCCAAGCCAACCCGGAATCACTCAGCGCCCGCATCGGCACGATGTCGCTGGGATCGGCCAGAGCCGGCGCCGGGGCTCGGCGCGTCAACTCTCGACGCACGGCCCGTGCGGTCGGTCAACTCGGCGCCGGGTACACCACCATCCCACCTGAACCGGCGGTCGACCCGGCTTCGGCCATCCTGAAGAACCCTGAGGTGCCCGAAGACCGGCGCTTCTGTCCCCATTGCGGGGCGGAAGTCGGTCGTTCCACCCCTGAGACGCCAGGCCGCTTGGAGGGATACTGCCCCAGTTGCCGCAAGCCGTATTCCTTCACCCCCAAACTCTCCCCAGGAGACGTTGTGGCGGGTCAGTACGAAGTCCGAGGCTGTCTCGCGCACGGTGGCATGGGCTGGGTCTACCTCGCCCAAGACCGCAACGTCTCCAACCGCTGGGTCGTGCTCAAGGGCCTGCTCAACGCGGGGGACGAGGCCTCGATGCAAGCAGCCATGAGCGAGCAGCGCTTTCTGGCCCAGATCCAGCACCCCTTGATCGTCGAGATCTATAACTTTGTCACCCATGAGGGCGGCGCCTACATCGTCATGGAGTTCGTCGGCGGACGCTCCCTGAAACAAGTCTTGAAGGATCGGATGGCCAAGGCCGGCGGCGTCTACGATCCACTGCCCGTCGATCAGGCCTTGTCGTACATCATCGAGATCCTGCCCGCTTTCACCTACCTTCACGCGCGGGGCTTGCTCTACTGCGACTTCAAGCCTGACAATCTGATGCATGTCGAGGATTCGGTCAAGCTGATCGACATGGGCGGGGTGCGCCGCATCGACGACGACGATTCCGTCATCTTCGGCACGGTCGGTTTCCAGGCGCCCGAAGTGCCGATCCAGGGGTGCTCGGTCGCTTCCGACATCTACACCATCGGGCGAACGCTGCTGGTCTGTTGCGCCGAGGTCAAGGGGTACCAGACGACCTACGCCACCAGTTTGCCGCCGCTTGATCAAACACCAATCTTCCTCCACCATGACTCCTTGTACCGACTGATCGCCAAGGCCTGCGCTCCCAGTCCGGCTGATCGCTTCTCCTCGACTGAAGAGTTGCGGTACCACATGCTCGGTGTGCTGCGCGAAACCATGTCGGTCGCTCATGACACTCCGGCCACGACCTCTGCCCCATCGGATCTGTTCGAGCCACCGACCGTCGTGTCAGACGCCTTCACATGGAAGCAACTGCCCCGCCTGCGCCCCGAGGCGGGCGACCCTGCTTTGGTCATGTTGGCGTCCTTGGACCCGGCGATGAACCCGTCTGATCGGCTGCGCCAGTTGCTGGCAGCACCCACCCAGACCCTTGAGGTCAAGCTGGCGACCGCCGTGACCGCGATCGACGTGGGCGCCACCGACACCCTCACCGCCACGATCAAGGCCATCTTGAGCCGGGACCCCTGGGAGTGGCGGGCCGCCTGGATCGAGGGCCTGGCCGCCCTGAACAAAGGGGACTGGCCAACAGCCCAGGCCTGTTTCAACGCGGTTTTGAGTCAGACGCCCGGAGAGTTGGCGCCCAAGTTCGCTCTCGGTGTGGCTTGCGAGATGGGTGGTGAGGCGGATCTGGCCGAGCGTTTGTACCACATCTGTGCCATGACCGACGCGGCCTATCTTCCCGGAGCCGCTTTCGGCCTGGCCAGGATCCGATCCAAACGCAAGAACGCCAAGGGTGAGATCACCGACACCGGATCGGTCTTGGCCGCGCTTGACCTTGTTCCGGCCACCTCCAGCGGTTGGGCCCAGTCACGCCAACTGACCGCAGCCTACCTGACCTACTCCGGCCGTGGCATCCCCGACCTGGCGAAGGCGGCCGAAGCGGTGCGTTCCTCAACCGCCTCAACCCAGGAACGTTTGCGGTTGGAACTGGAGATCTACCGCCGAGCCCTCCGGCTGGCCACGCTGCCGACCGTGAAGTCGGCGCGTAAGAAGCCAGTGCCGGCCATCGGCGGTGTGCCAGTGACCAAGGCTGACATTCGAGCCAGGATTGAAGCGATTCTGCGACAACAGGCGAGTCGCGAAGCTGACACGACACGACGCGTGGCCTTGATCGACCAGGCCAACGCCTTGAGAAAGTGGACATTGATATGAGAACACCGCGTCACGACACCCCCGGCGTCGAGTGGAGCCCTTCGACCGAGGCGACCGCTCCGATGGGCCCGGATCGATCCCAGCCCGAGCCCTACCCCCAGACCTGCCCGGCCTGCGGCGGTGAACTGGGGATAGACGGCTATTGCTTGACCTGCGGCCAGAAAGCCCGCAGCCTGCGCGAGCACTATGAGCTTGAGCCGGTGAGTTGGTTGGCCGGGGTTTGTGACATCGGCCAGTTGCATGCCCGCAACGAGGACGCGCTGATGTGCGCCGCCCAGGGCGACCGTGCAGTCGTGGTCGTCTGCGACGGTGTCACCACATCCCAGGATTCCGACCTCGCCTCCATGGCCGCCGCCAAAGCTGCTTGTCAGGTCCTGTGGACCAACAATCCGCAAGGCTTGGGCACACCGGCCTCCCGCGCCAGCGCCGTCGCTGCGGTCATCACCCAAGCGGTCGCCGCGGCCAATGAGGCGGTCATCGACCAGACCGATCCAGCTTCGCCCAACTCGGCTGCCACCACCATCGCTTTGGCAGTCATCGACGGCTCAACGGCCTATTGCGCCAACGTCGGAGACTCCAGGGTGTATTGGTTGCCTGACGAGGGCGAGCCACAGCAGATGACCAAGGACCACTCCTTGGCTCAAGACGGCATGGACTTGGGCACGGGCCGAGCCGAGGCGGAGTCGTCCGCCATGGCCCACACCATCACCAAGTGGTTGGGCCGCGACGCCACCGACATCAGCCCCAACATGGCCACCCTCGATATCGACATAGCCGGGTGGTTGCTGGTTTGTTCCGATGGCTTGTGGAACTACGTCTCGGAGGCCGCCGACCTGCGCTCCACCGTGGTCCCCTTGGTCGCCGACCAACCCACCGCCCGTCAACTGGCCGCCCGGTTGGTCGACTGGGCCAATCGCGCCGGCGGGCATGACAATATCACTGTCGCCTGCGCTCGCCTCCAGGGCCACGACTGCGACGACTGACCTGGTCCGGGGTGATCCAGATAGCCCAACCTGTCATTACTCACCTAGTCACACCGGATATTTCCCTGATTCAAAGAGGCGCACGCAAGGATCGGCCCCAAGTGGGTTGGTTCAGCGACTAGAATTGCGCCCATGGCAATTTTCACCTCGATGGTCTATCAGAACGAGTTTCTCGCCGATGGGTCCACAGATGTTAATGCTATTGTTCGTATTTCATGTTCGGAGGCGGGCACAGCCGGCCAGACCGGAGTCGGTGACGTCGGTGAGATCGTCATCGTCGACACCTCGGCCTCCATGGGCCTGGTCAACCTCCAAGCCGCCAAGGACGCCGCCATGGTCGCGGTCGACACGATCCTCGATGGGACCTACTTCGCCATCGTGGCAGGCAACCACCGCCCTTACTTGGCCTATCCGCGTGTCACCTCCGGTCCCGGCATGGTGAGGATGAACCCGACCAGCCGCGCCGAGGCCAAACGTGCCATCGGTTCTTTCCGCGCCGACGGTGGCACCGCAATGGGCTCCTGGCTGCTCTTGGCCAGATCCTTGTTCCGGTCAATCCCGTCATTGGTGGGCAAGCATGCCATCCTGCTCACAGACGGTGAGAACCACAACGAGTCCGTTCCTCAGTTGGACGCGTCGATCCGTCAGTGCCTGGGCGAGTTCCAGGCTGATTGCCGCGGTATCGGCGTCGAGTGGCAGGTCTCCGAGATCCGCAAGATCGCCCAAGCCCTGCTCGGAACGGTCGACGTCATTCCCAGCCCACGCGAGTTGCCGCGCGTCTTCCATGATCTGATCGCCCGATCGATGAGCCGCGGTGTTCCTGACGCGCAGTTGCGGATCTGGGCCCCCCAAGGCGCTCAAACCTTGTTCGTGCGTCAGGTCTCCCCCACTGTCGAAGACCTGACCCATCGGGCCATGCCGATCAACCCGCTGACCAACGCCTATCCGACCGGCGCATGGGGCGACGAGTCGCGCGACTACCACATTTCGATACGGCTGGCAGCCAAGGCGGTCGGCACTGAGCAGTTGGCGGCTCGAGTCCAACTCGCCACGGGACCATCGATCCTGACCCAGGGCTTGGTCAAAGCCAAGTGGTCGGCCGATCCTGGCTTGACAGCACAGATCAGCGCCGAAGTCGCCCACTACACCGGTCAAACCGAGTTGGCCGCCGCCATTCAGGAGGGCTTGGCCGCCCATTCGTCCGGCGACGACGTCACCGCCACCCAGAGGTTGGGACGGGCCGTCCAATTGGCGACACAGTCCGGCAACGAGGAGGCCGCGTCCAAGCTCGGGCGTGTGGTCGACATCGCCGACGCCGCCACCGGGACCGTTCGCCTCAAGCGTGACATCGACAAGGCCGATGAGATGGCACTGGACACCGCTTCGACCCGTACAACCAGAATACGAGGATGACAATGGCTCGTTGTGTCAATGGTCATGAGACCCAAGCGACTGACTATTGCGATCAATGTGGCATGCCGGTGGTGGCTGAGGCCGCCACATCGGCGCCCGCCGCGCGACCAAGCTTCACGCCAACCCCGGTCGAGACCTGCCCCAACTGCGGCGCGCCCCGGATCAGTGGGGCCCTGTTCTGCGAGTCCTGTGGCTACGACTACACCACTGGCGCCTTGCCGCAGCAAGATCTCCGGGCCGAGTTGGGGCTGCCGCCGGTCGCTGCGGCAGCGGCCGACGCCAACCACGTCGACATGCACAAGATTAGTTCCCATCCAGCCATACTGCCAACGGTCGACTCGCCTGGTTCGGGCCAGTCACCGGTCAGTCCGCCTGGTTCGGGCGAACCGATGGGCCAGACAGAACGACTGGTGGGCGCCGACCCCGGTCCCGCCACCTCGTCCGACCCAGCCCCGTCTGGTGCAGCGGTGTCCAGCCCAGCGGGCGAACCCGCGACGCGACGCCCGACCAAGCACGTGCCCTATGTGGCCGAGGTGTGGGTCGATCCGCAGTGGTACGCCTTTCAAGAGTCCGATGACCCGCTGCCCCCCCAGGGTCCGCCCCATATCGTCGTCTTGAAGGACTCAGCCCTGATCGGACGCCGCTCGGTCAGTCGCAACATCCACCCGGACATCGACTGTGAGTCAGACGCGGGAGTCAGCCGCCGCCAGGCCTTCCTCACCTCTGCCGACGGCTATTGGTACATCAACGATCTCGACTCGGCCAATGGCACCTATGTCGGCGCCGCCACCGCTTCGCTGCCGGATGAACCCATCAGTGGTCGCACACCACTGAGCTCAGACACCCGCATCTATGTCGGCGCCTGGACCCGGATCGTCGTGAGGCCGGCCATCGCCGGTGAGACCGCGCTTCTCACAGGCACGACCAACTGACCGGCGCCGCACTGCCCCACCACCCAACAAGCCTCATCGCACAGAGAAGAGAACAAGCATGGAAATCAAGATTGGTATTCAGAATGTCGCCCGTGAACTCGGCGTCGATGTCGACCTCACCATCGAACAAGTCACCGACGCGTACACGCAGGCCCTGGTCAACAAGAGCCACCTCCTGTTGACCGACACCTCTGGGCGCCAAACCCTGATCCCAGCCGCCGGCATCGGCTACATCGAGTTCGGCCAGGAGCACACGCGCCGAGTCGGCTTCGGCGCGCTCGCCTGAGGGAAGCTCTCCCGAACACGCCCGCCATCCTAGGCCCGCCTGAGCCCGGCGCTCGCGTCCAACATACGGATTGTTCGAGTCCAACCGGACGTGTGGAGGGCCGGGTCACATCTGCGAGACCGCCGATGACTCCTCCCCATCCCATGGTTCCCAACTCTGCCCCAACAGATTGACAGCAGTGGACGGGGGTGGGCTTTCCACACGCTCCTCCAGTTGATCCATGGTCATCAACACCATGCCCTCCTGCGTTGAGAAGATGGCCAGCGGATCCCCCGGCTTCAACCCGTGAGCAGCACGAATATCCTCGGGGATGACCACTGCGCCATTCTCATCAAGGCTCTGTTAGACCAGAATTGACCTAACTCACGGTGGGTCTTGTGGGGGCAGGCTGGACGATTGTCTATTCTTGAGGGGTGCAGTGTTGTGAATCTTTGAGGTCATACTTCATTAAGCA
>JAITVA010000292.1 GCA_031286045.1 Propionibacteriaceae bacterium | reverse complement strand
GACACCCTCACCCCACTCCCACGCTCCCACACCGACCATCCCTTGGAATAACTCATCTAGGCAACCAAAGGCTAGCGACACTCCTCGACCGCTAACTGACGTTGCCATCCCAGGCTGAGATGGGTTGTAGAGAATAGCGATGTGGTCTCCGACCGACCATGGCTGAGACTTGTCTGCGACTGTCACGCGGTATGAAACATCATTAGCCGTGTACTCCACCATGGGCCGTGTAGGATCGTCAGCCTCGAGAACTGTTGCGTCTACGTGGCCAGAAGGGCCGACGTACCATGGGCCGGCAGTGAACCGGCTTGGTATTGCAGCGATGGCGAAAAGGATAAGACCAACGATGGCGAGCCAAGTGGCGAGCATGACCTTTGAGACGTCAAGCGTGGGTGATGGTCCTCTCTGTGAGGTCTGCGAAGGTGGATTCTTGCCGGTCACGGTGGCCCCGCTGATTCGAATGAGTCTGCGGAGCCAAGAGGAGACGAGTCGCAAAGCCCACTATCTTTCAGTTCCTTCATCAGACTCATCACCTTTCCTCCAGACTCGTCACTCAACGCACCCAATCGCCGCGACTCCGTCGGACATATCAGGAAACCTACTGGTGAACGTTCGGTTGAGGTTCGATGGACTCCACACTAATGAAGTAATACTTCAGACAAGAATGAAAGACACACGTAAGGAAAGAGACTCATTTCATCATGATTGATATCGCCAATAGACGAGCACGGACTGACTCCCCCGTAGTGAAGAAAGACGACATACGTACGCCGCTAATATCACTATGTGTGAGGTGTAGACGATGCCTTGATCCCAGGTGTCACTGACGCGAAGCCAGGCGAAGTAGGTCTTCGATGCCCACCTACTTCACGTCCGAGAACGCATTATCCTCGGCGGGGGAGTCGGCCAAGTGCGTGGCGACTTCCTGGTCGCCAGCCTCAGAGTAAGACGTGCCAGTGTGAGCAGTCGTCGCTGGCGAATCTGACTCTGACGCCTCGGATTGAGGCTTCTCCTCCGGTGTTGCGTCTGTGGCGGAAGCGGGCGCGTCGCCCGTGGCCGCAGGGTCGTCGGCGCTTGGCGTCGGCTCCGGTGAGGCGAAGTTCAACTCGGGCAACTCGCCCCACTCGTCGTCGGTGCTGAATTGGCTGGCGGCGGCTGTGCCGAGTCCGAACAGGTTGCCCAACTGCTGAGCCAAGGAGCGCTTGCGCTGCTGCAGGGCAGTGATGTCGCTTTGCAGCTTGGTGCGGCGAGCGGCTGCCTCCAAGGTGACCTTCTGCTGCAAGTCCGCGACCTCGTGGTGGGCGGCAGTGAGAAGGCCCTGGGCTTGGGTGGTGGCTTCGCGACGAATCTGCTCCGCCTCGGCGATGGCGGTGTTGCGGATGTTGGCGGCCAACTGAGTCTCTTCGGCCAACTTGGAGGCGGCCGTTTCCTGACGGGCGGAGATCTCGGCCAGGGTGGCCGCCTTGGTGGCCTGCGCCTCCTCCAGTGACTTGTGGGCCTCAGCGACCAAGGTGTCGCGCGAGGACTGGGCGGTGGTCAAGGCCTGGGTGGCCGACAGTTCAGCTTCGTTCTGCAGCTGGGCGGCCTGACGCTGAGCGTTCTGGACAATGGAGGCGGCTTCGTGCTGAGCCTGCGCCACGACAGCGCCAGCCTGGCTCTGAGCGGCTGTCAGCGCGCTGGCGGAGTCGGACTTTGTCCGATCCAGCACAGACTGGATCTCAGCCATCTGCTGCTCGCGTTCACGGGTCATCTTCTCCATGGCGCCAGAACGCAGGGCGTCGACCTCGCGCTGACCGGCGGCCCGGATCTCCTGAGCGGCGGTGGTGGCCTCAGTGGTGATGCGTTGAGCCTCACGGGTGGCCAGGGTCAGGATCTCGTCCGCCTTGGCTTGGGAGGCGTGCAGAATCTGGGCCGCATGGCCGGTCAGACGGTTGACGTCCAATTCGGCTTCCTCGCGTGTCGCCGTGTGAGTGGCAGGTTGCGCGACTGCCGCTGTGGCCGCCGCCTGGGCGGCACTGAGATCACGACGCAATGTTCCCATCTTGTCTTCGAGGTCGCGGATGTAGGCGTCGACCTGGCTCTTGTCGTAGCCACGCATCTGCGACTGGAAGTGACCGACCGCGGATGCGGTGTCTTCGAAGAGACCCAACCCTGGGCTTTGTGGTGAAGACATAAGCACGCTCCTAAGTGAAACAAAAAATCTCAGCCTGAGAACATATTCTCAGGCTGAGATTGAGTGTACTTGATGACTAGCCCTAGTGGGTAGCCCTACCTGGTTCCACGATCTCCAAGAGGATGCCGCCAGTGTCCTTCGGATGAGCGAATTGGATGCGCGATCCGGCGGTGCCGGTCTTCGGTGCGTCATAGAGCAGGCGCACACCACGAGCACGCAGGGCCTCGGACACCTTGTCGATGTCAGCCACGCGATAGCAGACCTGCTGGATGCCGCCACGACCCTTGTTGTTGGCGATGAACTTGCCGATGGTCGACTCGGGCGTCAAAGGCGCCAGCAACTGGACCTGAGCGGACTGAGGCAGTTGCTCGCCGGTGCCCAACATCGCCTCCTCGACACCTTGTTCCTCATTGATCTCGCGGTGAAGAAGACGGAAGCCGAGCACCTCAGTGTGGAACTTGATGGCGTCATCAAGGTTGAGAACGGCATAACCGACATGGTCGATGCAGACAAATAAATCAGAATTATCCATACCCCTAAGTTTTTCACATCCCAGGAGCGGAATCTAGTCAAGTCGGCGGCGCTCCAACCGAGGCCGGGCGAGTTTTCGACACGCGGACTGATCAACCCGGAAAACAGGCTGCCATGGGGCATGATGGTGCGTGGACACCTATGGATGGAGGGCTTCGCATGTCGAAATGGATCAAGCGGATCATCGCTTTGTTCGTCGTCGCCTTTGTTTTGTTCTTCGTGTTCACTCGCCCGGAGCAGTCGGCGCTGGCGGTCCGGACCTTCTTTGGAGCCTTCGAGTCGATCTATCGGTTCTTCGAGTCACTTGTGACCCAGGGCAAGTAGGGGCGTCGCATGGGGTCGCGTCCCTCGCCGTTCACACCTGACGTGCGGCGCTATCTGATGACGGATGAGGGGGAGCAAATCATCGATGAGGTGGTTAAACACCCCATTTGTATGGTTGTACCGACTCTGACGGTCATCGTCGGGGCACTGATCATGATGGTGTCACCCGCCGCTCGGCAAGCGTGGTTGATCGTGCTGGTGCTGGGCTTGGCGCTGGCCCTAGTCGGCTTGTGGAAATTGCATGTACGGGCGATGGATCGTTTCGTCATCACCAATATGCGTGTTTTTCGTGTCCATGGCGTCATCAATCGCTACGTCGCCACCATGCCGCTGACCCGCATCCTCGACATCGCTGTGCACCAGTCTTTGGTCGGCATGATCTTCAACTATGGGCACTTCACTTTCGAATCGGCGGCCGACGACCAAGGCTTGCGCACCATCACTTTCGTGGGCGATCCAAAACGCCGCGACGCGACCATTCAGCGGGTCATTCAACGCGCCGGCATCCGTGCCGTGGTTGGCCTCGATGACGACGGCACCACATAGATCACCCGTCCCAGCGTTCAGACGACGGCACACGAGTGATCATCGCCTCACACTGCGCGCCCGGCGTCTCATCAACGGATCGCAGACCCCAGGTTGGTCACGTCGAAGGTGGGACCGATCATCTCGGCGACCGGACCCACCATGTTGGCCCTGTGATCAGTTGGACGTGCCCAGGGCCCGGTCGACGACCCCGCGTGCCTCTTGTTGGACCTGGGCGAGATGCGCGGCGCCCTTGAAAGACTCGGCGTAGATCTTGTAGATGTTCTCTGTGCCGGATGGACGCGCGGCGAACCAAGCCGAGTCTGTCACAACTTTCAAACCGCCGATTGGCGCCCCGTTGCCCGGAGCGGAGGTCAGGGTGGCGGTGATCGGATCGCCGGCCAACTCGGTGTCGGTGACATCCGCAGGGGTCAAGTGGGACAAACGGGCTTTCTGTTCGCGGCTGGCGGGGGCGTCCGTGCGGGCGTAGGAGGACACACCGAAGCGGGCCTCGAGGTCGTGGTACCGCAGGGATGGATTCTGGCCGGTGACAGCCAGAATCTCGCTGGCCAAGAGGTCGAGGATGATTCCATCCTTGTCGGTTGTCCAAGTGAGTCCGTTGCGGGTCAGGAAGGATGCGCCAGCCGACTCTTCGCCGCCGAAGCCGAGCGAACCAGCGATCAGGCCAGGAACGAACCACTTGAAGCCGACCGGCACCTCGACCAGCTTGTGCTTGATGGAGGCGGCCACCTTGTCGATGATCGAGCTGGAGACCAGGGTCTTGCCCACCTGGGCGGCCGAGGGCCAACCCGGACGATGGGTGAACAGATAGTCGATGGTAACGGCCAGGTAGTGGTTGGGGTTGATCAAGCCCTCGTCAGCAGTGACGATGCCATGACGGTCGGAGTCAGCGTCATTGCCCGTCGAGATGTCGTACTTGTCTTTGTCGGCGACCACATTGGCCATGCAGTACGGTGACGAGCAGTCCATTCGGATCTTGCCGTCATGATCCAGCGTCATGAAAGACCAGCGCGGATCGAGGCGGGTGTCGGTCACGGTCAGATCGAGCCCGAAACGCTCGGCGATGAACTGCCAATACTGCAGCGAGGCGCCGCCCAGTGGGTTGGCCCCGATGCGTACGCCAGCGGCCCGAATGGCGTCGATGTCGACCACCAGGGGCAGGGCTTCGCAGTAGGGGGTGCGGAAGTCGAACCAGGTGACGGTGCTCAAGTCGTCGGCCTGACGGACTTGGCCAGGGTTGCGCAGCAACTCATTGGCACGCTTGGCGATCCATCCGGTGGCGTCGGTGTCGGCTGGCCCGCCGTTGGGCGGGTTGTACTTGAAACCGCCGTCACGCGGCGGGTTGTGTGACGGGGTCACCACGATGCCGTCCGCCAGATCGGCTGGACGACTGGCATTGTGAACGATGATGGCCCGCGACAAGGCGGGGGTCGGCGTGAACTCACCATCCCTGTCAGAGAG
>JAITVA010000225.1 GCA_031286045.1 Propionibacteriaceae bacterium | reverse complement strand
TAGCGCAGACGGAGCGAAGCGGAGTCGTGAGCGAGCGCGCACAAGGCCCGAGCCACCCAGCAGACAACCCGCTGATGACAGTCGGGCTCAGAAGCGGTTGGCGACCTCAGCGAAGGCGGCCAAGCGGGGTTGGACCATGGCGTGGAGGTCGGCTTCGGTGTGGATGAACTCGGTCCACATGGCCGCCTCCAGCCCCATGATCCGTGCCGGGTCGAGACCAGGTAAGACCGTCCGTGGATCCCAGTCGCGAGCCTTGTCAACAGACAGGCAACCAGCCCAATCCTGGCCGCGCTGATCGGACAGCTCATACTTCATGTCGAAGTAGGCGTACCGCGCCGGTGACATGATGACGCCTGCCCCCTTCGCCGCCTGACGCAAGAGCGCCCGCCGAGAACGCACCGACGGCGACTTCTCCAGCACGGCCGGGTCCATCGCAGCCCACTTGTCCTCATTGTCGACGCTCATCCAAAACTGCAGTGCCAGCCGTTCGCCCAAGTCTGCCAGGGCGGCCTCCTGCCAAGCCACCGGCTTCTTTCCAGTCGATTCGACGATGCCGGTCACCATCTGGACCAGATCGACGTACTCCGGATCAGTCATCGACTGACACTCGTCGCCGCCAATATGGATCCACTCCCCCGGGGTCATATCAGCCAAGGCGCCAAAGACGTCCCGCAAGAAGACCTCGGTGGCGGGCAGGTCGGCGCGCAACTGAGAGAAGCCAACCTTGTCACCATCGTAGGCGTCGGGGGCGACCCCGCCGGGATTGAGCTCATGGCAAGCGTGCAATGCCGCATTGGTGTGACCGGGCACGTCGACCTCCGGCACGATGGCGACCCCACGAGCCTGGCCATGGGCGACCAATGCGGACCAATCACCCACCGTCAGCCAGCCGCTGTCGCCACCGCGCACCGCCGTGGCGCCCGAACGCTCAGTCAGCTCGGGACGACCCGGAATCTCGATGCGCCACCCCTGGTCATCGGTCAGATGCAAGTGGAAGACATTGAGTCCCAAGTCGGCCAGACGATCCACCATGCGCACCAGCACCGGCAAGGGGTAGAAACTGCGGGCGATGTCCAGGGAGAAACCCTTCCAGGGCTGTGATCCGCCTGGTCTGTCACTGCTGACTGGACTGGGAGCCTGTGTCATCGTGTCCATGATGTCCTCCTGAAGCTGGGTCGGCACCGCTGACACAGTCCACCTTAGGTGGTCGAACCAAGCGCGGCAATCACCCACCCGAAGGCGACTCAGATGTGGCGAAACCCATCACCACGTGTTGACGGCATGCTCACAGAAGGCGAACAAGTCCTCCACCAGAATCTCTCGACCGTCGTCCACCCGGACCCGACCGGAGAAGAGTCCATGGATCTGATGGATGTCTTTGCCGAGGAAGGCCACTTTCACCGTGGTGTGGTGATCGTACAGTGGCGTCATGGTCAGATCGAAGCGTCCATCCTCGGTCGAGAACCGCCAGGGCGCCAGGTAATCACCCTGGTCGCGATCGACAACGAGCTGGCCCAGCTTATGCCCGACGCCGTTGACGAAGAACATGTTCTCAGTGGCATGGCTCAGATCGCCGAAACCCCACCCGATGTTGAAGCCGAATCGATCACCGCCGACCATGCCTGCGCCCATGCCCCAAAACCACTCTTGGTGCAAGGGCCACACCCCGCGACCCCAGTCCATGATCGCGGTCTGGTCGCCGGTCGCCTCCAACTCCAGGTCACCGAATCGAACTGCCCCGGTGACTCCGAAGTAGACTGACTTGCAGTTCAAATAGAACTGGTTCGGCTTCTCAAACGGAGTGGCGATCACGATCTCGTCGTCGCCGCGCCGAGGCAGGGTCAAGGCGATGTCGACCGAGCCGTCGGCGACGGACACGGTCAGCCGACGCGCCTCAGCGCTCGTGTTGTACGACATCACATAATCTGGTCGGCTGATCAGAATCTCACTGGGGCGATCCGGGGTGGCTGGCATGTGCAATCGCCCCAGCGGCAAGGGTTCCATGCGGGCGAACTCACGGACCTCACCGCTGACGGTGTCGATCAAAGTGGCCGCGAACTGGGCGACGTACGAGACCTGTCCGATCACCATCTGCAGGACATGACGGCCAAAGGTCAGCTGATAGTAATCCCACTCTTTGAGCGCCAAGGGGCGCCCAGCGACGGCGTCGCGGTTGTAGACGTAGACCATCCGACGCGCCCAGCCCGGATACAGGATGTTGCCGTGTTTTCCAAGCAAGGGAACTGGTGTGGTGACTTCTCTTTGGATCATCATGACTCCAATGATTGACTGGCTGGACGACGGTGGGGGGGCCAACCGCTGCCCGCGGGAAGGATCAAGGCGAAGACGGTCAACTGTCCTGCGCCACACCTCCATTATGGACCATGGAGACTGGTCGGGCGGTCGGTCCCCCAGCCGCATCACTCGCCCTTTCAAAAAATGTCGGAGGGGCCTGTCATAGTTGACGCCATGAATGAGACAGTGTGGATTTTTGGGGCATTGATAGGCGGAATCGTGCTCGGGTGGGTGGTGTGTCACCTGGTGGAGACGGCTCGCCGGGCGGCTGACAGTCAAGCGGCGCGGGCCGATCAGGCCCAACTGGAGCAGCAGAAGGCCCTGACACAGAACGCTTTGAATGAGCGAGACCACGCCTTGGAGCGGGCCGATGAGTTGCGCCGCGACCGTGAGGCGATGCTGAACTCCTATCGGGCGCTGTCGAACGAGGCGTTGGAGAAACAGACACGAAGCGTCGAGTCAGCGGCTGATCAACGTCTCAAGACAGCCGAACACGTGATGGACCCTGTCAGACGCAGTCTGGAGAAGCTGGAGACCCGGCTGACTGAGATCGAGAAAGAACGAGCCGCCTTGTCCACGGCCCTGACCGATCAGGTGCGCTGCGTCCAAACGACCGGTGAGCAACTCGGCAAACAGACGGCCGCCTTGGTGACGGCTCTGCGCAAGCCGCAGGTGCGCGGGGCATGGGGCGAGCTACAGTTGAAGCGGGTCGTCGAGTTGGCTGGAATGGTCGACCACTGCGACTTCGTGGTCCAAGAGTCGTCGTCGACTGACGAGCGAGACATCCGCCCTGACATGAGGGTCAATCTCGCGGGAGGCAAGTTCGTCTATGTCGACGCCAAGACTCCGCTGGAGGCCTTTCTCAACGCGCACCTTTCCGACTCCGCCACCCAGCGCGATGAACAGTTGGCCGCGTTCGCTCGCCATGTGCGCGGCCACATCGACCAGTTAGCGGCCAAGTCCTATTGGAAGGCCGATTCCGGCACCCCTGAGTTCGTCATCCTGTTCCTGCCGAGCGAATCCTTGGCGGCCACGGCGCTCGACCAGTCCTCCGACCTGATCGAACACGCGGCCGCCCGCAACGTCATCCTCGCCACCCCGACGACCCTGATCGCCATGCTGCGGGCCATCGCCTACGCCTGGAACCAGGAAGTGCTGGCACAGTCAACCAGAGACATCTCACAACTGGGCCGTGAATTGTATGAGCGACTTGGAAAAATGGGGACCCACTTCGAGCGACTGGGGCGCAGTCTGGAAGGGTCCGTCAAGGCCTACAACGACGCCATCGGTTCGCTGGAGACACGCGTCTTGGTGTCGGCGCGACGGTTTCGCGATCTGAAAGTGTCCGAAGACGACCTGCCCGACCTGACACCGGCGACCACCGGCGTTCGGGCCGTCGGAGCCGCCGAGTTGGTCAGCGCCGTCGACGCCGGAGACATCGGCACACCGGCCTGACCAATCATCTAAGGTTGAACCATGGCTATGACCAGCAGTCCTGAGCACCCGCTTCCCTTGCGCGAAGTCGCTTCCGCAGTCAAGGGCTGGGTGGAGCGCCTCGGCATGGTCTGGGTCAGTGCTCAAGTCATCGAACTCAGTCGAAAAAGCGGCGCCATTCATTTCCTGACCTTGCGCGACACCAGTCAGGAGGTGTCGGTTCAAGTGACCCTGACCACGGCCGTGCTCGACGCGGCCGGTCCAGTCAGCGAAGGCATGGCCGTCACCGCCCAGCTCAAGCCAACCGTGTGGATGAAGTCCGGGCGGCTGAGCTATGAGTGCTTCGGCCTTCGCCCGACAGGCGAGGGGCAGTTGCTCGCCCAAATCGAGCATCTCAAACGCCTGCTCCAAGCTGAAGGATTGTTCAACCCGGCCTTGAAACGTCCCCTACCGGTGTTGCCGCGCGGCATCGGCTTGATCACCGCCAAAGACTCTGCCGCCGAGCGCGATGTCGTGGTCAACGTCGGGCTGCGCTGGCCGGCCGCTCGTATCGTCACCCGCCACTGCCTGATGCAGGGGCCGTCTTCGGTGGCTCAGGTGATGGCGGCGGTGGCCGCCTTCGACGCCGATCCCTCCATCGACGTCATCGTCATAGCCCGCGGTGGCGGCTCCGTCGAAGACCTGCTGCCCTTCTCGGACGAGGCTTTGGTGCGCGCGGTCGCCGCCGCCCACACCCCGGTTGTGTCCGCCATCGGTCATGAGGTCGACACCCCCGTGCTTGATCTGGTGGCCGACTTGCGAGCCTCGACGCCGACAGACGCGGCCAAACGCATCGTGCCCGACGTTCGCGAGGAGCGCAGTCGCCTGGAACAGGCCAGGCAACGCCTAGCCGGTCTCATTCTCAGTTTCGTCGCCACCCAAACCGCCAGCTTGGAACAACTCAAGCTGCGACCAGTGTTGCGTGATCCCCTGTCCCGCTTCGATGTCTACGCCGAGCAGACGACAATGTGGCGACAACGTTTACGTCTGAGCGCCCTAACCCGGATCGATCAGGAGGCCGCCACGGTCGCACAAGCCAAGGCCTTGGTGCGCAGCCTGGGGCCACAAGCCGCTTTGGCGCGCGGTTACACCATTCTGGTCGACGACCGTGGTCGAACCATCGCTAGCACCGAGGCGGTTGAGGTCGGGGCCGCAGTGATCGCCCATCTCAGCGACGGTGCCCTGACCCTGACCGTGACAAACAAAGAAAGGCACGAGCATCATGGCATCACCGAAAACCACTGAAGCGGCCACCCCCGCTGACGATCAAGCACAGTTGACCTATGAACAGGCCCGCGAGGAACTGATCAGCGTTGTCAACCGCTTGGAGTCAGGTGGAGAATCCCTGGCCGACTCGATGAGACTGTTCAGCCGGGGCGAAGAACTCGCCGCCTTGTGTGAACGCTACCTCGACGACGCGCGCGCCACAGTTGAGGCGAGCCGCGACGCCCAGCCAGACGCCAGTTGATGACAATTGACGCCCTGACAACTGGTGGAGGATCATAGAAAGATGCAGGAAGAAACAGTCACCCTCGCCCACGATGAGTCGGAGGGCTACGAGATCGCCTTGCGCCGCCGTTTCACCGACGATCACATCACCGACGAGTTGATCATCAACGGCGCTTTCGCCATGGACTCCGACCACACCACCTCAGAGATCGCCTTGGCCGACGCGCTCGCGCCCGAGCCAGGCCATGTGCTGGTCGGCGGACTCGGCCTCGGTTTCACGGCGGTGCGCCTGCTGGAACTGGGCGCGACTAGGCTCGACATCGTTGAGTTGTCCGCCCCGCTGATCTCCTGGGCCCGCCAAGGATTGACCCCCTCGCTGGCACGCATCGCCTCCGATCCCCGTGTCACCATCCGCCACGGCGATGTCGCCGCCCTGCTCTGCGACCAGCCAACCCTGCCTGGGCTGTTCGGCCCCTGGGACAATATCTGCCTCGATATCGACAATGGCCCAAGTTTTCTAATCCATGAGAACAACGCCAAGCTCTACACCACCGAGGGCATCAGCGCCGCCCTCGACCACCTCAACCCCTCAGGCCGCATGGCCATCTGGTCACAAGCGCCATCCAAGGAATTCTGGTTCGACCTACTCAGCCTCGACAAGACCGCCACTGAACGCCTCGTAGCCGTAGAGCTAGGCAACCGCAAAATGGATTATGCCATCTACACCGTGACGCAGCCCGAGTGAGGTGGGAGCTTGCTCACACATCCGAGGGTAAGGAGACGGTGTTGACGAGCGGAACGCGAGGATCACACCGTGACGCAGCCCGAGTGAAGTGAGAACTCTCCCGAATCACCACCTCGTAGGGGATTTCCCGGGTGCCTGGCACCGTGTCGGGATCGGTGATCAACTCGACCAGCGTCTCGACCGCGCACCGGGCCAGGGTTGACTTGTCGGGTCGCACCGTCGTCAACGAGGGCACAGTGTAGGCGGACTCCTGCACATCGTCGATCGAAGCCAGCGCCACATCGGTCGGCACCTTCAGGCCAGCGTCAGCCAGGGCCCGCAGGGCCCCTGTGGCCAGCATGTCAGTGAAACACACAATGGCGTCAAACTGCACACCGTCGGCCAGGGCTTGGCGGACCGCTTCAAGTCCGGCCGCTCGACTGAACTCGTCGGTGTGGAACACCAGCTCTTCCAACGGCTCGATCCCGGCTTGAATCAGGGCTTGGCGGTACCCCGCCAGACGCAGGCGTGAACTGCGGTACCGTGACGAGCGGAAGGCGCCCAGGGCCGCCAAGCGACGACAACCTTGGTCTAGCAGGACGCGAGTGATGTCCCTGGTCGCCAACGTGTTGTCGATGGCGACCGCCGGGTGTCGCGCGCCGGATATCTGCTCACCGATCAGCACCAGGGGCACTGACAGGGGCGTGCGTGACAGTTCGGCCGCCCCCATCGACATTGGGCTGAAGATCAACCCATCGACGAAATGGGAGGTGAATTCGGCCAAGACCCGTCTCTCTTCCGCCTTGGCGCCGTGGGTCTGAGTGGCGATCAGAGTGTAGCCGCGCTCACGGGCGACTGACTCGATGCGCTCGAACAGCTCCGCGAAATAGGGCTGTGACAATTCGGGCACAGCCAAACCGAGGATGTTGGTCCGTCCCTGTTTCAGGCGCCGGGCCGAGATGTTCGGTGAATACCCCAGTTCCTCGATCGCTGTCAGCACGCGGCGGCGAGTGGCCTCCCGCACGTGTGGCATGTCGTTGACGACGTTGGACACGGTTCTCGCACTGACTCCCGCCCGACGAGCCACATCATGGCTGTTGACACTCACGGCAGCCCTCCTTTCCACGCGCCGCTGTGGCGATCCTCATCTGGACACTGTAGCCGCAGCGGAGATGGCTCATCGCCAGTTTCTTCTGCCAGCTGCCAGCGAGCCTGACCCGGTTCCCTTCTCGAAGACGGGCTTGACATAACTTTGCCACGTTGAAATAATTCAAGCAATTAGTTGCAACGTGGCAAAGGAGGCGACATGAGAAAAACGGCAGTCCACGAGTTCGATGCGACAGGCCAGAGCCGCGCAGCCAGACGCCGTCAAACGGCACAACGTGGATCGAGCCGTCTAGGCATCGGCTTCGTCGGACCATTCGTGCTGCTCTATCTGGTTTTCGTGGTCTACCCCGTCGTCCAGGCAGTCATCATGAGCTTCCACGAATGGGACCTGCTGGGCTCCGTGCGCCGCTTCATCGGCCTGGGCAACTACGTCCAGATGCTCGGCGGCGTCGGCGTGATCTGGTCACCCGACCATCTCGTCATCTGGCGGGCCCTCATCCTCGTCATCGCCGGCATC
>JAITVA010000030.1 GCA_031286045.1 Propionibacteriaceae bacterium | reverse complement strand
CTGACGCCAAGCCTCGACTTGAACGGCGGTGGGCTCGCCAAAGCTGGCTCGAAACCATGCCCTGGTCGGAGCGGCGAACTGGGCCAGAGGATCGCGTGTCTGCGTCATGTCTCCATTGTGAAGCATGGCTCCGACACTTTTCAGATGAACTGGTATCAGACTGTCAGGCCATCCGTGCTTCCAGGGGTTTGACCAGCGACTCCAGGCGAGTCCTCGAAGCGGTAACCCAGGCCCCGCACCGTCAGCAGATAGCGCGGATGAGCCGGATCGAGTTCGATCTTGGCACGCAACCGTCTGATGTGAACGTCCAGGGTCTTGGTGTCGCCGTAGTAGTCCGCACCCCACACCTGATCGATGATCTGGCTGCGGGTCAGGACTCGCCCGGCGTGACGCAGCAGGAGCTCCAGCAACTCGAACTCTCGCAAGGGCAGGTCGACCTGGTGATCGCCGACGCTGACACGGTGCCGCTCGACATCCATGGTCACGCCACCAGCCTGGAGGCGGCCTGAATGATCGTCCCGATTGGGGCGCCGGCGCAGCAAGGAACGCAAGCGGGCCAGCAACTCGGGCACAGAGAACGGTTTGGTGATGTAGTCGTCGGCTCCCGACTCCAAACCGACGACAATGTTGGCCTCGCCGACGACAGCCGTCAGCATGATGATCGGCACGTCCGAGGTCAACCTGATGCGGTGACAGACCTCAAGACCGGACAGCTCCGGAATCATCAAATCAAGCACGATGACATCGGGGGCTTGCCGGTCGAACTGCTCGACGGCTTGGCGTCCGTCGATCGCCGTCACCACCTCGTACCCCTCACGCCCCAACAGGTACGCCAGGGTCTCGCGCACATCGTCAGCGTCCTCGACCAGCAAGAGTCGGGTCATGGTGTTCCTTCTTTCCCGGTGTCTGACCGGTCGATCCGCGGTCGCTCGGCGGTGGGTGATGTCTGGGAGTCTGGCGAGTCCTCCACCATGATCGGCAGAGTCACGGTGAAGGTCGACCCGGCGTCCATCTGCGACTCGACCGTCACAGTACCACCATGCGACAAGGCGATATGCTTGACGATAGCAAGGCCAAGACCAGTCCCGCCAGCGCGACGAGACCGAGCCTCGTCAGTGCGATAGAAGCGTTCGAAGACCCGGTCTCGATCGTGCTCGGGGATGCCGATGCCTTGGTCGATGACATGAATGGCGACATTGCCCTCGGCCCGGTCGACCCGCACCGCCACCACCACCCGCGAGCCGGGCGCGGAATAATGGACGGCATTGCCGATCAGATTGTCCAGGGCCGTCACCAAACCGTTCTCATCGCCGAACACTGCCACATCGACTTTGTTCTTGACTCTGAGGGTGATGCCGCGGTCCTGGGCCGACTCCGTCCACAGGCCGATCGCGCGGTCGATGACATCGCGAAGCGGCACGCGATCACGGGTGGCGTCGGCGGGGCGGCCCTCGACTCTGGCCAGATCAAGCATGGTCTCGGTCAGGTGGCCCAGATGGTACGACACTCGCTCCAGCCGATCGGCGAAGTGACGCACCGCTGCGGCGTCGTCGGCACATGACCGCAGAGCTGACGCGATGAGCCCGACCGAAGTCACCGGAGTACGCAACTCATGGCCGATGTTGGACACGAAATCGCGCCTGATCTGAATGGCCTGGATCTCCTCGGTTCGGTCTGTCACGTGCAACAGCACCCAGCGCCGGTCAATGGCGCCGGCGTCGACCACGACGTCATGGACGCCGGTGGCTGTCTCGATGTGGCACGGACGAACGATATGCTCGCCGCTGGCCCAGGCCTGATCAGCGGCGGCCACCAGATCCGGTTGAGTCAAGCGGTCGGTGTCCGTGAAACCCCAATCCGCCATCAAAGTCGCACGGTACACGATGTCATGTTGGTCGGTGACGATGACTGTCAACCCGCCCAGGGCTTGCGCTGTGGCGATGACATGATCGGGAAGTGCGGCTAAGTGTGCGTGTCCGCGAGACGTGGCCATGGCAGTACTGTAACCCACGACGCGACCGGGCTCAGCCAAAGCGACCGCCCACATAATCGGCGGTGGCCTGGTGGACGGGGTGAGAGAATATCTGTTCAGTCGAGCCGCACTCGATCAGCCGACCCGGCTCCCCCGCGCCGGCGACCGTGAAGAAGGCCGTCCGATCTGACACCCGCCTCGCCTGTTGCATGTTGTGCGTCACGATGACGACGGTGTAATCACGTCGCAGGTTGATCATCAGATCCTCGATCGCGGCAGTCGAGATCGGATCGAGCGCCGAACACGGCTCGTCCATCAAAATGACATCGGGCTCCACCGCGATCACCCGGGCGATGCAGAGCCGCTGTTGCTGGCCGCCGGACAGACTCGACCCCGGCTTGTTCAAGCGGTCTTTGACCGAGTCCCAGAGGTTGGCCGCCCGCAAGGACATTTCGGTGATGTCGTCGCCATGGGTCTTGCTGACCTTGCGGTGCTGCAGTTTGAGACCCGCCAACACGTTGTCGCGAATCGACATGGTGAGGAAGGGGTTGGGACGCTGGAAGACCATGCCGATCTTGCGGCGCACCGCCACCGGATCGACGTTCGCACCGTACAGATCGACACCGTCGAGGCGAATCGATCCGGCCACCTTGGCATGAGGTGCGGTCTCATGCATGCGATTGATGGTGCGCAGCAGAGTCGACTTGCCGCAACCTGAGGGCCCGATGAAAGCGGTGATGGTGTGCGGCTCGATGGTCAAACTGATGTCAGCCAAAGCCTGGACGTCGCCGTAGTACGCCGACATCGATTCGATGGCGAGGCGGCGCGATGAGGATACGGTCGGTGTCGCCGCGGTGGTGACGGTCGTGTCAGTCATGGGAAGTCCTGTCGTGGTGGATAGTGGGAATTCAGATATGGTCGCTCGGCTGGGAAAGGGATGATCAATCATCAGTCCCCCACACCTTGGGCGGCCGGTGCGAAGCGGTGCGTGATCAAACGGGAAGTCAGGTTGAAGATCAGGACCAACCCGATCAGGACCAGTGCCGCCGTCCAAGCCCGATTGTCGTACGCTGCCAGATCGGCCCCCTTGTTTTGCCACTGGGAGTAGATATACACCGGCAATGTGGCCATGCGGGAGTCGAAGATGGAAGAGTTCATGGCGTCGGTGAATCCTGCGACGAGCAGCAGTGGAGCCGTTTCACCGATGATCCGACACACGCCGAGCATGACCCCGGCCAGGATGCCGGAGGCGGCGTGAGGCAGGATGATGGTGGCAACAATGGCGTGTTTGGCCGCGCCCAATCCGATGGCGGCTTCGCGCACACTGGTCGGCACCAAGCGCAGCATCTGCTCAGCGGAAGTGATGACCACCGGCGTCATCAGCAGCGACAAGGCCAAGGCCCCAGCGACCCCAGAACGCGCTCCCGGACCTGCCAAGATGACGACCAGAGCATAGATGAACAATCCGGCCACGATCGAGGGCAAGCCGGTCAGCACTTGGACGAGAAAGCGGATCAGGCGAGGCAGCCAACCAGAGCCGTACTCGGTCAGGTAGATGGCGGTGGCCACTCCGATCGGGACGGAGATCGCCACGGTGGCGGCCGTGATCAGAACCGTTCCCCAGATGGCGTGCAAGGCCCCGCCGCCGTCACCGACGATGCCCCGCATCGAGGAGGTGAAGAAGGTCCAGTCGAAACGGGCCAGCCCCTTGGTCACGACCGTGCCCAGCAACCACACCAGCGGCACCATCGCGGCCACAAAGCAGCCGGTGACAACGACGGTCATGGATCGATCAGTCAGTCGGCGACGCCAATCCACACGGTAAGAAGTGCTCATCGTGGCTCTCCGTAGATTCGGGCGACCCGTCGGGCGCAGGCGTTGACAATGAAGGTGATGAGGAACATGGCCAGTCCCAATCCGATCAGGGCAGATACCTCGACGTCGTGGGCCTCGGGGAAGACCTGGGCGATGAAGGCCGCCACCGTGTTCGGATTGGCCGAGGTGATCACTGAAAAACCGATCAGGAAGGGCGCCGGTGAGACCACCATGGCGATAGCCATGGTCTCACCCAAGGCCCGACCCAACCCCAACATGGCGCCGCAGATGATGCCACCGCGGGCGAAGGGCAGCACCGCCAGGCGGATCACCTCCCAACGGGTGGCTCCCAAGCCCTGGGCCGCCTCGATGCTGGCTCGGGGGGTGCGCTGGAAGACCTCGCGACACATGGCCGCGATGATCGGCATGATCATGATCGCCAGCACCAAGGCCCCGGTCGCGATGGTACGACCGGTCGCAGACGGCTGACCTGCGAACAAGGGGAACCATCCCAGGTGTTCACCAAGCCAAGCGTAGACAGGCGCCAAGCCTGGTGCCAGCGCCATCAGGCCCCACAGGCCGTAGACCACCGAGGGCACAGCCGCGAGCACATCGACCAGAGCGGCCAGAAAACCAGCCACGGCGCGCGGCGCGAACCAGGTGACGTACAAGGCCACCCCAACCGCCGCCGGAACGGCGATCAGCACCGCCAACACGGCCGACCAGACCGAGCCGAACACCAGCGGCGCGGCCAGTGCCCAGAAGTTCGAGGCGCCCAAGGGCAACTCAGAACTGGAGGCGGTCAGGCCCGGCCATCCGGCCACCGCCAGGAAGGCGCCGACCCCGATCAGGACCACCGTGACCAGGAGACCAGCTCCCGCCACGGCGCCCCTGACGGTCGCCGCAGTCGCCCTCTCTGGTCGGCTGAGCGTCGATGTGAACGCGAGAGTCGTCATGTCAGACCTCAGTTGATCGCCGCCACCGCAGCTGCGGCCTTGGCTGCGAGCGTCGGGTCACTGGTCAGCGGGGCCGATCCGGCGTTGGCCGCAGCCGCAGCCTGGCCCGATTCCGAGACGACGTAGCTGAGGTAGGACTTGACCAGAGTCGCGACATTCGCGTCGGCGTAGGTGCCGCAGGCCGCCAGGTAACTGACCAGCACCACTGGGTAGACCTCGCCTTCGCTGGCGCTGCGATCCAGCGCCACCACCACATCGGTGTCGGATCGCCCGGTCTCCAGCGGGGAAGCTCCGACCGCCGCTGCCGCCGCAGTGGCTG
>JAITVA010000148.1 GCA_031286045.1 Propionibacteriaceae bacterium | reverse complement strand
CGAGGCCGGACTGGTCGTCGACCCCTGTGTGCCCGCTGACTGGGATGGGTTCACCGTGACTCGCCAGTGGCGCGGCGCCACCTACGAGATCACCGTCACCAACCCTGGACACGTCGCCTGTGGGGTGCGGTCTGTGACTGTGGATGGGGTCGAGACTCCGGTGGTGTCCGGTGACTCACGTGAGCATGCTCTCGTGCCGCTCGGCGAGGCGGGGAAGACCTACAAGGTTGCCGTGGTGTTGGGCTGACCGGGTGGTGGGGGTTTCCCATCCCCGATGTGAGTGATGTCGGCCGTGGACCAGCATCTGGGATGAGAAACCACCCCACAACCACCCCAATCAGGGAGGTTTCCCATCCCACATACGCGAATCACTACTGTTCTTACCATAGTTGGGTTGCAGACATCACGGCAAAACCCATCACCGGCGTGCATGAGCAGCATCAGAATAGGCCCGTCACCAACAGGACACCTTGATCGCATAGGCTTCGGAGGCTGGTGAAGACTAGGAGCCAAAGTGGCTGTTCATCATGTGAGAGTGCAGGGCTGGTGAGGGTTCGTCAGTGTCGAGGATCGACAACAACTCGTCAGATCAGGAACACGAAAGGCGACTTTAGACATGTCAAAGCCATCATCGAGAAAGAAGTGAAAGCCTCCATCATCGAAAGACCTTGGCCTCACACACAAACCGACACGCCCACACCCAACAATGCGAAGAGCCGCTAATGCCACATTGACGATGTGAAACTGGCTCATCGGCCACGCCATCAATACCAACATCCTTAGCCAAGCTCGCGCCGACTACGGGAAACAGATTGTTGCTTCGCTGGGGCAACAATTGAGTTGGACTCATATACGCGAGTTGCTGCCGCTGGAGTCTCAAGCAGCTCGCGCGTTCTACGCGAACGAAGTGGTGGCCAAGCATCTCGGGGTTCGTGATCTACGCCATGCCATAGCACGAAAGACCTACGAGCGTCGTGAGATCGCCAACTCTCAGATTCCTGAAGGCTCAGTGTTCCCGCAGGACACCTTCACGGATCCGATGGTTCTCGACCTGCTCGGTTCACATGGCGGGTATGTGGAGAAGGATCTCGAAGCTGCCATTCTGAATGATCTGCGGTCCTTTCTGATGGAGGTCGGCAACGGCTTCACTTTTGTGGCCAGTCAGAAGCGTATGCCTGTCAGCGATAGCACTGAATATAGACTTGACTTGCTGTTTTATAGTCGTCCATTGCGCCGCCTCGTCGCCGTCGAACTGAAACTGGGGAGCTTCAAACCCGCGTATAAGGGACAGATGGAGGGATACTTGGCCTGGCTTGATCGGTATGATCGGCGAGGGGGCGAGGAAGCACCCATCGGGTTGATTCTATGTTCGCAAGCCGACCGAGAAGAGATTGAACTGCTCGGTTTGCACAAAGACCGCATCGCCGTCGCCGAGTACTGGACACTGCTGCCCCCGAAAGCCGAACTCGAGGCCAAGCTTCGCCAGATTGTGCGAGATGCCCAAGAACGTTTGGTTCGACGGGGTGTCACGGCGGCAGTGGACCATCTCGAGGAAGGTGGCCAATGAGTGCTGCGCCTGGGAGAGGCGCAGCACTGAGAGTCATGCTGAGCTGAGACGGGTCGTGGCGGCGTATTCCCGCTCGCATTCCGCCAAGCGGGCGGTGTTCTTGGCCAGGTGGTAGTGCTCGAACCAGGAACGGTTGACGAGCCAGACCAGTAGGGGGCCGATGATGGGTGTGCCAGATATGCCAGCCCAGGTCCATGCTCCCACGGCTGTCTCGCTGATGCCTATGAAGACAAAGAAGCCAAGGCTGATCAGGCCGAGGGCGAAGAGGGCCAGCAGACACCAGGCGCCGGCGTTTTGCCACTTGTCAGCAGCGTTGCCCCAGGTCTCGACTCCGCGCAAAAGCAGGGTCGTGATGATGCTCAAGAACACGAGCGCGGCCACCAGGATCACCGGGGTGAGCAGGTCGCGTTCGGACTCGGGGAAGCGCCAATTGAGTGCCAGGAGCCAGGCCTCGGCGAGCACCAGGGGGATGATGACCACACTGGCCCAGCCCAGTGTTTTGAGACCCACTGGGTAGTTGGCAGGGCGGACAGGATGACGACGGCTGGTGTAGCGCCGATCCAGTGCCCGGCGCAGCCCTTCGATATGCTCGGCGAGGTCGCGGCGCTTGCGATTGAGCAGGGTGGTGGTGGGTTCGGCGAAGCGATTGAGTGAGGTCGCGCCGATGGTGACGAGGCCGACCGCCAAGACGCAGAGGCCGGCGGTGTGGGGGCGCGCCAAGGACGGCAGACTGAGCCAGGCGATGACCGCGACGAAGAAGGAGGAGTAGAACAGGAGGTTCGAGCCAGCGTCCTTGGCCTTGCTAGGCGCCTCACGCAGAGAGCCGGCGACAGCGATGGCAAGGAAGAAGGTCACAGGCACCATGAACAGGCCGATCAGTGTTCCAATCATCGGCCACGGCTCGGGTCGGGCCATCTCCACCCAAACCGCCCGTACTGCTCGCCAGGTGAGGTCGATGGAATTGCCTCGAATCACTTCCAGCGCTTGGGTGGTCGCCACGCTCAAGATGAAGCATCCGACCGCCACTAGGAAGGACGCCACCCAGGGCGCCACCACCTCACTCAGCTCGAACTGCCGACCACGGCCAGAGTCCGCCATCGCTGGATCCTCCCATTCTCCTGACAAAATATATCAAAGTGATTATATCTGATGTCAGGAGAGAGTGGCTGGGCTTGTCTGCGTCGGCCCTCCCAGGCGCCGCTTGCGCTCGCTCACGACGGTGCTTCGCCCCGTCTGCGCTACCGCTTGACGCGCCGCACGGCGCCTGGGAGGGTCGACGCAGACAACCCCAGTGTGGCTGATCCTTGCTGTCGGTCAGGGCATCCCCGCGATG
>JAITVA010000015.1 GCA_031286045.1 Propionibacteriaceae bacterium | reverse complement strand
GCCCTTCTCGGGCGTGGGAGGCGACAGTCCGTCTTCACCTGTGGAATAATGTCTCCAGGTTGAACCATATCCTTTGGTTCGTTGCATCAGGCGCAGACCGCGACCCTCCATCCGGAGTTGGACCGCGGCGTTTCTGGTGCGGATAGACAGGCTTATTGGTGAGCATGACTCACCTGTGGCACCGACTGACTGGTGAGAAGGAGCAGACATGCTCGACGATATGAATCCATCCTCCCCCGACGAGGCGACGACAGCGGATGAAGTGACAGGCGCGGCCCCCCCGGCTGATGCTGCCACCAAACCCCGCGCCACTCGCACTCGTAAGACCAGCGCGACATCGAGGAAACGGTCCACCAAGGCGACCGCCACCGATGAGGTCGTGCCTGAGACCGAAGCCGCGCCCCGCCCGCGCAAGACTGCGACACGGCGCGGTCGAACCATGATCCCCGACCCCGTGACACCGGATCCGGTGGCCGTCGAACCGGCTGGTGAGCCCGACGATCCGAGCCTCGTGGCAGAGGTCGTCGAAGAGGTTTTGGAAGACGCCGGTGTGCCGGTTGTGACTGTTGTCACACCTGAACCCGTCGTTCCCGCGCGTAAGTCCTTCGTCATCGTCGACGCTGGCCCCACGCGGATGCCCGAGGTGCTCAGCGCCAAGCCTGCTGTGGCCGAGCCCGTCGTCGTCGCCGAGCCCGTCGCCGACGCCGAGGTGGCGCCAGGCCCGGTTGAGGCCGTCGTGCTTGAGTCGGGGGAGGCGGTGGCCGAACCAGCCGGTGACAAGCCAGCTAGTGACAAGCCAGCCAGCAGTTCACGGCGCGGTCGTGGTTCTCGTCGCGCCGCGCCGGTCGAGGCGCCGCCGGTCGTTGTTGAGGAGCCAGTCGACCTGGCAACTGACGAGCCCTCCACCGATGATCCGATCGCCCAGGCTCTGAGCGCGCTGGGGCGTGCCCACCATGTGGCTGATTTTTCAGCGGCCCATGCCCGCCCCGAGTCGGTGCTCGACTCCTTGGTCCAAGCGATCGCCGGTGACACGGACGACGCCCCTTCAGATGACGATGACGACGAGCAACCGTCACGGCGTCGTCGTCGTCGCGGTGGGCGCAAGCGTCATCGTGAGGGCGCCGCCGGTGAGGTCGCCGTCGTGGTGGACACCGACGAGTCCGCCGACTCCGCAGACGACGACACCAGCGCGGGCGATGACAGCTCAGATGACAGTTCACGTCACCACCGTCGTCGCCGTCGCCGCCGTGGAGAGGACATTGATCAGAACGGTGACGATGACGCCGACGTCACCATCAAGGTACGTGACCCCCACAGTCGCTCCAACAAGAATCGTGCCGCATCGGTCACCGGCATCGACGGCTCGACCCGTTTGGAGGCCAAGAAACAGCGTCGCCGCGAGGGCAGGGCGGCCTCGCGTCACCGTGCTCCGATTCTGTCGGAAGCGGAGTTCCTGGCCAGGCGCGAGTCGGTCGAGCGCAAGATGCTGATTCGCCAGAAGTCGGATTACTCACAGATCGCAGTGATCGAGGATGGTGTCCTGGTTGAGCATTACGTCGACCGGGCCTCAGCCACCTCGCTGATCGGCAACATCTATCTCGGCAAGGTGCAAAACGTTCTTCCGGGCATGGAGGCGGCCTTCATCGACATCGGTCGCGGGCGCAACGCTGTCCTCTATGCCGGTGAGGTCGATTGGGATTCTTTCGGTGAGAAGGGCCAGAACCGCAAGATCGAGGATGTCTTCACCTCCGGGCAACTGGCCGTGGTCCAGGTGTCGAAGGATCCGGTCGGCGCCAAGGGCGCTCGTCTGACCTCGCATATTTCGATCCCCGGTCGCTACGTCGTCTACGCTCCACAGGGACACATTTCCGGGATCTCGCGCAAGCTGAGCGAGTCGGAGCGGGTCCGTCTCAAGGCCATCCTGGACAACCTCCTGGAGGAGTCAGCCTCGGTCGTCATCCGCACCGCCGCCGAGGGTGCTTCCGAAGAAGAGCTGGTCCACGACATCAACCGTCTCAAGGCCCAGTGGGAGGTCATCGAGAAGAAGTCTGGAGGCAAACAGGCCCCGCAGTTGCTGTACGCGGAACCGGACCTGACCATGCGCATCGTGCGGGACCTCTTCACAGAGGATTTCACGTCCCTGATCGTGGACGGCAACGGTGGCATGGAGGACGCCTACGACACCGTGACCGCCTACGTCAACCATGTCGCTCCCAACCTGGCTGATCGTATCGAGCGATGGAGCCACGGAGAGTCGGGCGATTTGTTCGCTCAGTACCGCATCGACGAGCAGATCGCCAAAGCGCTGGATCGCAAGGTTCACCTGCCCTCCGGTGGTTCCCTGGTGATTGATCGGACGGAGGCCATGACGGTCATCGATGTCAACACCGGCAAGTTCACCGGTTCTGGCGGCAACCTGGAGGCCACGGTCACGAGCAATAACCTGGAGGCAGCCGAAGAGATCGTGCGACAACTGCGTCTGCGCGACATCGGTGGCATCATCATCGTCGACTTCATCGACATGGTCCTGCCATCGAATCGTGAGTTGCTGCTGCGCCGCTTGGTCGAGTGCCTGGGGCGTGATCGCACCCGTCACCAGGTCTCGGAAGTGACATCGTTGGGCTTGGTCCAGCTGACCCGCAAGAAGGTTGGGACCGGGCTGGCTGAGGCTTTCACCAAGGTCTGTGAGGCCTGCGACGGATCGGGTTACATCCGCTTCGACGAGCCGGTGGACACTCAGGCTCCGGCTGACGGTGGAGAGCGTCACCCGGTCAGGCGTGGACGGCGCAAGTCCTGACCCATCGCGCTGTTTTTCCCGACAGTTGGGCCAGGCTCGGTTCTGTCAGCCGGGGATCGCACGTTCTGTCAGTCCGCTCTGATAGCGTGGGGCCATGGTTGACACACTTCCCGATTTGACCCGCCCTGACATGGATGCCGTCGACGCTTGGTGGCGCGCGTGCAACTACCTGACCATCGGTCAGATCTACCTGCAAGACAACCCACTTTTGCGACGACCCTTGAGCGTTGATGACATCAAGCCGCGGCTGCTGGGCCATTGGGGCACCTCGGCCGGTTTGGGTTTCATCTATGCCCATCTCAACCGATTGATTCGCCTGACTGGTCAAGACTGTCTGTATGTCGCCGGTCCAGGTCACGGTGGCCCGGCCTTGGTGGCGGCGTCGTACCTGGAGGGCTATTACTCCGAGGTCTTTCCTCGCATCACCCAGGATGACGAGGGCTTACGCTCGATGTTCCGTCAGTTCTCTGCTCCGGGCGGCATCCCGTCCCACGCTTCGGTGACCACGCCCGGCTCGATCCATGAGGGCGGCGAGTTGGGCTACGCGCTCTCGCATGCCTTCGGCGCGGCTTTCGACAACCCCCGCTTGGTGGTGGCGGCGGTGGTCGGCGACGGTGAGGCTGAGACCGGTCCGCTGGAGGGCGGCTGGAAAGGCATCTCTTTCCTCAATCCTCGCCACGATGGCGCGGTTCTGCCGATTCTGCATCTCAATGGAGCCAAGATCGCTGGGCCGACAGTGCTGGCGCGCAAGGATCCTGAGGATGTCCAGGCGCTGTTCGAAGGCCACGGCTACGAGGTCTTGTGGGTCGAAGGCGATGATCTGCCTTGGATGCACGAACGCTTCGCCAACACCCTGTCTTACGCCTGGACTCGGATCCGTCAGATTCAAGACGAGGCTCGCGCCGGTGACTCGTGGGATGGTCCGATGCCGCGCTGGCCGATGATCATCCTGCGCTCGCCCAAGGGTTGGACGGGTCCCCAACTGGTCGATGGCGAGGTTGTCGAGGGAACCTGGCGAGCCCACCAAGTACCATTGGCAGGCGTGAAAGAGAATCCGGCTCATCTGGCTATGCTGGAGCAATGGTTGAGGTCGTATCGTATCGATGAGTTGTTCAACGCTGACGGCTCGCCGACACCCCTGGTCAAGGCCAATAACCCCGAAGGCCCCAAGCGGATGAGCGCCTCACCCCATGCCAATGGCGGACTGCTGACACGAGAACTCGATCTGCCCGATTATCGCCAGTACGGTGTCGAGGTTCTTCCAGGTCGTCGGGCGACGCAGCGACTGGAGTCGACCCGTCAGTTGGGCGAATACATGCGCGACGTCTACGCGCGCAACCTCGGCCAGTTCCGTTTGTTCTGCCCAGATGAGACCAACTCGAACCGACTGGGCGCCGTTTTCGAGGTGTCCGACCGCACCTTCATGGAGCCGGTCAACGCCATCGACGAGAAGATCGGGTCGAACGGTCGGGTGATGGAGGTCCTGAGCGAACACAACTGCCATGGTTGGCTCGACGGCTACACCCTGACCGGCCGCCACGGCATGTTCGCCACCTACGAGGCCTTCGCCATGGTGTCCGCCTCAATGACCATGCAACAGGCCAAGTGGCTGGAGGAGGCCAATCATCTTCAATGGCGGGCCAAGGTGCCCAGCACCAATATCCTGCTGTCGAGCACCTGCTGGCGCAACGACCACAACGGTTTCTCGCACCAGTCGCCGATGCTGATCCAGGTCGTGCTCAACATGCGCGGCGACGTCTCGCGGGTCTACATGCCGCCGGACGCCAACTGTCTGGTCGAAGTCGCAGACCACTGCTTCACCTCACGCAACTACGTCAACCTGATCGTTCAGGACAAGCAGCCGCAGCCACAGTGGTTGACCATGGATGAGGCGATTGAGCACTGCACGCGTGGCTATGGCATCTGGGAATGGGCCGGAACCGATGGTCTGGGTTTCGACAAGCCTGACATCGTCATGGCCTGCGCCGGTGACGTGGTGACCATGGAGGCGGTGGCGGCCGCAGAGATCCTCAAGACCTTCCTGCCGAAGATGAAGGTCCGCCTGGTCAACGTCGTCGACCTGATGACGCTCTATCGCCCGAAGGACCACCCCCACGGCATGAGCTCCAAGGAGTTCTCCGACATGTTCACCGACGACATCGATGTGGTGTTCGCTTTCCATGGCTACCCTGGCGCGATCCATCAGTTGGTGCACGGGCGTCCGGATGCTGATCGTTTCAGGGCGCGCGGCTTCGTCGAGCAGGGCACTACGACCACTCCCTTTGACATGGTGGTCCGCAACAAGGTTGATCGGTATCACCTGGTGATGGACTGCATCAACAATGCGGCGGTCAAACCGGCCGGAGCCCACGAGTTGTACCAGTATTGCGAGCGGAAGTTGGCTGAGCATGCCGACTACATCGTCGAGCATCTCGAAGACATGCCTGAGATTCGTGACTGGGTGCTGGGCGCTGACTTGGGCACGATGAACCCGCCCAAGAAGGCGCGTCGCGCACCTGTTGAATGACCTCGATGGGGATGATGGTCGGGGCTGGGTCGGCGAATGTCCGACGACCCAGCCCCGACCATCATCCCCAGCAGATGCGACCGATCAGCCCTGACGCAACTGTTCGGCCAAGGCCTGAACCTTGGCTCCTTTGGTCCCAGCTTGGTCGCGCAGACGGTCCTGGAACTGATGGATCGCGGCCCGAAGGTCGTCGTCGCCAGCCGCCAGAATGCGCACAGCCAACAAACCAGCGTTGCGGGCAGCGCCGATGCCGACTGTGGCCACCGGCACCCCGGCGGGCAT
Organism: Propionibacteriaceae bacterium; assembly: GCA_031286045.1. Taxonomy (GTDB): domain Bacteria; phylum Actinomycetota; class Actinomycetes; order Propionibacteriales; family Propionibacteriaceae; genus WQYJ01. Next base: position 1,602 of record JAITVA010000015.1, on the reverse strand, counting down.
CTGGACGATGGAGAGCAGGGAGTCCATGCCGTCGAGTTGTTTCAGCGGCACCGGCACCCCGATGACGGGCAGGGGTGTCACCGCCGCCAGCACACCAGGCAGATGGGCCGCGCCACCGGCTCCCGCGATGATCACACGAACGCCACGGTCTTCAGCTTGCCGACCAAAGGCGAGGGTGGCGTCAGGCATGCGGTGAGCTGAGATGGCATCAGCCTCGAAACTGATCCCGAACTCGGTCAGCGCGGCGGCCGCCTCGGCCATGACCGGCCAGTCCGAGTCTGAACCCATCACGATACTGACAAGGGGAGATGTGGTCATGATGACACCTTTCGACGAGGGTGACGACCCTGATTGAGTCCGCTCAGATTACCGCCGATCAGGCCCACATACCTCAGGTTCCAGGCTGTGAACCAGGGGCGGTGCTCCACGGAGCCGATTTTCTGTCGGAGGGAGATAGTAAGCTGACACCTATGAAAAATCAGCCATCGACGGCGCTTCTGACAGATGAGTATGAACTGACCATGGTCGAGGCGGCCTTGCGGTCCGGCACGGCCGAGCGTGAGTCGGTTTTCGAGTTGTTCGCCCGACGGCTGCCGTCCGGGCGTCGCTACGGTGTCGTCGCCGGTGTGGGTCGGGCTCTGGAGGCGATCGCGGATTTTCGTTTCGGCGAGCCTGAGTTGGATTTCCTGGTCAGCAAGAAGATCATCGACGACCCGACAGCTCATTTCTTGTCGACCTATCACTTCAGCGGTTCGATGTGGGGCTATGGCGAAGGGGATTTGTATTTCCCAGGCTCGCCCCTGGTCGTCGTCCAGGGCAGCTTCGCTGAAGCGGTCGTGCTGGAGACGATCCTGCTGTCGATCTACAACTATGACTCGGCGGTGGCTTCGGCGGCTTCACGTATGACCTTGATGGCGGAGGATCGCCCCTGCATCGAGATGGGCTCGCGTCGCATCAACGAGTATGCCGCTGTGGCGGCCGCCCGGGCCGCCTACGTTGTCGGTTTCGCCGCCACTTCGAATCTGGAGGCTGGACGCAGTTTCGGCATCCCGACCACCGGGACGGCCGCGCACTCGTTCACCTTGCTGCATGACACCGAAGAGGAGGCCTTCCAGGCCCAACTTGACACCTTGGGCGAAGACACCACTTTGTTGGTGGACACCTATGACATCGAGCAGGCGGTTCGTCTAGGTGTGCGCCTGACCCATGGGCGCCTTGGCGCGGTGCGGATTGATTCAGGTGATCTGACGGCGACGGCCCGTGAAGTGCGGGCCCTGCTGGACGAACTCGGCGCGACTGCGACGAAGATCATTGTCACCTCTGATCTCGACGAGTGGCAGTTGGCGGCGCTGGCGGGCGCACCGGTCAATGGTTATGGCATCGGCACGTCCTTGGTGACCGGTTCCGGGGCTCCGACCTGTTCGATGGTGTACAAGTTGGTGGCCAGGGCCGAGTCCTCCGACCCGGGCGCCGCGCTGCGGCCGGTGGCGAAGAAGTCCATGGACAAGGCCACGGTGGGTGGTCGCAAATACGCCGTGCGTCGGCGAGACGACCGCGGCATCGCTGAGTCGGAACTGATCGGTGTCGGCCGTCCGCCTCAGC
>JAITVA010000243.1 GCA_031286045.1 Propionibacteriaceae bacterium | reverse complement strand
GATCCGGTGCAGGTGGCGGCGGCCAAAGCCAGAGTCGGAGTCGACGACGGGCGTCGACCCAGCGTCGAAATCCTGTTCCATGCGCTGCTGCCTGAACCGCTGGTGGTGCATCTGCATCCGCAGACCCTGAACGCGTTGACCTGCAATGAGCGAGCCCACGAGTTGGCGAGCGAGATTCTGGGCGAGGATGTCGTGGTGGTCGACTACACCGATCCCGGGGTGCCCTTGGCCCGCGCTGTCGAGCAGGCCCGTTTGGCCTACACTGAGGCGAGTGGCAAGAAGCCGGGCGGACTAACCCTGCTGCGCAACCATGGCATCATCGCTGCTGGTCAGACCGCAGACGAGGTCATCGCGCTGGTCGAGGAAGCCACCGCCAAGGTACGCGCCGCCATCGAAGCCAAGCCCAAGCTGAGTCGCCGCGCCCCCAATCGTTTCCGCGACGACAACCGTGACCAGGACGAAGCCAAGCGGGTGGCCGACATGGTGCTCACGGTCGCGCCGGTGCTACGCGGGCTGCTCGGTGACGAGCATGGCTTGGCGATCGTCAGTTCGGACAGCTCTGACTTGGTGCGGCAAGAAAGCTATGTCGGCTCACCGATCATCTCGGTCGGCCCCCTGATCCCCGACGAGATCGTCTACGCCGGTTCCTTTCCCTGTGTCGTCGAGCCGAAGTACGCCCCGTTGGCCGATCAGGTGAAGAAGGCCGTGGCTGACTACCGTGAGACCTGGCGCCGCGACCCAGTGATCGTGCTGCTGCCGGGCAAGGTGGTCTTCGGCGTCGGTCGCGACTTGGCGTCCGCTGACAACGCTCTCGGCACCTTCACCGACACCTTGCGCGTGGCGCGCGACGCTGACCGACTGGGCCGGGTCCAGGTCCTCGACCAGGCGCAGCGGGAGTTCATTGAGACTTGGGAAGCCGAGTCGTACCGCCAAAAGGTGGCTGCCAGCGCCAGACGCGGCCAGATGGACTCCAAGGTGGTCGTCGTAACCGGGGCGGCGCAAGGGTTTGGGTTAGGCATCGCTCAAGGCCTGGCGGCCGAGGGCGCCCATGTCGTCTTGGCCGATCTGAATGCCGGCTTGGCGCAAGCCGAGGCTGACGCCTTGGTGGCTGCGCACGGGCCCGGCTCGGCCATGGCGGTGCAGGTCGACGTCTCCGACGAAGCATCCCAGCAGGCTGCGCTGGACCAGGTCGTGGCCAGATACGGCGGTCTCGACGTCTTCATCTCCAACGCTGGTGTCGCCCGGGCCGCGTCGGTGACAGAGCAGCGGGTGGAGGACTTCGATCTGGTGACCAACATCAACTACAAAGGCTACTTCTTGGGTGTGCGCGCGGTGGTGCCGATCATGAGCGCTCAACATGGTGTCCGCCCTGATCGTTTGTTCGACATCGTCGAGATCAACTCGAAGTCTGGGCTGGAAGGGTCCAAACGCAACTTCGCCTACGCTGGCTCCAAGTTCGGCGGGATCGGGTTGACCCAGTCCTTCGCCCTAGAACTGATCGAGTCCGGCATCAAGGTCAACGCCATCTGTCCCGGCAACTTCCTCGACGGGCCGCTGTGGTCCTATCCTGACAAGGGTTTGTTCGTCCAGTACCTGAAGGCGGGCAAGGTGCCAGGAGCAACTAGCATCGACGATGTGCGGGCTTACTACGAATCGAAAGTGCCAATGGCGCGCGGCTGTCTTCCATCGGATGTCGTCCGCGCGGTGATCTACCTGGTCGACCAGCAATACGAGACCGGTCAGGCGCTGCCAGTCACCGGTGGCCAAGTCATGATGAGCTGACGTCAGCGACACTGACACAGCAGCGGCCAGACACGTCAGGCCGTGCCGAACAGAAGGAGGAGAGATGACAACCCAATACGCCGTCCAGATCACAGCCAAAGACCGTGTCGAGATCAACCCAAGCATGCCGGTTCCCGCCATCGGCCCGCGCCAGATTTTGTTGCAGATCGAGGCCTGTGGTATCTGTTTCTCGGACACAAAGCTGATGCACGCTTTTGAGAACCATCCGCGCAAGAGTCCGATCAGGGCTGGGATCACGCCGGAGGAATTGGCTGAGATTCCGACCTATCGCCCCGGCTCCGACCCGATCGTGCCCGGCCATGAGCCAGTGGCACGGATCTGTCAGGTCGGCGCCGAGGTGACGCGCTATCGGGTGGGGCAGCGCATGTTGGTGCAGACCGATTACCGCCACCTGCCGACGGCCGCCTCCAACGCGGCGCTTGGCTATGACTTCGACGGCGCTCTCGAAGAATACGCCCTAGTCGATGAGCGCATGGTGATCGATCCGGTCACCGACGAGTCCTACCTGATCGAGGTCAGCGATGAGCCGTCCGCTTCAGCGGTCGCCTTGATCGAGCCCTGGGCCTGTGTCGAGACGGCCTATGCCTGGCCGGAGCGAGTCGGCCTGGCTCGCCATGGTCGTCTGCTGGTGGTCCTGGATGACGGCTGCGTGGCCGAGGGACTGGAGGAGTTGGTCGACGCTGCAGACACCAGCGACCGAGTCGAGGTGGCCGGCGGTGCGGCCCTGCCGAACGGCCAGGTCTTCGACGACATCATCTACGCTGGGGCCGACGCGGCCACAGTCGAACGCTTGGGTCCGCTGCTGGGCAACCGTGGCGTCATGAATCTGCTCATGAACGGACGCCGGTTCGACCGCGATGTCGACATCGACGTCGGTCGGGTCCACTATGACCTGATCCGTTACGTCGGCACGATCGGCGCCGAGGCGGGGGAGGGCTACTCGTGGACCCCAGGCACAAGCGAGTTACGGTCGGGTGACCATGTGGCGGTGATCGGTGCCGCCGGCCCGATGGGCTTGATGCACGTCGTGCGCGCCGCCACATCGGGAGTCCCTGGCATCCAGGTGGACGCCATCGATGTCAACGATGACCGTCTCGCTCGTTTGCAGGACGTCTTGGGTCCGATCGCTGAGGCCAACGGCGTGCCGACCCGAGTGCTCAACTCGACCCGGGAACCGTTGGCGAGTTCCTACAGCTATGTCGCCTTGATGGTGCCTGCACCGCCCTTGGTGCGACAGGCCGTCGGTCTGGCCGGGCCGGACGCGATCATCAACGCCTTCGCTGGTTTCGCTATCGGCACCATGGCCGGTCTCGACCTGAACCACCTCGTCACCAGCCGTATCTACCTGGTGGGCACCTCCGGTTCGCGCATCGTCGACATGGAGACCGTGTGGGGCAGGCTCGCCGCCGGTCGGGTGGACACCAACATCTCACTGGACGCGATCAGCGGCATCGCCGGTGTGCCTGCGGCCATCGAGTCGGTCAACAACCGCACCTCGCAGGGCAAGATCATGGTGTACCCGGCCTTGCATGACCTGGGCCTGATCCGATTGGTCGATCTGCCCGAGCAGTTGCCCCAAGTGGCCGCTGCGATGCAGGACGGCCGTTGGACCAAACAGGCCGAACAAGAATTGCTCCAACAGACCTGATCAGGGTCGTGGGGGGACGATGATTGACGCCCGGTCAATCATCGGATGTGACAAGAAGGAGTGAACGATGGCAGACGTGGTGGTGATGCCCCAGTTGGGCAACACAGTGGAGTCGTGCTTGGTGACTGCGTGGCAGGTCGGCGTGGGAGACACGGTCGAACCTGACACGGTGGTGGCCGAGATCGAGACAGACAAGTCGTCGATGGAGGTGCCGTCCGGTCAAGCCGGAACGATCCTGGCACTGTTGGCGCAAGCGGGTGACGAGGTGCCGGTCAAGGCTCCCTTCTTCATCATCGGCGCGCCGGGGGAGTCGATCGAAGGATTGGTCCCGGGGCCGTCCGCGCCGTCGCCGGATGCTGGGCCCAAGACAGAACCAAGCGACGAGCCAGCGGCTCACGGCGCCGCTGGCTTGATTCCCCAGGCGGTCCTGGGGAATCAAGCCATGTCAGCGCCGAGCGCACCCTTGTCTCCACGGGCACGTCGCTTGGTGAACGAGACGGGTCTGGACGCCTCCGGTCTGACCGGCTCTGGTCCTGGCGGCCGAGTCGTCGCCGCAGATATCAGTGAGGCCTTGGCCGCCGCGCCCGCCCAACCGCTGTCGCTTCCAGCGCGGTCAGTCGAGCCTGAGGCGCCTGTCATTGTGACAGGCACTGGTCTGGGCGGACGCGTGACCCGTCATGACGCCGCCTCGACCGGATTGGCGCAGTCGGTCCCGATGACTGAAGGGTCCGCCGCGCGATCGGTGTCGCCAGACCCCCAACCCACACCTGCCTCAGCGGAGGTGTCGTCGAAGCGGATCGGGGAGGACACCTTCCCTGGCACGTTCACAGATGAACCATTGAAGGGCGTGCGCAAACTGGTGGCCGGGCGGATGCTAGCCTCGATGGCGACCCACGCACAGTTGACCTTCGACGCCTCAGCCCCGGCTGCTGGCCTGCTGGCGCTGCGTGCCCGGTTCAAGACCGCCGATCCTCAGTGGGGAATGAGCGCGATCACCATCGGCGATCTGGTCGCCTACGCCGCTGTTCAAGCCTTGCGCCGTCACCCGTCGGTCAACGCGACCCTCACCGACGCAGTGCTGCGGACCTACGATCATGTTCACCTCGGCTTGGCTGTGGACACACCACGTGGTCTGTTGGTGCCGACCATCCAGTACGCCTCCTGCCTGGGTTTAGTCGACTTGTCGCAGCAGTCCAAGCTGCTCGCCGCTGCCGCGACCAAGGGCGACATCAGCCCCGACCTGTTGACCGGCGGCACCTTCACGGTCACCAATCTTGGGGCTTACGGCATCGAATCTTTCACACCGATTCTGAATTCTCCGCAAGTGGGCATTTTGGGTGTCAATGCCATTGCGCCAAGCGTCTGCGCCAACCCAGACGGGTCAGTCGGGGTCGAGCAGCGCATCTCCTTCTCATTGACGGTCGACCACGCCGTCGTCGATGGCGCAGACGCCGCACGGTACCTGAAGACCTTGTGTGCTCTCATCGCGGACATCGACCTCACCGTCATGAGAGGAAGCCATGCCTGACGTCGATGTCATCATCCTCGGCGGCGGCCCCGGTGGCTACATCGCCGCAGAGCGTCTCAGCCAGGCCGGGAAGTCGGTGCTGGTGGTCGAGAAGGAGTCCCTGGGTGGCACCTGTCTCAATGTCGGCTGCATCCCGACCAAGGCCTTGCTGCATTGTGTCAAGGAGTTCGACCAGATCGCCCATGCGGCACGCTTCGGTGTGAGGGCGGACACCATCGCCTACGACTGGTCGGCCATGCAGGCGTGGAAGGACAAAACCGTCGCCACCCTGGTCGGTGGGGTCACCGGGATGCTCAAGCGAGCCGGGGTCAGGGTCGTCACCGGCGCTGGACGGCTGGTCTCGCCTGACACTGTCACGGTGGGGGATCAGACCTTCCGCGCTTCGGATGTCATCATCGCGACAGGTTCTGTGCCCGCCATCCCTCCTATTCCCGGAGTGGCTGGCAACCCGGCAGTGGTCGATTCGACCGGCCTGCTGAGTGTGGCGCAGGTTCCCCAGCGCTTGGCCATCATCGGCGGGGGAGTCATCGGCGTCGAGTTCGCCTCCATCTTCTCTCGCCTGGGAACCGAGGTCACCATCCTCGAAATGATGGACGAGGTCCTGCCCTTCATGGACCAGGACATGGCCGCCCGATTAAGGTCGGCGCTGCCAGACGTGGCCGTGACTTTGGGGGCCCGGGTGCTCTCGGTCGAGGGCTCAACCGTGGTCTACGTTCGTGACGGTGTCACCGAGCGTCTGGAGGCCGACCTTGTGCTGATGGCTGTGGGACGCAAGCCCCTGGTCGACGGTTGGGGCGGCGCGGAGATCGGCTTGGAGCATACCTCCAAGGGCGTGGTAGTCGACGATCAGATGCGCACCAACCTTCCTCACGTCTGGGCGGTCGGTGACGTCACGGGTCGCTCACTGTTGGCTCACGCCGCCTATCGCATGGGCGAGATCGCCGCAGCCCTCATCATCGACCCGACATCTGCGGCGCGCGGCCAAGTGATGCGGTGGGACGCCATCCCTTGGGCGGTGTACGCCGTCCCCGAGGCCGCCGGTGTCGGCTTGACCCAGGCCGAGTGCGAGCGTCGCGGGATCGAGGTCACGAGCGTCGAGGCGCCCCTGGCTCTGTCGGGCCGCTATGTCGCCGAACACGGTCTTGACCGGTCAGGAACCGTCAAACTCATTGCCGAAACCGAGTCACAGGTCGTGCGTGGCCTTCAGATCGTCGGTCCTTACGCGCCGGAGACCATCTGGGGCGCGGCCCTGGCCATTGAGATGGAAGTGACCGTCTCCGATCTGCGGCAACTGATTTTCCCGCATCCTACTGTCAGCGAAGGCATTCGTGAAGCTGCCTGGGCTATGAAAACACAGTGACAATCCATCCACTCACAACACAGAAAATAGAACAGACCATGACAAAATCCATCCTCGTCGACCCCTGGCAGGTTCGTGCCTCCTCGGTCATCACACCGCCGCAGATCCCCGTCAACACCTACCAGTTCGATCTGGCGGCCGAGCTCAATCGCTACGGCCCCGAGAAGCTGATCAACGTCCTCAATGACATGATGGTGATCCGTGAGTTCGAGACCATGCTCAACTCGATCAAGACCACCGGGGCCTGGCAGACGGTCACCTTCAGCTACGCCGGTCCAGCCCATCTCTCGGCTGGGCAGGAGGCGGCCGCCGTGGGCCAGGCTCTGGAGCTGACTCCTGATGACTTCATCTTCGGCTCACACCGCTCCCATGGCGAGATTCTGGCCAAGTGCTTCTCAGCTTCCCGTCAGATGGAGCCCGGCGAGGTGCGTCGGGTGATGGAACAGTTCCTGGGGGGGGACACACTACGCCACGCCGAGTCGTTGCCCTATGGTTCTGAGTCCGAGCTTCAGGCCAACTTCATCCTCTTCGGCACCCTGGCTGAGATCTTCGCCCGTCAGGCGGGATTCAACCGTGGCATGGGCGGATCCATGCACGCCTTCTTCACACCGTTCGGTTCGATGCCCAACAATGCCATTGTCGGCGGCTCAGCCCCGATCGCTCAGGGGGCGGCCTTATTCAAGCGGATCAATCGCAGGCCGGGCATCGTTGTGGCCAACATTGGTGATGCCTCCATGGGGTGCGGCCCGGTCTGGGAGGCCATGACCTTCTCGGCCATGGACCAGTTCCGTGAGCTGTGGCCCAGCGAGGCTGGTGGCAACCCGCCGATCCTGTTCAACTTCTTCGACAACTTCTACGGTATGGGAGGCCAGACCCGGGGTGAGACTATGGGCTTTGACATGCTGGCTCGTGTCGGCGCCGGTGTCAATCCTGCCGCCATGCACGCCGAGCGCGTCGATGGCTACAACCCCTTGGCGGTGGCGGACGCGATCCGTCGAAAGAAGCAGCTCCTGCTTGACGGCCAAGGACCGGTGCTACTGGACACCATCACGTACCGTATCTCGGGCCACTCGCCCTCCGACGCCTCCAGTTACCGCACCAAGGAAGAGGTCCAGCTGTGGGAGGAGGCCGATTCGATCAAGGCTTTCTCGAAGATTCTGGTCGACGCCGACATTCTCACTGCCGATCAGATCGAAGCGGCTCACGATCTGATCGTCCAGAAGTTGGTCAAGGTCCTTGAACTGGCTTCTGATGATGAGAAATGTCCGCGAGTCGATTCACCCTTCATCGAGTCGGTGATGCTGTCCAACCAGCATGTCGAGGCCATGTCTGCGGGGCAGGCCGAGTTGAGCCAGCCGTTGGAGGAGAATGCTCGGGTCAGGGCGATCGCCAACAAGGTGCGTCGCTCGACCGATGAGGAGGGCAAGCCAGTCTCCAAGATCAAGATGTACCAGTACCGTGACGGTCTGTTCGAGGCCATGGCCCACCGTTTCGCGATCGACCCGACGATGGCGGCCTGGGGTGAGGAGAACCGCGACTGGGGCGGGGCCTTCGCCGTATACCGTGGCTTGACGGAGTTGCTGCCCTACAACCGTTTGTTCAACTCGCCGATCTCAGAGGCGGCCATCGTCGGCGCAGGTGTGGGTTACGCCCTGTGCGGTGGCCGGGCGGTCGTGGAGCTGATGTACTGTGACTTCCTCGGCCGAGCCGGTGACGAGGTTTTCAACCAGATGGCCAAGTGGCAGTCGATGTCGGCCGGACTGTTGACCATGCCCTTGGTGCTGCGCGTCTCCGTCGGCAACAAGTACGGCGCCCAGCACTCGCAGGATTGGTCAGCCCTAGTCGGACATGTGCCCGGTCTCAAGGTGTACTACCCGGTGACGCCGACCGACGCCAAGGGAATGCTGAACCTGGCCCTGGCCGGCACTGACCCGGTGGTCTTCCTGGAGTCGCAGAAGCTCTACGACAGGGGAGAGGACTTCGAGCCTGGTGGCGTGCCTGAGGGCTACTACGAGACTGAGGAGGGTGAACCAGCCCTGCGTCGCGAGGGTGCCGATCTGACGATCGCCACCTTGGGACCGACCCTCTACACCGCCATTGAGACCGCTGATGTGTTGCAGGAGCAGTACGGTGTCTCCGCTGAGGTCATCGACCTGCGCTTCGTCGCCCCCTTCAACTACGACAAGCTTCTGGCCTCGGTCAAGAAGACGGGTCGTCTGGTCTTGGCCTCCGACGCGGTCGAGCGTGGCAACGTCCTCCAGACAGTCGCCTCGACGGTGTCACAAGTCGCCTTCGACGATCTGGACGCACCCGTGATCGTGGTCGGTTCCCGCAACCAGGTCACCCC
>JAITVA010000142.1 GCA_031286045.1 Propionibacteriaceae bacterium | reverse complement strand
GGACTGGCCCTCTCCTGCGGCGCGCGTGTCGAACTGATGGATCCTGTCGAGCACGATGTGGCAGTGGCTGAGGTCTCTCACGTTCCCCAGATCGTCAGTTCGTTGATGGCTGGCAACCTGGCCGATGTGCCGCGCTCCCACTTGATGCTCTCCGGTCAAGGCGTGCGCGACGTCACCCGCATAGCGGCCAGCGATGAGACCATGTGGACCCAGATCATCACTGCCAACCGGGCCGCCATCCAGACTCAACTGGCCCGTTTGTCGAGCACGTTGGCCGATGTGGAAGCCCACTTGGACTCACCGGTCGCCGTGGCCGAGTTCCTGCGCCACGGCATCGCCGGCACCCGCGGCTTGCCTGGCAAACACGGTCGATCGGCTTTGGAGTGGGCCCACGTCGTGGTCGAGATCCCTGACTCGCCTGGCGCCCTGGCCAAGCTCTTCGCTCAAGTCGAGGCGGTCGGCGTCAACGTCGAGGATTTGGAGATCGAACACGACCGTGACCGCGAGGTCGGTTACATCAACGTCGCCGTCAGTCCCGACCAAGCAGGCGAGTTGGCTCAAGCCATGACTGACGCCGGCTGGACACTGAAGCCGTGAAGCCGATGACCAATCGTCACTTCCTTGGGGGAGCCCAGCAGATCATGAAAGGACGCTTATGTTCACCATTGCCATTGACGGGCCATCGGGGTCCGGGAAATCCACCGCCGCGCGTTTGACCGCCCGCCGGTTGGGGGCCCAATACCTCGACACTGGCGCTATGTACCGGGCGGTCGCGGTCGGTTGTCTCGACTCGGGGATCCACCAGGACGACCCGGTCGCCATCACCGACTATTGCCGCACCATGGACCTCGACATTTCCACCGATCCCGATGATCAACACATCCGCTTGGCCGGTCGTGACATCACGGCGGCCATTCGTGAGCCTGAGGTTTCCGCCTGGGTCAGAGCCGTCTCGACCAATCCCGACTGTCGCGAGGAGTTGGTACGTCGTCAGCGCGAGATCATCGCCAGTGGTGACTTCGTGGCTGAGGGTCGTGACATCACCACAGTGGTGGCGCCCGACGCCGCCGTCCGGGTCTTGCTGACGGCCGATCCGCAGGCCAGGATGAGGCGACGTGGCGCTGAGCTGGGGGACAAGGTCGACGCCGCCGGGTTGCGCGACCAAATCATTGGTCGAGACCTTGCCGACTCAACGCTGGTGAACTTCACCGTCGCCGCTGATGGGGTCGTCACCATCGACTCCACCGACCTGACGCCTGACCAAGTGGTCGCTCAGATTCTGCTGTTGGCCCATCGCGCGGGCATCGTTCGCTGACACAGACAGGACTGTTCCGCCTGTCTCGTTGATGGTGGTCACCGAAAGGCGGCCCTGGTTCGTTCCCGGCGTCAGTGGTCGCAGCGCGACTGACAGCCGGTGGTAATGTGAATCACAGTGAAGCGGGGACGCATTCTGAGCGTGCCTTCCGATGAAGGAGATGAAGGAGATGTGACCCATGGGCTCGTTTGACCGTGAGCATCCAGTTGAGCAACGACAGCTAGGCGGGGATGGCGTGGTGTCCGCGCCGTGGAGCGATCCTGCTCAGATGCGCCAGTCTGACAGGGCGTGGTCGTCGACCCTCCCGGGTGCTTATGACCGCCCGCTCATCGATCAGCTCCCGCTTGACGGGACGGTCCCGCCTGGCCACCCAGGGCTGGATCAACGGATGTGGCCGGTGTATCCGCCGGCGGCCGAGCCGGGCAGCGAGTCACAGACGAGTCTGGAGGCGTCCAGGATTCAGCCAACGGGGCCAGGGTCGCCAGAGCCGACCGGTGACCAGAAGAAACACCGGGCGGCCGCTGTGGTGGTGGGTGTTTGCGCAGCCGTGCTGGTGGCGGCGGCCGGAGTTGGCTTGATCAACCGAGCAAGCTCGCACGGCAGCGTGGATTATTCTCAGCCCGTTCCAGGGGCCTACGTGGGTGATGACCACGATTACGGGGGCTACAGGGATCAAGAAGACGGGTATTATCCTGCCGACCCGAACGAGGCCGCCGGCACGGTCATGGTGACAGCCGATGGAGCGCCCGTGACAACAGGTTTGATCGTCTCGGTGGTGGGGGACCAAGCATCTATCGTCGTGCCCTACCACAAGGTTCTCGGCAAGACTGGCCTGGCGGCCGAGCAAAGCAGCGACACTGGCCGGGTGCAGTCTTCAGTCGAGATCGTCGGTTTCGATGTCACCAAAGACTTGGCTGTGTTACGTGCGACTGAGTGGTCCGGTGGCAGTCAGGCGCCACTGGCGGCCTTGTCATCAAGCGCCAATGATCCCACCGTCGTCAGTCGTGTGATCGCTGGCAGTGATGCGATGGAGATGAACGGCTATTTCAGTGGCTCCTCCGGCTCTGATTATGCGGAGATCAGGTTGGGCCCAGATGAGACTTTCGGGGGGCAGGGCTACCTTGGCATGGTGCACGGACTCTTGTGTGTGACGGTGGGAATCGATGCCGCCGATGAGGGGATTGTGTTCAACGAGGACGCTCAGGCCATCGGATTGGTCGTTCGGGCGATTGGCAACAGTCAGCCATACGGTCATGGGACCGACCTGTACGCTGTGCCGATCGAGGAGGCCCGTGCTCTGGCCGCCATGGTGCAGGCGGGCAAGGATTCCGGCAATGTTCGAGTCGGTCCTGCCGGAGATCTGGGTCTGACGCAGGTCTGGCAATCCGCGACCGCGCAAGACCAGGTGATCGTCACCAGTGTGACTCCAGGCGGGTCCGCTGAGCAGGCGGGGATTCACGTCGGTGACACCCTGGTGTCCATCGATGGGATCCCGGTCCGTGCGGTCCAAGGCGCGCAGGTCGGGCCAGAAGGTGTCATTCGTATGCTTGAACCAGGCAGTGTCGTCACCGTTGAATGGCGGGCCGAGTTGGGAGGACCGCTCACATCGGCTCAGTTGACGGTCATGGCGGCCCCATAGTCTTCTCGACGATGAGCAGCCATGTCGGTGACCGGCGAGCTGAACGATCATCGTCGTCCTGCGAGGATGAGACCCCTCGCCAGCCCCTACCCGCTACCGTTTGTTGTAAGGAGTTTCCATGACAGACACATCCACTATCTCAGCCGCTGCTTCACCCGCGTCGACGTCGTCGACCGCGCGATCCAACAGTGGCCTCGTCCTGCCGCGCGGCCTTGACGTTTCCCGCACCGCCATCAAGATTTCGATCATCGGTGCTGGCTTCGTCGGCTCGACCATCGCGTACACCCTGGTCATGCGCGGGGTCGCCTCGGACCTCGTGCTGGTCGACACCAACACGGCCAGGGCTGAAGGCGAGGCCATGGACATCGCTCACGGCGCGCCCTTCGCCAAGGTCAGTTCGATCAGAGCCGGCAGCTATGAGGACACCGCCGGCTCAGACCTGGTCATCATCACAGCGGGCACCAACCAGAAGCCCGGTGAGACCAGACTCGACCTGATCCAGCGCAACGCCTCCATCATGCGCGATGTCGCCGCCCAAGTGGCGAAGCACTCGCCTCAGACCGTCCTGTTGGTGGTGTCGAACCCGGTCGACTCGATGAGCTATGTCGCCCAACAAGTGACTGGATTCCCCTCTTGGCGAGTCATCGGCTCAGGCACGGTGCTGGACTCGTCCCGCTTTCGTTACCTGCTGAGTTGCGAGCTGGACATGGTCGACGCCCGCAACATCCACGGTTACGTCCTCGGAGAACACGGCGATTCGGAGTTTCTGGCCTGGAGTCTGGTCAACGTCGCAGGCATGGGCATCGACGAGACGGCCCAGGCCTTCGGCGTCGATTTTGGGTCGGACAAGCGCCGACAGATGGCCGAGCAGACTCGTCAGGCGGCTTACGAGATCATCGCCCGCAAGGGCGCCACCTATTACGGCATCGGCATGGCGGCGACCCGGATCGTTGAAGCGATCGTGCGTGATGAGCGGTCGATTATGAGTTGCTCGACCCTATTGGACGGGCCGTATGGCATAAACAAGGTGTACCTCTCCTTGCCGGTGGTTCTGGGGCAACACGGCGTCTCCCATGTCTTCACCCCGGACCTGACTGACGATGAGATGACAGCGCTGAACCACTCTGCTGAGATTCTGAGCGAGGCTCAAAACTCGGTCGCCTGACAGCAAGGGTGCGCGGGTGGTCCGGGGCGCTCACCGATGTCGTGCGCGCTCGCTCACGACGGCGCTTCGCCGCCGTCAGCGCTACCGTTTTACGCGCCGCACGACACCGGTGAGCGCCCCGGACCACCCGCGCGGCGGAAGCGCTTCCCCATGTCCGCTAAACTGACCGGGCAGTAATAGGGAGAGATAACATGAAGCCAGTCGTCGCCGTGGTGGGGCGTCCGAACGTGGGCAAGTCCACGTTGGTCAACCGTGTCCTGGGTCGGCGTGAAGCCGTGGTCCAGGATGTCCCCGGTGTCACCCGTGACCGGGTCAGTTATGACGCTGAGTGGAATGGGCGTGATTTCGTCGTGGTCGACACCGGCGGTTGGGTGCCGGACGCCAAGGGCATGGCCGCTCAGATCGCGGAGCAGGCCGAGTTGGCCATCGCCACGGCTGACGCTGTCGTGTTCGTGGTGGATGCCATCGTCGGAGCGACCAACGAGGACGAGGCCGTCATCAAAGTGCTGCGCCAGGCGGGCAAGCCAGTGATTCTCGCCGCCAACAAGATCGACGACCAGCGTCAAGAGGGCGAGGCCGCCAGCTTGTGGAACCTGGGCTTGGGTGAGCCTTATGCCGTGTCAGCCTTGCATGGGCGTGGTTCAGGTGACCTTTTGGACGCTATCGTGGCGAGTCTTCCGCACTCCGACGATCAGGTCGAAGCCCCGCATGGTCCCCGTCGTGTGGCGATCGTGGGTAAGCCCAATGTCGGCAAGTCTTCCCTGCTGAACAAGCTCTCGGGCCAACAACGCTCGGTGGTGGACAATGTCGCCGGCACGACGGTCGACCCGGTCGACGAGATCGTCCAGATCGGTGACCAGACTTATCACATGGTCGACACTGCCGGCATCCGCAAACGGGTCAAAGAGGCCTCAGGTCATGAGTATTACGCCTGGCTGCGCACCCAAAGCGCGATTGAGCGAGCCGAGGTCTGCATCGTTGTGATCGACGCCTCCGAGCCCGTCACAGAACAAGATCTGCGCATCTTGTCCATGGTCGAAGAGGCCGGCCGGGCCATGGTGATCGCCTTCAACAAGTGGGATCTGCTCGATGAGGAACGCCGTCGCTATCTGGACCGTGAGATTGAGCGCGACCTGCCTCACATGGCCTGGGCGCCCAGCGTCAATATTTCCGCTTTGACTGGCCGTAACACTGTCAAGCTCGCCCAGGCGGTCGAGGCCGCCCTGCAAGGATGGGAGACACGGGTCTCGACTGGTCGGCTCAATGCCCTGCTGGGGTTGACGGCGGCGGCCCATCCGCACCCGGTCCGGGGGGGCAAGCAGCCGCGCATCCTGTTCGGCACGCAGCCCCAGTCGGCCCCGCCGACCTTCGTGCTGTTCACGACCGGCGATTTGGATCCCCAGTACGTCCGCTTCATCGAACGGCGTCTGCGCGAGGAGATCGGTTTCGTCGGCACCCCCATCCACATCGAAGTCAAGCCACGCGGCAAGCGCAAATAGGATCTGGTCGACACAATGAAGACTTTTCCGCCCGATGTTCGGGCGTACACTAACTCCGCCCGCGGCGGCGCGGGCCCGTCGATGGAGGGCGAGGAACACCCCGACACTCGCAGCCCGTTGCGTTTCGTCCTGTGGCTGCTCGGACGCCAAAAGGGCTTGATCGCACTGAGTGCGATTCTGTTGGCGGTCTGGTTCCTGCCCGGCAGCCTCAATCCGGCGATTCTGAGTTCCATCGTCGACCGCGGCATCGTCGCGAACGACTGGGACTACACCTGGCGCTGGACGGCAGTGATGATCGTTGTCATCTTGTTTGGGGTGATCGCCAACACAGTCTCATCGACTTTGGGCGTGGCGGCCTGGCTGGTGTCCATGTTCCGCGTCACCAAGTTGGTGGCACGCAAAGTCGGCCAGATGTCACATGTCGTCACTCGACGGGTCCCGGCCGGTGAGATGCTGTCGGTGGCGTCGTCGGACGCTGACACCTTTGGGGCCATCGGCGAGGTCTTCGGGCGCTTGATCGCCTCGGCAGCCTCCTTCGTCTTCGTCGCCATCATCGTCTTGCGTGAGGATGTGGCCTTGGGTTTGTTGGTCTTGATCGCGACCCCCTTGATCGTCGTCATCACGACCCCGGCCCTGCGACCGCTGCAAAGGGCCCAGATGGTCGAGCGTGAGCGGTCGAGCAAGTTGACTGGCATGGCGGTGGACATCGTGTCCGGTTTGCGTATCCTGCGTGGCATCGGGGGCGAGCGTACGTTCGGCGACAACTACGCCAAGCAGTCCCAGGCGGTGCGACGGGCCGGGGTCCGCACCGGCTCCTGGTGGGCCGTCGTCGATTCGATGGGTGTGGTCACCACCGGCGCCCTCCTGGTCGGGCTGACCTGGTTCGGGATCAACGAGGTCACCCAGGGCGACCTCAGCGTCGGCCAGTTGGTGGGCTTCTTCGGCTACGCCATCTTCTTGCAGCGACCGGTCCAGGCCTTCTTCGACGCCTTCCAGAAGTGGACCGCCTCACTGGTGTCCGCCGAGAAAACCATCGGCTTGTTGTCGCAGGAGCCGCCCTGGGTCGAACCGGACCAGGCGGGCGAGTTTCGCCCCGGTCTGATCGAGGACGCCGCTTCGGGTTTCGTGGCGCGTCCTGGCAAGCTGACCATCATCGTGTCGGCGGTGCCGGATGACTCGGCTCGCCTGGCCGATCGGATCGGTCGCTACCTTCCAGCCGATCTGGAGCGGCTGGACCTGAGTGTGTCGAAGGAACTGACAGGCAAGGCCGAGAAGAAGGAATGGCAGAAGCGCGCAGAGGCCAGGGCCCGTCAGGTGGCCCAAGACGAGCGTCTGGCCCAGGGGGACTGGGGCGTCACTTTGGACGGCGTCGATCTGTCTCAGCTGAGTCTGGAGGAGACCCGTCGCCGGATCGTCGTCAACGATGCTTCGTCGCAGGTTTTCGCGGGCACTCTGCAGTCAGTCGTCGACCCGCATGCCAGTCATAGTCGAGACCAGGCCGAGCAAGCCCTGTGGGCGGCCTCGGCTGAGGATGTCTGGGACGCCTTCGCCGAGGGTTGGCAAGGATGGATCGACGAGCGTGGCCGTGGTCTTTCCGGCGGGCAGCGTCAACGATTGGTGCTGGCTCGGGCGCTGTTGCTGGATCCAGAGGTGCTGGTTCTGGTCGAGCCGACGTCGGCGGTCGACGCCCACACTGAGGCCCGTATCGCTGACCGCCTGCCACAGTATCGCAGCGACCGCACCACCATCATGACGACAGTGTCACCCTTGTGGTTGAGGCAGGCAGATTCAATCGCGTTCCTGGTCGATGGCCTGGTCCAAGCAGAGGGGGCCCACGCCGAGTTGATGGCGACCTGCCCCGCCTACCGCAGCACAGTCGTGCGGGATGACGCCGACAAACTGGGCCGTTCAGACCGCGAGGCGGTCAGTCATGCCTGAGGTTTTCGAAGGTTCGCGCGCCACCTGGTCTGATCAACAGACTTTCGCCAACGCCATTCCTCCCGAGCTCTTGGCGGCCAAGGACGAGTCGCTCGGAGGTCTCCTGCGTGGCTTCCCTCACCGCCACCGGACACGTCGCAGGTTGGCCCAGTCCAGCTACGCCGCCTCACGGGATCCCAAGCGCGGCCTGCCGATCGCGACGACCCCGACGGTGACCCGCTTCATCGGGCGGATGATCCGTGACCGCCACGTGGTGGTCATCGGGCTGGTCCTGGCCAATTGCCTGGCTGCGGTCGCCGGGGCGATCGTGCCACAGATCTTGGGCGGTCTGGTCGATCGGGTCGATGGCTCGTCAGGCCCCATCCCCGGCCCGGAGGTCATGGGCACAGTCAGCGCGATCGCCGGCGCAGTCATGGGGCTGATCGTGGTTCAGGGGGTTTTGACCTTCATCGCTCGTCGGTTGGCCACTGTTTTCGGCCAAGACATGGTGGCGGCCGGGCGTGAGTATGTCATCCGGGCAGTGTTGAAACTGCCGATCTCACGAGTGGAGAGCGCCTCGACCGGTGATCTTGTGACGCGTGTGACCAGGGATGTCGGCAACATGGGCGGCATGGTGCGTTGGGCCATGCCGACCTTCGTCATCGGGGTGGTCTCCTTGGTGGTGACCATCATCGGTATGGCCGTCAACTCCTTGTGGCTGTCGATCCCACTGGTCGGCACCCTTGTCATCGTCGGTTTGGCCGTGAAGTCCTATCTCCGCTGGGCGCCGCCGGGCTACATCGCCGAGGGCGCCGCCTACTCCAAACTCAACACCTCCTTGACCGAGTCAGTCGAGGCGGCCCGCAGCGTCGAAGCCCTGGGTCTGGCGCGACATCGCATCGCTGTGACCGACAACGACATCGAAATGGCCTCGCAAAACGAGCGGTACAACATGATGTTGCGGGCCAAGCTGTTCACCTGGCAGGGCATCGCCCAGCAGATGCCGATGGCGGCAGTGGTCTTGCTGGGTTTCTACGGCTATGCCCATGGGTTGGTGACGCTGGGTCAGG
>JAITVA010000122.1 GCA_031286045.1 Propionibacteriaceae bacterium | reverse complement strand
ATGACGGTGGCCAGCCCGCAGGCGTGCAGAACCCGGATCCCCTCATCAGGGGCAGGCCAGCGCCGTGACCAAGCGAACACCACCCAGACCACGGCGCCGAGGAAGAGCGGCCAGGCCGCCAGCGACATCATCCACCACGAGCGCACACCGTGGCTGAACGACTGGTACACCGCCGAGAAGACGCCGACCATGACCGTCACGATGGACCAGATGACGGCGGCGCGACGGCAGGCCCGCCTGGCCGACTGCGAGGCGGCGTCGTGACCGCTCACCCCAGTGCCGTCCCTACTCACCTCATCATGATATGTAGACAATGTCACTCACCGCCCTTTCACCACTTCCATGCCCGCTGGTCGGAGTGTTGACCACCTGACCGTTGAACCACATGGTCGACGAACCGCCCCCGTCCAGGTTGTAGGCCGTCTCAGCACCGTGATCGACCAAGAACTGGGCCAACTGCTCCAAGGACAAGCCCGCGTCGTCATCGGTTCGACCGTCGGCCACCACCATGAGGTAATGAAACTGACCGACCTGGGCGATGGCGGTGCGCGGGTTGGACTCCATGGCCTTGTCCACCTCGTCGGCGGCGGAGACGGCGACCGCGCCATCCTCGACCAGGGCCGGTCCGAAACTCAGCACCTGCCAAGCGCCCTGAGCCAGTAGGTCCTCTGCTGGGACCTCGCCCTCTGTGATGACGCGGAAACTGCCGTCGTTCATGATGACCAGGTCCTCTTGGCTTGAACTCGACGCCTGCGAACGATACAGGACTCCGTCACGGATGACGTAGCCGGACCGTTGTGCCCCATAGAAATCGCCGTTGATCGCCAGAACCGCCCCATGGTCGGCCGCGATGGTGGAGGTCGTCGCGGTGACGTTACGCCCATAAGTGTCCTGCGCCAGGGCAGTCTGAAGCGCACCCGCGTCACTGAGCTGGATGTCAGCCACATGAACATCGGTGCCATCAATGCGCTCGGTCGTCACCGTCACTGTGATGCGGCCATCCGCATAGGAAGAATCCGTGATCTGGGCAGAGCTGGTCGACTGCGCGCCGGAGGATGAGGACGCGTCGCCCGGACCACCCGACCCGCCGACAGCGGACGTGGAAGGCGTCGTGGCCGAAGTGGCCGGTCGCGACGCGGTGGCGCTGGGCATCAGGCTCGACCTCGCCTGGACAGCCTGGGAGCGATAAGGAATGACGAAACTGTCGAGCAAGACGAAGGAGACCGCACACACCAGGACCGCCCCATAGACCCAGCCGACGACCCGTGGCCACCTCATCGACCCACCGCCGTGACGACAGCCCTGGCAGCCGCAGTCATGACCCCCGTTGTCACTCGCCCTGCCATATCCCCCGACTGACCGCGCGACCAGATCGACGACGAGCCTTCCCCTCGACGACCCCACCCTGGAGCAAAGATCAGATGGCGCTGCGCCAGCCAACTGATCACGAAACAGGCCAACTCGACCACGACCTTGGCGAGGTAGGGGTTCCATCCGGCATGGTCGACCAGACCCGTCAAGGCGAGGGTGTTGACCACGAGGATGCTCGAGGCCAGCGCCGCGTATCCCAGGAAGGTGCGAACCACACGGCCGCTGACACGGAAGACTCGCCGCTTGTTGACCGCATAATTGGTGGAGGCGCTGACGACCCGCGCGACCACGTTGGCCCAGATGACCGTGTGACCCCAACCGAGCACCGATCCCACCACGGTCAGCAAAGCGAACAAACCGTAGTCGAGGACGAAGGCGATCAGCGAAGAGGCCGCGAACGCCGCGATGTCGCGCAGGATCAACCACGAGTCACGCCAGGGGCTGAAGTGGGAACCTGCATTGTTATTGAAGTACCGCGTCTCAATGCCGTGTTCGCGAATCGGGCGACCATGGCGCGAACAGTCGAGCAGCACATTCGTCTCGTACTCGTACCGCTGGCCTGGGACCTGAATCAGGTCCGGTGCCATCGCCAGTGGGAAAGCCCGCAAGCCCGTCTGCGTGTCGCTCAAGGACACCCCGCTGACAAGTCGAAACACGAGTCCGGTGACAGCATTGCCGACGCGACTGCGCCAGGGTGTCGTAGCGCCGAAACGACGAGTCCCCAGCCACAAGGCGTCCGGTTCGGCCAGGGCTCTTTGCCCCACCACCATGATGTCATCGACACTGTGTTGCCCGTCAGCATCAGCCGTCACCACGACCGCGTCAGTCGGACAATGCCCCAGCATCCAAGTCAAACCCGCCTTGAGCGCAGCTCCCTTTCCTTCGTGCTGGCGATGAAGGACCACGCAATACGGCTCCAGTTGGCCCAACACCGACTGCGTCTCGACTGAACTGCCGTCGTCGACCACCAGCACCCGCGCGCCCCGCCGACGCAGCGTCGCCACCAACTCGACCAGCTCAAGGGTCGGCTCATAGGCCGGGATGAGAACCATCATCGGCGCCGCGCGCGTCGTCGCAGTCACCAGGGTCGACCGTGCCATCACTGTGTTTTCCATGGCTCCACTGTGATGGTGTCCATCTAAGAGAAGACTCAGTGTTACCACATCATGTTCAGATTCACCCGTCAGTCGCTGTTAGCAAGAGAACCGAACACGCGACGAGGGGGAGCAGGCGAACCTGCTCCCCCTCGTCCTTCAGCTCACCAGGAACTGATCAGTCTCAGGCGTCGAAGTGCTTGCCAGCCGAACGCAACTCAGTGGCCGCCTCGACGACACGCTTGGCCAAACCAGCCTCAGCCAGCTTGCCCCA
>JAITVA010000116.1 GCA_031286045.1 Propionibacteriaceae bacterium | reverse complement strand
TGGGCCGAGGGGTCGCCCACGCCGATGAAGCCACCGCCAGCGGCCACGAATCGCCGCACGACCGCTTGGGTGTGGGGGTCGGCCCACTTGTCGCCGCCGGAGAAGGCCGTGTCGAAACCACCGGCGTTGATCAGGACGCCGATCGATTCGGGCACGCCGTCGCGGATGTCTTCGAAGGAGAGAAAGCGCACGTCAAAGGGTAATCCGGCCAGCGACTCAAGCACGCCGAGGTAGGTGTAGGCCCCCTGATAGAACATGGCGTGGGCCACCATGTGGGTCTGCCAACTGCGCAGCGCTCCCCAGGCGTTGAGGACGCCGACGGTGAAACGAGCGGTCGCGGGATGTACGGATTCTGTACGGGAGTGGAGCTCGCGGAACTCTGTCACGATCTCCTCGACGCGGTCGACGAACTCGGGGAACTTCAGCGCCACTGAGGGGTATCCGCCGTAACCGATGCGGTCGAGCGGCGACCTCACGATGGCGCGCCGGGCGGTCAACCAGGACTCGTTGGCCTCGCCCACTGGGTCACCGCCGGGCCGGAAGACATCGGGGAAGAAGTAGGGCAAGAAGCGACCCTCGGTGTACTTGACGCCGGGGATGTCGGCGATCATGCGACAGGTGGCGGCCGATCCGACCGATCCGACCACCGCGTCGATACCAGTCGAGGCGAAGAGGGGGCCGTAGGGCTCCGTTCCGATCCAGTTGTCGCCCAGGAACATCATGGCCTCTTTGCCGTCGGCATGCACCATCTCGACCAATTCGCGCATGTGCGAGGTGACGAAGCGGTGTTGGAACCCGATCCAGTCGAGGAAACGGGCAGAGGGCACACGGAAGCTGGAGTTGTAATACCCCTGGTCAACGAAGTCTTCAGCGGTGAGGGCGTAGCCGAATTCGCGCTCGAACGTCTCCATCGCCGGCACCGACACCGAGGCGGTGTAGCCGAACCAATCGACGAAACCCTCCCGCTGCTGGTCGTTGAACACGAGCGTGAAGTGGTAGAAGAAGGTGGTGAATCGGACGACGTCGACCTCAGGATGACCCTCCAGCCATAGGGCCAGCGATTCTTTGATGTGGGCCCAGGTCTCGGGGTAGCGGGCGTCGAAGGGTTGCTCGCGCGAGCGGGTCGGGTCGTCGGCCCAATTGTTGGTCAGGTAGTTGTACATCTGGGTCGGGTCCCACAACTGGCGTGCCAGAAAATCGACCGTGTAGACGTGGCCGACCTGCGGCTCGGCGATGGTGACGCTCGCCTTCGCCCCCTGGCCTGTCAGAGTCCAACCGCTTGTCGGAACGGTGTCACCGGTGGTGCGGTCGATCACCTGCCACCAGCGTTTGACATCGCAATCGGTGTCGGGCGCCACCTGCAGGTCGAAGTACCCGTCGGCCACCCGAATCGTCAGGGGCGCCGTGGCCGCGGCGTCGTGACCCCCGGTTCGGTTGACTCCGGCCTCACTTTTGCGGCCCTCATTCTCCTCGACACCGGCGGCCACCCGCCGCGACATCAGGTACACCCGGGTGGTCTGGTCGGGGTGGCTCAAGGCCCACTTCTGGTCCCCGCGTCCGACGAAGTAGGTCGAATACACCTTGGTTGCCAACTCATGGACCAAGTCGGGCAGGGTCGTGCCGTCGGAGTTACGCACCGCGTCTGCTCCGAGCCGTTCGGCCAGCGCTCGAATGGCGTCGTCCATGCCTTCTTCGACCGGGAGGGTCAAGCGTCCTGTGCTCATGATGTCCCTTTCTGGGTTCGCCGTTTTGGGAGACGATAGTCAACCATATCCCTTTGCCTCTGGTCGGCCGGGTATTGGATCGCCTCCGATCATCTGGCGTGTGATCGCTGGTTGTCCATGGGTCTCGCGGTCAGACTATAGCAAAATCGCGCGGGTAGCTACGATGAATGCATAATCTGTGTCAAGCGGGTGTTTTGTAACGTTTTGGCCACGATTGCCGCTTTGGTGTTGAGTACATGCCAAGAAGTATGCCATGGTTGTGTGCAACCGGTTACGCAAGGTGACGAGAACCGGATGACAGTGAAGGGATCACGCGGACGTGAGTTTGACGATTGGCGAGGTGGCACAGGCCCTTGGGGTGTCCAAGGGCACCGTGTCGCGAGCCATAACCGGCAAGGGTCGCATCGCCGATGCCACGAAGGCCCGGATCGTCGAATACATGAAGGCCCACGATTTCCTACCCAACGCGGCCGCCCAAAACCTCAGCACCCGCAAGACGATGACCATCGCCTACACCGTGCCGACCGACCGCGGCTTGACCCATCTGTCCTTCTTCCTGCAAGCCCTGATCGGCGCGATTGAGCAGGCCATGGCCCATTCGTACGACATCTTGACCGTCAGCAACACGACCGCGGCGGTCAAGCGACTGGTCGCTCAACGCAAGGTTGACGCCGTGATCGTGTCGCGCGATCCGCGTCGTTCGCAGATGTTCGACTACCTCAGAGCCGCCGACCTGCCCTTCGTCCTGATTGGCCCGACTGCCCATCCGGGGGTTGTGCGCATCGACCATGACCATCGCGCGGCCTGCCGCGAGTTCACCGCCGCTGTGCTTCGCCAGTGGAGCGGTCGCGCCGGCCTCTTGGTCGGCCCCTGGTCAGACCTTGTCTCCCAAGCCCGTTTTGACGGATTCAGCCAAGCCCTCGGCGTCACCTCTGCCGTGGTGGGGGAGGGCGGGGAGTCGGCGGTCAGCGGCCTCACTCACGCTGGCGGCGCCGCGCCGGTCGCCTGGGGGGCGGTCGACGAGGAGTCAGTGGTGCGCGGTTTCACCCAGCTGATCGACGCCGGCGCCGACATCGTCTTCTGCGGTGACGACCGGATATGTGGTCACTTGGAGTCGGCCATTTTGACCGGGCGACTGCCCGCGTCGACGCGCTCAGTCCGGGTGGCGTCGTACCACGGCAGTGCCTCTTTGGAGGCGCTCAATCCCCAAGTGCCGGCTCTGCGTTTTGACTCCGCAGCGCTCGGTTCGGCCGCTTTCTCTCTCCTGCTCGACCGTATCGGTGGGAAGGATGTCAGCGACGTCACGATCGGCTACGAGATCGTGCTCGGTGACCGTGACGGCCGCCTGGCCGCCGCCTGCGGCCATCCGGTCCAGGGCCCATTGTCGACTGATCCTGTGCCACCTGGCCCCCCACTCTCCGACCCCAACAAACTATCTCTTGTCAGCCCGCAGGAGTCACCTCAGACTGAGGCCGTTCCTTCGGCTGACAGCGATGAATCACCCCTTGAATAACCCATAGGAAAGGAACGTAATGAAACACCTTCGAATCGCTGCGGCTCTGGTCGCAGTGCCCCTCGTTCTGAGCATGGCTGCTTGTGCGAATCAGTCACCTCAGACGCCTGCCGGTTCTGAATCGTCCACCCCAGCCGGTCCAGTGTCGATCACGTACAGCCACCGTCTTCCTGACGGTGAGGGCATGACCAAGGTCGCGGACATTGTTAAGAAGTGGAACGACGCTCACCCGGACATCCAGGTGACGGCGACCAAGTTCGATGGCAACGCCCAGCAAATGGTCACCCGGCTGGAGACTGACATCAAGGCCAACAATGGTCCATGCCTGGCACAGTTGGGCTACAACGAGATCCCCGACATGTACAACAAGGGCTTGGTGGAGGATGTCTCCACAGAGGCTGCCAAGTACAAGGCTAACTACACCGCTGCGTACGACTTGATGACGGTCGACGGCAAGACCGTTGGCCTGCCTCAGGACACCGGCCCGCTGGT
>JAITVA010000258.1 GCA_031286045.1 Propionibacteriaceae bacterium | reverse complement strand
CGGGCCTGTTCCCGGAATCGACTGAGCTCCCACCATTTTCAATTCTGGGATTGTCGACATCAGCAAGGATCGGGCTGGTATCCACTCGCCGAACGGCACCAGGTTGCGTTTGGCGTACTCAGCCTCGACCTGACCGTCAGTCGTCCACCACAGACCGACAGTCTGACGTTCCTGTGGGCCCGGACCTGCGATGATCGAGCCGGCCAGGATCGGCGCCCCGACCAGATCGAGCGCCTGCTTGATGATGCCCGCCGTGGTGGTGTCGGTGAAGGGATCGGTCGCCGTCGAGTTCTCCGGCCACAAGACGAAGTCCGGCTGGGCCACCTGGCCGGTGCGAATCTTGGCCGCCAGCATGATCGTCTGGGCCAAATGGTTGTTCTCGACGGTGTAGCGCGGGCCGAGCGCCGTGGTGCCGACACCTGGCACATTGCCCTGCACCACCGCCACAGTGACGTCACGGCCATCGGAGGGCGGATCATAGGTCCGGCCAACCAAGCCGAGCGCGAGCGATCCGACGACCAGAGTGACCAGGGTGATGACCGGCCCAGGCCGAATTCGCGCGACGCCACCGCCTACCCTGGCCCTCGGCGTGGGCGCCCCTGAGACGCCGTCGCGCTTGGGCGCTTGACTGGTGGACTGGTCGTCGTCACGCCCGGTCCGCCCGTCGGCGAGGTCCGGTGACCGATCAGACGTCGCGTCGACGCCGAAGCGGGCGACCGCTGGCCATACCATCCAAGAAATCAGGAACCCGATGACGACGATCACTGCTGACACGCCAGTGGCCGAGATGAAGGGGAACAGTCCATTGAGCGGAGAGTCGGCGGCGCCGAAGGCCAGTCGCGCCCAGCCGAAACCGCCGATCGGCCAGCGGGCGCAGGCCCACTCGGCCGCCATCCACGCCGCCACACCACACCAGCCCCAGGCCGGGGTCCGTCGTGCCGCCGCGATGACGAGCCCGACTGCGGCCTGCCACACCGCCAACCAGGCGACGAAGACCAGCAGGACGGGCAGACCCAAAGCGACGTAGACCCATTGAATGACGACGATGTTGAAGCCGAAACCGTAGAGGTAACCCCGCAAGGCGCCGACGCCAGGTCGAGCCAGGCGCGCCAGGACGACGAAAGCAGCCAAGCCAACCGGAAGCAACCACCACAAGTTGAACGGTGGGAAGCCCAGGCCGGTGACGCCGCCGGCGATCAAGGCCAGCGCGGCGAACAAGTAGCGATGAGGGGTGCGGGGTCTTCCCGCATGACGCTGTCTGGGCGTCATGGTGTGGTACCGGCCTCAGCCCAGTCGGCGCTGCCCGACAGCAGAGCCTGATTGGCCAGCTCATAGAGGACGGTCCCAGCGGCCCAGTTGCGCCACGAGTAGGGCAGGTGAGACACACCGCCTGAGGCCGACAGTGCGACAGTGCGACTGACCGACAGCCCCATCTGATCGAACAACTCCTCCAGATCGGCACAGGAGCCGAAGTGGACGTTGGGGCTGTCGTACCAGGCGTAGGGCAGATCCTTTGACACCGGTGCATGACCGGCGGCCAGTTTCAAGCGGTTGCGCCAATAGGCGAAGTTGGGCATGGACACGATGCCGACTGGCGCGATCCTCATCATGTGGCGAAGCACCACCGCCGGGTACCTCACCGCCTGCAAGGTGCGCGACAAGACCACAACGTCATAGCTGGCGTCGGCGAAGCGGTCGAGGTCACGATCGATGTCCATCTGGATGACGGGGACTCCGGCCTGGACCGCCCGCACCTGGCTGCGCTGATCCATCTCCACTCCTTGGATACGACAGCCCTTGTCGTCGGCCAAGCTCCGTAGCAGGGCCCCTTGGCCACAGCCCAGATCCAGCACTCGCGACTGAGTCGGCACCCAGGAGGCGATCAGGTGAAAATCAACCCTGTTTCTCATCGTCTGGCCCGCTTTCGCCCGGCCCGCTCAGTCGATCCGCCCGCTTCACGCAGGGCTCGGTCGAGGAAGGCCCGCACGATGTCGTGGTACTCCGGGATCGGCAACAGAAAGGAGTCGTGACCAACTCCAGAAGCGACTTCACGGTAGGTCACCGGCACTCCGACCGACTCCAGTCGCGACACGATGCGGGTAGATTGCGCCGGAGAGAAGCGCCAATCTGAGGTGAAGGAACACACCAGGGTTGGTCGGGGCGAGACGGCCAGCCGGGTGCAGGCCTCCGGTGTGGAGAAGGGGTCGAAGTAATCCATCACCCGTGACAAGTAGATGTAACTCAAAGCGTCGAACCGGTCGAGGAAGACCTCGGCTTGGTGGCGCAGATAACTTTCGACGGCGAAGTCGACACCAAAACCAGGCGACAAACCATCATGCTGGGCCTCGCGTCCGAACTTGCGGCCAAGACTGGTCTCCGAGGTGTACGTGATATGGGCCATCATGCGTGCGATCGACATCCCGGTGTCAGGTGAGGCGCCTTGGTCGAGGTAATGTCCGTCGGCGAAGTCCTTGTCCCGCATGATGGCTTCACGGGCGACGGCCGAGAAGGCGATGTTCTGGGCCGTCAGGCGGCTGGACGCGGCGATGATGACGACGTTGGCCATGTCTTGTGGAGCCTCCAGGGCCCACTGCAGAGCTTGCATGCCTCCGAGTGATCCGCCGACCACGGCCAGCAGCTGTCCCAGCCCCAGATGGCTCATCAGCCGACGATGCACCGTGACGAAATCAGTCATGTCGAGGATCGGGAAGTCCAAACCGTAGGCCCGTC
>JAITVA010000127.1 GCA_031286045.1 Propionibacteriaceae bacterium | reverse complement strand
CAACTAGGCAAAGAATGCCCTTTCGTAGCCCCGGATGCATACTTTGCCCTAGTTGTGTCGCTGGTTCCAGTGTTTTTGGCGACACAACTAGGGCAAAGTATGACTATGACCGCTTGAAGGCTCATTCTTTGCACAGTAATGCCCCCCCGGCCTTGCCCATGTCACCGCCGTGGGACCGGGCCACCCGACTGGCCTTTCCACGACCCGGCCTTGCCCAAGTCACCGTCGTCGGGCCAGGCCACCCGACGGGCCGTATCCGCAACCCAGCCTTGCCCAAGTCACCGTCGTCGGGCCAGGCCACCCGACTGGCCTTTCCACGACCCGGCCTTGCCCAAGTCACCACCGTGGGGCCAGGCCACCCGACTGGCCGTATCCGCAACCCAGCCTTGCCCAAGTCACCGCCGTGGGGCCAGGCCACCCGACTGGCCTTTCCGCAACCCAGCCTTGCCCAAGTCACCACCGTAGACGCCGGACCACGCTCGCCCACAGCACTGCACCCCCGCCCACGCCACCGCCTGACCCGCCACACAACAGCCACAGCAACGACATGGACAACCCCCCGCGCTCAGGGTTCACCCGTGTCATTGGAAGTCACGCGACTTATGCGCGACCGCGACCGGGAGGGGGCTGACGGCGTCGGCCAGGACGTTGACGACTCCATCTTTGGAGCGTTCCAGTAAACCTCGGATGACTAGTCCATTGGTGCCGAGTAGTAGGCGTTGGTGTCGTCGCCAGAAACCTTGAGAACAAATAATGTTGGTGATGCCAGTCTCGTCTTCGATGTCGACGAAGGTGACTCCACCGGCGGTGCTGGGGTGCTGGCGGTGGATGACCAGCCCGGCGACTCGGACGCGACGGTTGGGTTCGGTGCTGCGCAGATCGGCGCAGGTGAACACACCCTGCTGAGCCAGGCGGGGGCGGAGGTGGGCCAGGAGGTGGTCGGAGGGGGAGATGCCGGTCGTCCAGAGGTCGTCCGCCAAGGTTTCGTACTCGGTGGGGTCGTCGAACAGGGGCAGTTGTCTGGTGGCGTCCGGGGGCACTTCCCCCAAGGAGAGGGTGGCGGTGGTCGGGTCGCGGGTCGCGGGTCTACCGATGGCCCGGCCGGCGGTCGCTGGGGCGCGGGTTGCTGGCCGACCGGTGGCTGGATCGGCGGTGGTCGGGTCGCGGCTCACCCCTGGGTCGTCTGGTCCCGCTGGCCTCGACCCGGAAGCACCCCAAGTCATACCGCTGGCGATCCCAGGTATGGTGTCGGGCTGGTTGTGAGCCACGGAACCGGCCTGCCACAAGGCTTGACGTCGTTTGATGCCGAGGCAGTCGAAGACACCAGCGGTGGCGAGCATCTCCAGTTGTTTGGCGTCGAGGCCGACGCGATAGGTTAGGTCCTCCATGGAGGTGTAGGGCCCGTCGGCTTCGCGGTTGGCCACGATTCTTTGGGCCAGGTCCTTGCCGATGCCTCGGATTCCGGCCAGCCCCAGTCGTACGACGAAGGACCCGTCACGGCGGTGCGCGGCGGAATCATTCGGAGAAGCCGGATCGAAGTCGCCGACTGGGGGTTGGTGGCGATCCAGGCAGGAGTCGAGACCGCCCGAGTACCCCACACTTGATTCCAGCCCAGCCTCCACCCCCGAGGCCATCAGGTCGGGGCGACGTACCTCGACTCCGTGGCGGCGGGCGTCAGCGACCAGTGTCGCGGGGGCATAGAAACCCATGGGCTGGGCACGCAGCAACCCGGCCAAGAAGGCGGCCGGATAGTGCAGTTTGAGCCAGGAACTGACGTACACCAACAAGGAGAAGGCCAAGGAGTGGGACTCGGCGAAACCGAAGTTGGCGAATGCCTGGATCTGGGCGTAGATCTGGTCGGCGGTCCTAGTGTCCAACCCGTTGCGGGCCATCCCGGCGTACAACTTCTGGCGCAGCGACTCGATGCGTTCCACCCCGCGTTTCGACCCCATGGCACGGCGCAACAGGTCGGCGTCCTCACCGCTGCAATCGCCGATCACCATGGCCATCTGCATGAGTTGTTCCTGGAAAACTGGGATGCCGAGTGTGCGTTTCAGGACTGGTTCGAGTTTGGGATGGGCGTAGGTCACTGCCTCCTCACCGAGTTTTCGGCGCACGAAGGGGTGGACGGCGCCGCCTTGGATCGGGCCGGGGCGGATCAGGGCGATTTGGATGGCCAGATCGTAAAAGCAGCGTGGTCGCAACCGGGGCAGTAAGCCCATCTGAGCACGGGATTCAACCTGGAAGACGCCGACCGAGTCGGCCCGACAGAGCATGTCGTACACTCCCGGCTCTTCTTTGGGGATGGTCGCTAGTTCCCAGTTCTCGCCGGTGGCGTCGGCAATCATCGTGAAGCAATGCTGGAGTGCCGCCAGGATGCCGAGTCCGAGCAGATCGAATTTGACCAAACCCATCCAGGCGGCGTCGTCCTTGTCCCACTGGATGACTGTGCGCTTTGGCATACGGGCGCGCTCAATCGGCACCACCTCGCCGACTGGCTGGCGGGTCAAGACCATTCCACCGGAGTGAATCCCCAAGTGGCGCGGTGCTTTCAGGAGCTGGGCCGTCAGATTGACGACCTCATCGGGGATGATGCTGAGATCGCCGCCACGCACCTGCCGGGTGTACGAGTCCTGCTGGCCGGTGGAGTAACCCAAAACTTTGGAGATGTCGCGGATGGCATTCTTCGGGCGGTACTGGATGATGGTGCAGACCTGGGCGGCGCGCTCACGCCCATAGGTCTCAAAGACCCATTGGATGATCTCTTCTCGCCTGTCAGAGTCGAAATCGACATCAATGTCGGGCTCCTCGTCGCGCAGGGTCGACAAGAAGCGCTCAAAAGGCAGGTTGTATGCGATCGAGTCGACGGCGGTGATGTCCAACAGGTAACAGATGGCTGAGTTGGCGGCCGATCCTCGCCCCTGGCAGAGGATGCCGCGGCGGCGGGCCTCGGCGACGATACCGGCGACGATAAGGAAGTATCCCGGAAAGTCCTTCGCCTCGATGACGCTCAACTCCCGCTCGATGCGGGCCCGTCCAGCATCGGTCAGGTCGGGGTACCGCTTGGGCACATTGTCCCAAACCAACTTACGTAGCCAAGACATCGGGGTGTGCCCCTCCGGCACCCCCAGATCCGGCAGGTCGGGCCGAACCCGTCTCAACGGAAAAGCCAGCTCATCAGCCAATTCGACCGTCCGGGCGACCGCGCCGGGGTAGCGGGCGAAGCGGATCGCCTGCTCAGCGCCCGACCGCAGGAAACCAGTGTTGCCGGGTGGCAGCCAACCGTCCGTCTCATCCAGGGTACGGTTGGCGCGAATGGCTGCGACAGCCTGAGCCAGTCCATGGTCGGCCGGTGTCGCGTAGTGGACATTGCCTGTGGCGATGATGGGGAGTTTATGGTCTGCGGCTAGGGTGTTCAGTGCGTCGTTGCGGGCCGAGTCGAGGGGCAGGCCATGGTCGGTCAGTTCGACGTACACCGCGCCGAACAACTCTTTCAATCGAGCCAACTCGCGGGCGGCGGCCACCGGACCTTCATCAGTCAGCGCCCGCCGTACCGCCGACTTGCGGCAGCCTGTCAGTATGACCCAATGTCCGTCGGCCTGGGCCGCCAATTGTTCGGGATCGTAGATCGGACGGCCCTTCTCAGCCTCGTCCGCAGACCCGGCGTCCACATGGCCACGTAACTGGGCTTGAGTGATGGCGGCGGCCAGGCGGCGATATCCCTCCGGACCTCGCGCCAAGACAAGAAGATGATGCCCGATCGGATCGGGGTTCCCATTCTGCGGTCGCGGCAGGCCGAGGGAGAGCTCAGCTCCGAAAACCGTTGTCAGACTCATCGTCTCGGCCGCTTCGGCCAGTCGGACGACACCGTACAAGCCGTCATGGTCGGTCAGCGCCAAGGCATGTAGGCCTAGCCGTTCGGCCTCAGCCGCTAGTGCCGCCGGATCGGAAGCCCCGTCGAGGAAGGAGAACGACGAGTGGGCATGGAGTTCAGCGTAGGGCACGTGGGCAGCGGAGTCGGGTGGGGCGTGGGTGGTGGAGTCGAGTGGGGGATGGGAAGGTGGCGAGGAAGTGAGGTGGTGGGGAGTCAGAGTGCTGATGTGCGGGGAAGCGGTAGTAGCGGGTGGACAAGGGGTGGGAGCAGGCACAGGCAAACTGAGATAGTGAACATTGTCAGGCGGGATGTCATCACCGAACTGTGCCGTGGTCTCCCCCGTGGGCGCACTGTCGTCAGGCGGAGTGTCACCGCCAGGCACGTCGGCGGTGACATGAGACGCGTCGGTGTCAGTGATCGGCCCTCGTTCACCCAACCTCTGACTATCACCCGCCCCTGGTCCACCTGCCCTTCGCTCTCCCGACCCTCGGTCACCCGACCCTCGGTCGCCCGGGGGCCGGTCATCACTGGGCGGCAGCCCGTCGCCGCCCAGCAGTCGAGCCATCTCAGACCAGGACCGTGGTGGATTGTGGAAGCCCATCAGTCGTACGCCCCTTCGATCCACCACGAGCCGCCCTCGTCGAGCACCAGCAACCAGGCCCGTTGCTCGGTATCGACGGCTTGGAAGCGGCAGGCGTGACGCTGGCGCGTGGCGTCCCACATGCGTTCGTCGATCGGCCACGGCCCGGCCCAGGCGGCGATCTTGAACGAATGATCGGCATCCGTCGCACCCGCAACGCTCCCGTCGCGCACCACGCTCACTGCGTCTCGCCTTGTCGTGGCGCCTGCACCGCTACTCCCGCCTGCCACGCTCACTGCGGCTATCTTCGTCGCCGCGCCCACCGTCCGTCCCACACCTGCCGCGCTCGTCGGCCCGCTCGTCGTCCGTCCTACACCCGCGACGCCTACCGCACCCGCCGTTCCAGTCGTCCGATTCATAGCCCCCGCTGCCCTGGATTGACTCTGATTCACCGAGGCCGCATCATGACCGTCGACCATCATCCACGGCGCGGAAGACAAGTTGCCGCGCTCATCGACGCTGACCAGCGCCCCGGTGGCAGCCAGGACGCTGACTGGGCGAGGGAACGAGAACACCACGGTGGGCAGTGGCGGTGGCAGTTGGCCGGGCCATGGCCGGTTGACCGGCTGCGGAGTGACGACGCGCTCACCCCAGGGCACAAGCACCTGGCGCTCGGTCAACCACCGCCCCCCGCCGATGGTGGCAGTGACGACACCGTCGTACCCAAGCATGGCCTGCAGCCGTGACAAGGTGTGGTGCACCCGCTCGTCAGTACCAGAACCGAACAGTCCCGGCTCGTGTCGATAAGCGGCGTCGACCGCCACCGGCTCGAATCGCACCTTGACCACGCCGCTGGTGAGAGGGGAGGACGATCCAGCCAGCTGCCACCGGACACGGTCGATCACCGATGCGGTCGAGAAAGCCGTCGGATGCAGCCACACTCGTTCATAGGCCTCACCTCGTTCAGAGGTGAGGATGACACGCAACTCAGTACAGACGAGGTGGTCGGCGCTCAATCCACTGATGAAATCCTCCGCCGTACGTCGCACACTGAACACAACCGGTTCGGCCTGGTCGAACGGGGTCTCAAACTCGATGTCACGGGCCAAATCGACCGGTGGCACCCGCGCGGAGACCGGCCGCGTGTCGTCACCCCTGGCCAGGGCATGGAGACGTGCCCCATAGTCGCCGAAGCGGTCGCGCACACTGCCCCGGTCGAGGCGGGCGAAGTCACCGAGGGTACGTATTCCCAAGTGAACCAGCAATCGAGCGACATCATCATCGCGCAACCGGCTGACCGGCAAACTGGCCAGAAACTCAGCCGACCCACCCGCTGGCACGATTGTGACCGCCGAAGAGTCTGCGGGCCGCCCCCTGCCTCGGCCCGCGTCGCCATGCTCCTCACGTCGTGAGTCAGGGGTCTCCTTGACCTCGGAAGGGGAAACAAGCTTCCCCCCCTCTCGGCCTGCGTCGCCATATGCGGCTTGCTCGGCGGTGAAGACGCCGTCGGCCACTCCGATCCGAACGCCAGCCACCCCCGCCGCCCGCAGTGTGTCGATCAGTCCCGTGGCCGCCGCCATCTCCCCGCCGTAATACCTTGTCGGGCCGCGTGCCCGAATCGCCGCCAACCCTGGACGGATCAGCTGAATCCCCGGAGTCAGTTCCTCCAAC
Organism: Propionibacteriaceae bacterium; assembly: GCA_031286045.1. GTDB lineage: Bacteria > Actinomycetota > Actinomycetes > Propionibacteriales > Propionibacteriaceae > WQYJ01. The sequence continues at coordinate 25,302 of JAITVA010000127.1, read as the reverse complement.
CGGGTCATCAGCGGATCGAACAGTCGCTGATCACGCGTCGCGTCGGCCGCGACGATCTGCAACGTGGGACACATCGCCTGAGCCTCACGCCGGGGCAGACCACGGCGTACCCCGGCTGCTCGTGCCGCCGCCGAACAGGCCAGAACCCGGTTGGCCTCGATCACCGCGATGGGTTGGTCGGTTGACCAGCCACCCTCTGCGGTCGCGCTCGCGCGTGCAGACGTGTCCGCACGCGGTGGTCTCGCACCCGACCCCACAGGGGCGCCCGAGCCCGATGTCGCATCTGGCCCAGGTGTCGTACCCGAGCCTGGCGCTAACCCTGCACCCGCGCGCGACCCCGTACGCGCACCCGAGCCCGATGTCAACCCGACTTGCGGTCTCGCACCCCCACCCGCACGTGCCTCATCCGCGCGACTGCGGGCTCCCTCATTCAACCGCCAGGCCGTCACCGGCCAGTCCGGCAGCCACACCACCAGGCACCGTGGTGGTTCAGGGCGTGATATCCTCGTGGTCATCCGGCCACCATCCTCGGTCGGAATTCCATCTCATCCATGCTTGTCAGCCCGTTCACAGCAGCCGACTCGAATAGCTCCTGGCCCCCCTCCCGATCCAAGCGGCCCAGCACGCTCCCACTTCGCCCGACACTCTCCCGGCTCGCCCATCCGCCCCCAGCTCGCCCATCCGCCCCCGGCAACAGCATCTGCACTCGGCGCGGTCGCGGATACCGCTTCGACGCCACTTGGACGGTCACCTCATGCTCGGTCAAATGCCCCCACCCCTGACCGAGGCCTGCCCACATCGAGTCAGTCACGCTGATCGTCGCCTCTGCCCCCGGCCACGACCCCACCACCAGCAAGACGGACTCATTGTCACGCATCCGTGTAGCCAGCCGCGCCGCGTCCCCCGGCCGCACCGGACCACTCGGCCGCACCGCCACCACCGGCACCGCTGAACTCAACACCGAGACCGCAGACAACCACTTCGCCCCCGGATCAGGAACCAGGGCCAACCGATCAAGCGTCACCCCGGCGAGCTTGGCCGCCTCCACACCCACATTCGGCAAGCCCACCAGTCCACACCACAGCCCTTCACCCGAAGCCGACGCCAACATCGCCAACAGCAAGGCCCCCGACGTCGCCACACTGTAAGCCGCCCCCGGTTTCAACCCCCCTTCCGGCAGCAAGGACGCCAGCGCCTCGGGTGCGGGATAGATCTGCTCCGCCCGCCGATTCTCCAGCGCCGCCACTTGGGCACGCAACCGCGCCACCACCACTTCTCGTGGTAGCGGAGACACTGAGACCGCTCGAAACGCCACCCTCCAATCATCGAACATCTGTTCGAATCTGTCAAGGGTTTTCGTTCACCGTCCGTAGACAGCCATATACGGAGCCGTTTGATCCCGAATACTCCCCCTTCGCCAGCCCCCGAAGCCCACCCGACCGGTACGCCTCCTTGAAGAGTCCACCCCGATGGTGGTCATGCCGACTGGCGATGATCGTCGCCGAGATTTCTATACCCCAACTATGGTAAGAACAGTAGTGATATGCGAATGTGGGATGGCAAACCTCCTCAATCGGGGTGGTTGTGGGGAGGTTTGTCATCCCAGATGCTGATCGAAGGCCGAAATCACTCGCATCGGGGATGACAAACCGCCATCACCCGTCTGTCCCTCGCCCCTCACCCACCTACCTGTCTCCCCCTCACCTGCGTCCGCATAACCCCTCACCCCATCCCCCCCATCACTGCCATCACCAGCCTCCCTCCCCGAAACCAGCGCATTCAAACCAGCGGCCCGACCCTCAACTATGAAAATCGCTATGCTCGTCAGTGTAGTAAGAGAAAGAAATCGCTTGTGGGACCTAGTCACATGGTGGTGCCAGTGTTGGCTCTGCTCCTCGGCGAAGACTGTGGGGCAGAGCTGACACAATGGCAGAAAGCTTTGGGGAGGATCATTGAGAACATCCTTCCCCCGATTCCCAGCACCGACCACCCCGACGGGGATATCATGCCTACCGATCAGGCCTTCACCCTCTCTGATGTGGTGCACCTCGTTCCCGCCGCCGTTCTTCAGGCGTGGCAGCGAGGCTTCATCAATCCGCAAGTCGAAGTCGGCCACCGAGGAGAGTTTTTCGGGCTATATACGAGCACGCCCACAAATGACGATCGCATTAATTGTTGGTGGACTCTTCCGTGTTGTCAGTCTTATGCCGGTTTCCTCGTCCCCACCCTAGCGACAACTCATGGTCCCTGGCTAGGCGCTCCCTGTACCGAGCTATATGGAACTGAAGACGCTCACTACTCCAGCCCATGGTCATCTGAACCCGCGCTGACCGCCGGCGAAATAGCAGACCAGATTCACCGCGACATCATCAGTTGGCGCACTATCGAAACTCGTGAACCAAGATTACGCGTGTATGAGATCAACCTGCCTCACGACTGGATCTCACTCACACAAGACTTCCCCCACCGCATCGACATGGAAAACAGAATCCATCGACCGCTGTGGCCCATATGGCTGAAGAGGCCAGAGCCCTATGATGAACCCGACTGGGCCGCAGTCGCCGAACACTACGACGTCATTCACCTGACGCAACTCGGTTACATCACCTGCGCCTACGCCCCCATCCCTTGTCTCGACGGGCACACCTCAGTGTGCGGTTGGGGGCCAGATTACGCCTGCTGGCTGACCTATCCCGATGACCCGACTGTTCAGGGAACTCCGCCGACTAGCGCTCGGGCCAAGCTGAGGCGCGAGCACGTCCCCAGCATCATTCAGCAGATTCGCGGAATCATTCGGGCAGTCGGCCGCTAAAACTGACTCTGGCGTGTGATCGCATCGCCGCAGAACGCTAGGGAGTCGAATCTCACTCGCCCTGACGCCCACCTGACAGCACAGCCTTCATCGTCGCCTCCCCGGCGCCAACGACATAGACCCTTCACGTGGGTCGGGGCCGCACCCAGTCAGGCGCAAGCGTTCGATTCGGCGACCCCGACATCAGGGCTCACCTCACCACCCGTTTGAATCAGCAATCGACGTAGCAGATCGACCAGCACGGTACGCTCCTCGGCGGTGTAGATCGACAGAATCGCCTGCTCGTTGCGGCAATGATCGGCCACGGCCTCGTCGACGATACGCAGTCCCTGCGGCGTCAACGAGACGGTGACTTTGCGACGGTCCGACGTGGAATGCGTCCGCTCAATCAGGCCTTGCTTCTCAAGGCGAGCCAGTCGTTGGGTGACCGCTCCCGGCGTCACCATCATAGAGGCGGCCAGTTGGCCGGGTGTCAGTTCATAAGGCGCGCCACTACGACGCAGGGAAGCCAGCACGTCGAAGCCGGGAAAATCCAGCCCGTGAGCCGAGAACACACGCGTCAACTGGGCGTCCAGGATCGGCGACAGGCGGTCGATGCGTCCGATGATCCCCATGGTGCTCGAATCCAGGTCGGGGCGTTCGTGTTGCCATTGTGCGACAATGACGTCCACATGATCGCGTTGGCTCATCTCACCTTCTTTGTCACGCAGTTGATTGCCACAAGCAGATTAGCATGAGGCCTGGGGTCGAACCCCGCTTTTCGAGCAATGTCTTGCGGCGATAAACATTTTAGTACTATATTATTCATATGCTAAAGGATGCTCAGGGAGGAGCCTGCCGGACGATCACGATGATCGACGCCGGGAGCGAAGACGCGACGGGTGTTCCAAACGCGTGCTCACAGCTCGTCCGAGAATGGCAGATTTTCGCACCCCACCGCCGGGTCGAATCGGCCCGTCAACAGTTCACAGGAAGGGACAATCATGACCACCTCAGCTGAACCGGCCGCCCGCAGCGGTCGCCTGCCGCGCGCGCTCTCATGGCTCGTCGGCCTCATCGGGCTCATCATGGTCGGCACCGGCATCGCGGTGTACGCCTACACCTCAGCCCAACTGTCCAGCCAGCACATCACAGTCGCCGCCCTGTCGCCCGACAATCCCGGCGCCCTGGCCGGCAAGGAAGTGGCCGACCCGTTCACCGCGATGGCCCAGGCCAACGCCATCAAACACCATGTCGGCGACAAGACCTATGCCGACTTCTCATCCGTCGCCACCTCGAACGGCCACACGTACAACAAGGACGTCACCGCCGACAAGTCGACCGACGGCCAGGCCCACAGCAAAGGCGACACCCTGTCCGAAGACGACGCCATCGCCTGGGCCGGTCGCCAAACAGCGATGAATGGTTCATTCCTTCAAGCCTCCCTCCTGACATCAGTCATCGCCTTCGGCGTGTCCGTTCTGATCGCCGGCCTCGGCCTCGTGCTCATCGTGCTCGCCGTCATCCTGGTGACCGGGATCGCCCCCAAGCCGAGAGGTGGGGCGCCAGCCCGTCTCTGACAGTATCCGATTCGACCGTAGGCCAGCCCCCACAAATGGTGTCAGCCAGATGGTGAAGGCTGGCCTACGATATGAGCGGAAGCAGACTGAGGTCAGGATTCTGGTGGACAATCCCCGACTCCATCGTCCACATGTCAGCCCTAGTTCGTTTCAACCGGATCTTCACCCCATAAAGAATTCACATATCTAATTAAAGAGAGCGCCGATAGGGCGTCCTGTCCCCTGGAGACAATCCGAGTGTCGTTACTCACTGACTTTGGGGTCGATATACGCGAGTTCTCTTGATTCATAGGTTGTGGCGATATGAGCATCTGCTAATACTTGTTGCGCTGAGGTGCGAAGCGACCGGTTCAACAAAATCTTGGCGACTAGTTGCCGGAACGCCACTGAAGAGTCAAGTTGCAAGGCACGATTGAAGATCACTTCCGCTTCTGCGTAACGCTCCTTTCGGGGAATCGGGCCGCACAGCTTTCCTTCGGCATCGTGAATTCGCCCGTTCTGAAGAATTTCAACTCCCAGGTTAGCCCAGTTGGAGGCATCCGCATCGATTATCAAGGCTTGCTCTTGGGTGACGAGAGCCTTCTCAAAATCTCCTGTTCGCCTGTAGAGCTCACTAAGCAGAGTACTGATGGTGTCATTAGCTGGTTCCGCGTCGGCCGCAGCCAAAAGCGCCGCCTCTGCGCCTTCAAAGTCTTTGAGATATAGCAAAGCTCGCCCAAGGTTCTTCTCAATGAGATTCGACGTCAATCCCTGGTCTCGCGCAGAAAGACAGAACCCTTTCATGGCTTCCCAATCCTCTTGGGCCATGTATATGTCAAGGAGAGCAGCCAGCGGGACAAACTCATCCATTGTTCGCGAAGTGGCGCTCGGAAGTCCATGCCTATACTCAATCCCCATCGACTCCTCCATAAGTTGACGGCCCCGCATAACCATCTCGGGCTGGGGCTGATCACCGTAGGCAACGGCCAAATGAGCGACAATACTCGTGTCATTTGGGAAGAGTCGATTGGCTTCGCGCAGAACAATAACGCGGTGAGGTGTCAGTCCCAGATCCTTACACATTTCTGAGATCTCTCGGTAATTTTCCGAAGTTAGCATCGGAGTGGTCATGATCTGTTGAAGTAAACCTTCGAAGAGGTTAATGTCGTTGTTCTGCGCTGCCATACGAAGCTCCAGTAGGGCTGGCATTCCGCCTTTCTGGACAAGCTCGTTGGCCTCTCTCAGGGACCGAAGTATGCTTTCGGTTTGAGTGACTCGGCCCGTAATGTCTATGCCCTGTGAGACGAGGGCGTCCATAGCCGATTGGAGCTCAGCAGAGAGGCGAGTCACTTCAGACTGAAGCGCGATGTCAGTGCCAGTACTGCGCACGGAGGACAACGAAGGAAAGAAGTCCCAGACTGGATTATCTGCTGGCGTTTCTGAGTTCGGCGTCACCAGCGCTAGAGCAGTTTCCTGCGCGGTGACCGCCTGTGTGATCTTTTCATGCGCAGCAGCCAATCCGGGCAGAGTGGCCGTGTAGCGCACAGTCACATACTGACTCAGATCGAAGGGGATCGTGTATCCATCTTGGATGATGATCACAGTGCCATTTCGATGGAGGGCGTGTCTGACGCCAAGCTCATAAAACACATTGGCGTTCAGTTCCGACATATCCGCGATGACCAAATCGGCGAGCACTAGGTCGGTGACGATACTTTGGGAGATGTTCCCAACAGCCACATCTCGGGTATCCGCCCGGTGAACCTCGTACCCCTTAGATCTAGCCACAGGCTCAATGATCTGCTCATAGACGGCGGAATTAAGGGCCCGCCTATCTGCATCCTGTCCGTACGGCATAATAACAAAACACACTTTTCCCATAACTAGATCCCTCCGACCAGTCATCATGAAAAACTCATCGAGCAACGAGACGTTCCTCACTCCCGCAACTCGACCAGAATAATCCGCCCCGACTCACGTAAAGCTATCCACTCTTCCCACAAAAAGTCAAATGTGAGTGGCGGCTTACATATTGGTTCCTCGGATCCTTTGGCGTGTACTTGTGTTTATCCTCGGAAGATGGATGGACCACGCCATACAGACCACAGACTGTGCCCTCTTTCACCCCGCTCTCTCCACCCCTCACGACGTCGCCAACACAGTGGCCGCCCCATCCAACCAGTTGAGGCTGGCGTCCCAGACGGTGGTCTGGTTGACCATGAAGGAGAAGACCATGATGGCGCCCGAGTTGGCTTGGACGAAGCCGGTGATGGTGTGGACGTCGTCGAGGGTGCCTGTTTTGGCCCGGACGACGCCTCGGCCGGGCGCCTCGATGGGGTCGTCGAAACGGCGGGACAGGGTGCCGGTGACTCCGGCGACCGGTAGTCCGTTGAGCACGTCGTGGTACCCCACCTCCTTGTAGGCCGTGCGCACAGCCGCAGCCAAGATGGCCGGTGGCACCTTGTTCTCGCGGGCCAAGCCCGATCCGTCGGCGATCGTCATGGCGCCCGACCACAGGCCGTGCGTCTGCAAGAAGGTGGACAAGGCGGCAGCCCCGCCGCTGAAGGACCCATCCCCCCCGGCTGCCAGGCTGACATGGCGTAAGAGCACCTCCGCGCCGAAGTTGTACGAGGTCGTCACCACGTGTTGGACGATCTCACCCAGGGTGGGCGAGAGGATCGACGCGACCGAGGCGGTATCGGCGGCTGGGGTCACCCGACCGGTGACGGCGGTGACTGTGATGCCTCGTTCACCCAGCAACCTGGCGAAGGCGGCAGCCGCATCGGCGGCCGTGTCAGCCTCCGACCAGCCTTGGGGACTGGCCGACAGTGCGCTGATCGGCGCCACATCGGCGCCGTACTCAGCAGGCCAGTTCGGGTGCCACATCGGCCCGGAGAAGAGTGAGTCGTTGAAACCCAGAGCGACCGAGGTGCGTCCACTAGCCGTCAGCGCGGTGGCGGTGGCGTCCGCCAGAGTCGCCAGGGTAGCTTGGCCCGCGATCAAGGGGTCGCCATCACGCAGCGCTGGGTCTCCCCCGCCGACCAGGATGATGCCGTCCGGCGAGTCGACGACTGTGGTCGCGAAGCGATGGTCCGCCCCGTACGCCGACAAAGCACCTAGTGAGGTCAGTATTTTCATGGCAGACGCCGGTATCGCGGCAGTACCCTCCTCATGGGCGGCGACTGTCGTGCCCGCCAAATCGGTGACACTGTATGAGACGACGCCGACGCCGTTGAGATCGAGGGCGGCCAAGCGCTGCTGAATCGAGGCCGCATCCGCCACGATGCCAGCGTCAGCCGACGACAATCCAGCCACCGGCGCGCCTTGACTAGGCGGGTCACCGACATAGGCCTCGGGGTTGAGCGACCCGAGTGGCCCGAGCGGCAACCATCCATTGGCCGAAGCCGTCACGCCGACCCCGCCCAACACGATCACGCCGGCGAGGACACCGATGGCGATCCGGCTCACAATGCGGGAGACACCGTACTCATTGGCAGCTTTTCGTCGTGTCACGGTCGCACCCCTTTCACAAGTCATCTTATCGACCCCGGTCAAGCCAGGTGCCCGCATAAGCCACCGGCGAGCCGTTCCCCTCCGACCGTGGGAGTCGAAGATGGGCCGTATTCAGACGAGGCGGCCGTGTTGCGTTCACCAAACCCTCAACGACAAGCCCCTAAGATAGATCCAGTCTCAAGGAGGTAGCGATGGGAATGACATTCGATCAGGATTTCATCTTCGGCACGGCCACGGCGTCGTACCAGATCGAGGGCGGGGTTCATGAGGGCGGACGCGGAAGGTCCATCTGGGACACGTTCTCGCACACACCCGGCAAGGTGGTCGACGGTGACACCGGTGATGTGGCCTGTGACCACTACCACCGTTGGGAAGAGGACCTCGACATCCTGGCTGACTTGGGTGTCGACGCTTACCGCCTGTCGATCGCCTGGCCGCGGATCCAGCCCGATGGTGTCGGCACGCCGAACCAAGCAGGCATCGACTTCTACTCCCGCCTCATCGACGGACTGCTCGCCCGCGACATCAAGCCTTTAGTGACCTTGTACCACTGGGATCTTCCCCAGGCGCTGGAAGACAAGGGTGGCTGGCTCAACCGCGACACCGCTTATCGGTTCGCTGATTACGCCAACATCATGGGCCGGGCTCTGGCTGATCGCGTGCCACTGTGGGCGACCTTGAACGAGCCCTGGTGTGCGGCCATGCTGGGCTACGTCAGTGGCGAGCACGCCCCCGGTCGGCGCAGTCCTGAAGCCGGCCTGATCGCCTCCCATCATCTCAATCTGGCCCATGGCTTGGGGGTACAGGCTCTGCGCGATGAGACAAGCGGCAAGCTTGGTATCGTGGTCAATTATCATCAGTTCAACCCAGTCGACGACTCACCCGAGGCCATCAGCGCGGTCGAGCGCCTGGACGCGGTCGGCAACTGGATTTACACCGACCCGATCCTGCGTGGCGAGTACAACCCCTTGACACTCGACGTCACCCGTTCGGTCTCCAGTTGGGGTTTCATCCACGACGGCGACCTCGACCTGATCCACCAGCCCATCGATTTCGTGGGCCACAACTACTATGCCCCGACCTACATCGCCGGTGGCCACGGACCGGCCGCAGCTGGTTCCCCCTGGGTCGGCGTCGCCGACGTCAGCTTCCTGCCCCCACGTCAACCCGTGTCGGACATGGGCTGGGCGATCGAACCCGCCGGTTTGACCCGACTGCTGACCGGTTTCAGTCAGCGCTACCCCGGTATCGACCTGATCATGGCCGAGAACGGCGCCGCCATGCCCGATGTGGTCGCCGACGACGGCTCGATCCACGACGCCGACCGGACCTACTACATTCAGTCCCACATCAGCGCCATCGCCGACGCCATCGCCGCCGGGGCCCCCGTCAAGGGCTACTTCGTCTGGTCCCTGCTCGACAACTTCGAGTGGGCCTTCGGCTACAGCAAGCGCTTCGGCATCATCCGCGTCGACTACACCACACTGGCCCGCACCTGGAAGGACTCGGCCCGCTGGTACCAACAGTTCCTCGTCAACCGCACCATCTGAGTCAGCCGACGGCGACAACCCATACCACCGCAACATGTGGTCGATGATGTCACCAAGAGCCCGCAGCTCGGCCGCGGCCTCGTCCTTCCGATTCATGCCCAGTGACTACATCGAATGCCTGTAACTAGTCTTGCCGCACTCTCTTTAGGGAGACGCTGACTAACTATGGGTTTGGGTTGTGGTGTTTGGTGGGTGTGTCGGTTTGTGTGCGGGGTCAAGGTCTTTCGACGATGGAGGCTCTCACTTCTTTCACGGCAGCGGCCTTGACATGTCTAAAGGTGGCTTTCGTGTTCCTGATCTGACGAGTTGTTGTCGATCCTCGACGCTGATGGACTCCCACTAGCCCTGCACTCTCCACCAGCCCTGCACTCTCACATGATGAACAGTCCCTTTGGCCCCTTGTCTTCACCAGGCCCAGAAGCCTATGCGATCGGGGTGTCCTGTTGAAGACAGGCATGCTCTACTGGTAGCCATACACACGGGTGATGGTCTCTACCGTGATTCCTGCAACCCAACTATGGTAAGAACAGTAGTGATATGCGTATGTGGGATGGGAAACCCCCCTGAATGGGGTGGTTGTGGGGTGGTTTCTCATCCCAGATGCTGGTCCACGGCCGAGATCACTGACATCGGGATGGGAAACCCCCACCACCTGGCCCTCATCACTTGGCCCTCCGTCACCGGGTCTCTCCGTCACCGGGTCTCTCCACCACCGGGTCTCTCCACCACCGGGTCTCCCCATCACCGGGTCTCCCCATCACCGGGTCTCCCCATCACCGGGTCTCCGTCACCGAGTCTCTCCATCACCTGCCCCTCATCACCGAGTCTCTCCATCACCTGCCCCCCATCACCGGGTCTCTCCACCACCTGGGTTCTCCATCGCCTCGACCCCGAACCAACCCGACCCGAACCAACCCGACCCCAACCCGCCTCGACCCGAACCAACCCGACCCGAACCAACCCGACCCCAACCAACCCGACCCGAACCAACCCGACCCCACCTCACCTGGCCCTCATCGACCGGCCCCATCCCTCGCCCGCTCGACCCGGTCGGATGAGGCTGCATGGAATTCCATCGCCCACCTCCCTCATCACGCCCATCGCCAGACTCCACCTCGACACCGACGGATTCACCACCACACACCCTCAATACGAAAAGCCTCTTTAGTGTCCTTGCGACACGTTCTGTACTATCCCTTTCGCACATCCTTGACTGCCCCTATCGCACACCTTTCTAGGCACTGATCCCCCTTGACTGTCATCACCCTCATGGTCACGAGGCTGAGCGCGCCTGTCTCCGCTGAGCCCGATTGACGCGTCTCAAGGCAGCTGTGCGCGTGCGATATATCCACCACGCGATCAGAGCCGCCAAAGCCGCTCCACCCAAGGCGGCGGCGATGACGATGAACAGGTCTCGAACGGCTGAGCCATCGCCGAGCGCCAGATCCTCATTGAACACCGACTGCAGAAAAGTGAAGGATCCGCCAATCACGCCAACGAAGACAACACTGATGATTGCGGTGAAGACGGTGTCGAGTCGCTTCTGGCCCGCCGCCTGCTCAACCTCCTCGCCCTGATCGGCCCCGGTCTGAGCTTCAATACCTGGGGCCATAGCACTGACTGCCGCAGCGGACTCCATCTTTGCTAGTAGTGCCGCAAGGGTCTGAATGGTCTCCGAGTTCACCTTGGCCGCCTCAGCCTGATGCTGGGCGACATCTGCCCCTCGACTGAGGAGACCCTGCAGCTTGGATATCTGACGATCTCGGGCCTTCAGAGCCGCGGCAGTACGATCAATGCTTTCTTCCCTTGCGCCGATCTGGGTCGGTGTCTCCACCCCGATGAGTATGAGACCGTCATCTTGAGTGCTTCTGTCGAGCGCTGAACCTCGCAAGTGCCACGACCTGGCGTCGGAGGGCACCACGGCTGGTTCGCGCCGCACCCCGTGACCGCGTGATTCAGAAGTCTCCCCCGTCCCGTCGTCCACCTCGTATCCCCCAACTCTTCCCTGCGGGCTAGGCCGGTGACAAAGTCATGGGATACGACTGAGTCGACAGGTCGATGTATGTCATTCGACGCCGAATCGAATCTGTCGAGACACCGAACAGTCCAGCCAGTGTGTCGACGGATGGCCCCTGCTGAAGGACAGTCGCCAAAGCATAATCCGGGATCAGAAGCTTATGCGCGAAGGTGTTCGCACAGAATTGCTGGGGCTCGATGTCACCCTCCTCAACGCTGCGCAGATCAAAGTCTGTGAACTGCGTCCACTGATCAGCAGGGACCTTGCGACGCCAGGTGACATAGTGACCAAGTTCATGTGCGATCGTGAAGCGACTCCGCTCGGGAGCGCCGTCGGAGTCAACAAAGATGGTGGCGCCGTCTTTCCCCACCTCCTTGGTGATGAAGCCGACGATGCGATTGTTGACAGGATGAAGCTGGTTCATCGGGATACTTTTGACGTCGACCCCCAGCCGATTGGCCACTGCGACCACATCCAAAGGAAACTCACTACGAGGTAGGACAACACCTGCAGTTGTCAATCGAAGAGCCTCCATCTGAGCGAAGCTGACAATCAGTTGCCGCTCAATCAGGCTCAACTCCGGCGTGGTCCGATCACTGTGGATAAGCCCTTTGACCACATCGTCAACCGGCTCGAGCTCTGGATAGATGTCATCCGCCTGACTTCTCACTGCCATTGCCCCCTCCCATGAATGACGTTATCGAGATACTTCCATCATGATTATAATGCAATTACCTTTTTATAGCGTTTGCTCAATGTAGCGCCAAAGCCCGACTCGCTGCAACCCTATCCACAGCCCTCTGGAGGATGAGGCGAAGATGGACTCACAGAGGGGAGTTATCCACAGGTGACCAGGTCATCTGACAGGCGTGCTCAGTCCTCAGCCATGGTGACCTCGATACCACCCATGACGGTGGCGGCGAGGTTGTAGAGGAAGGCGAAAATGGTGGCCAGCGCGGTGATGATCACCACGTTGACCGCCCCGACGACAGCGGCCAGCGCGGTCGCACGCGTGGTGTTGACGTAATCCTTGATGTTGAAAGTGTTGGTGGAACCCGGCGATGTGAAGACTTGGGCGATGGCGCCATTGATGGAGTCGTAGAGACCAGTGCCGTCCAAGACCGAGAAGCTGACGAAGGTTGCGACAATGAAGATGATCCAGGCGGCCACGGCGAACAAGAGTGTGACCTTCATGACAGACCAAGGGTCAAGTCGGGAGATACGCAGGCGGGCACGGCGGGAACTGGGGCGACTGCGCGGCTTGCGCGCAGTCTTGGCCGCCGACACCATGACTGCGGAACGAGGTCCGCTGGCGGTCTCCGGATGGGCGGCGACTTGTGCGGCCATGGGTTGATCCCTCAGTGTCGGAGTGTACGTCGCCATGGTGGCGAACCCTGAAGCCGAGGCGCCGGCCGGATCCACTGGAGAGGCGACGGATGGGGGCAGGTCGGCCGAGTCATGGGCGACCGGAGGCGGAGCGAACGTCGTCTGAGTCTGGGGCGGCGCCGCAGCCACGGGAACCGACTGAGCGGCCGGTTCGGTCACAGCAGCCTTCACCCGGGCGGCGCGGTTCCTGAAACTCTGAGCGATTCGGCTACCGACATTGCCGGAAAGCTGCGGCGAGGCGTCGGCGGCGCCCGCCGCGTTGGCCTGGGTTGACTCGGTCATCACTCACTCCTCACTCGTACCGCGTGTTCCGAACAGTACGATCGGCTGTCTGCCGCAGTGTCAGCACGTCGACCGACCAACCGGTCGCACCCTGCACTCTTTGGGGCAGCATATCGTACCTCATGACTTTATCGGATCAGACGCCGTGTCAGCCCCGCCAACACCCCCGTCAGAGGTGCCGTCGTCCCCGGAATCCTCCCTAGTCACCTCCGAAGAGTCCGCCTCGGGGTGTTCGGCAACACCCGCAACCCCGTCGTCGTCGCCGGAACCAAGAGCAAGCTCTTGATCCTTCTCCTCCTCGGGGTAAAGCGCGATCGCGGCGACGCTGTCTTCACCGCGCAGGCCGACGAACTTCACACCCATGGTGTCGCGTCCCTTGACGGCGACATCAGCCACCGAAGAGCGGATGATCTGACCGGAGGTCTTGATGGCGATCACCTCGTCGGCTTCCGCCACGATCAGACCACCGACCAACTGACCGCGATCCTCGTTGAGCTTCATGGCTTTGATGCCCAAGCCACCACGACCCTGCTCGCGGTACTCTGAAACGGCTGTTCGTTTAGCGAAGCCACCGTCAGTGACGGTGAAGACGAAACGATCATCCTCGGACATGCCGGCGGGAATCACCGCCATCGACAATAGGGAATCATCCTCTCGGAAGCGCATCCCTGTGACGCCAGAAGTGGCCCGCCCCATGGGACGCAATTGCCCGTCATGGGCTGGGAAACGGATGGCCTGCCCCTTGCGCGAGATCAGCAAGACATCATCATCAGCGTCACAGAGGGAGGCGCCGATCAACTCGTCGTCCTCGTCGCGGAAGTTGATGGCGATCAACCCGGCCTGACGTGGTGAATCATACTGACTCAGCTCGGTCTTCTTGACCAGACCCTTGCGCGTCGCCAAGAGGAGGTATTGTGCGTCATTGTATGTTGCCAGCGTCAAGACTTGCGCGATTTTCTCATCAGGGGCGAAGCTCAGCAGCCCGGCGATGTGCCCGCCCTTGGCTTCACGGCCACCTTCCGGCAACTGCCAGACCTTGGTGCGGTAGACCCTGCCCTTGGTCGTGAAGAACAACAACCACTGATGCGAGTTCGTGGCGAACAGGTGGGCCACCTCGTCGTCGGCCCTCAGGGTCGCCCCCTTGACGCCCTTGCCACCGCGCTTTTGCAGCCGGTACATGTCGGCCTTGGTACGTTTGGCGTAGCCACCGTGGGTGATTGTGACGACAACATCCTCTTGCGGAATGAGATCCTCATCGGACAGATCACCGTCGGCCGAGATGATCCGGGTACGTCGGTCATCACCGTACTTGTCGACGATCTCCTGCAACTCGGCGCCGATGATCTGGCGCTGACGGGTCGGCGAGTCGAGGATGTCACGCAGATCAGCGATGACGCGCTCCAACTCGGCCAGGCGATCGATGATGCGCTGACGCTCCATGGCGGCCAGGCGGCGCCACTGCAAATCCAGGATGGCTGTGGCCTGATCCTCGTCGATGTGACGACGACCGTCGACCACCCCAGGATCACCCGTCAGAGCCGCAGCGTCTTCATAGGTCAGAAGGTCGATCAATCCGCGCTTGGCCACCTCGGCGTCGCGAGAAGAACGAATCAGTGCGATGACAGAATCCAACTGATCCAGGGCGGCGACGTAGCCCCGCCAGATGTGGGCATTCTTTTCCGCCTGGGCGATGCGGAAACGGGTACGACGCTGAATGACCTCGACCTGGTGCTTCACCCAGTAGTAAATGAACTGGTCCAGCCGCAGCGTGCGCGGCACCTCGTCCACCAAGGCCAGCATGTTGCAGCCAAAGGTGTCTTGCAGGGGTGTGTGCTTGAACAGGTTGTTCATGACCACGCGCGGCTGGGCGTCGCGCTTGAGCTGGATGACCAGCCGCTGGCCGGTGCGCGCGGAGGTGTCGTCGCGAATGTCGGCGATACCTGTCAGCTTGCCGGAGTTGATCAGCTCGGCGATCTTGACAGCCAGGTTGTCGGGGTTGCACATGTAGGGCAGCTCGGTCACCACAAGGTTGGTGTGACCGTGCTCTTCTTCGATGTCGATGACAGCGCGCATGGTCACGAGACCACGACCGGTACGATAAGCGTCCTCGATGCCCTTGCGTCCGACAATCAGGCCGCCACCAGGGAAATCAGGGCCCTTGATGGAAGACATGGCCGCGTTGAGCAACTCCTCGGTGGTCGCTTCGGGGTTGAGGAGGTACCACTGAACCGCCTCGTTGACCTCGCGCAGGTTGTGGGTCGGGATGTTGGTGGCCATACCAACGGCGATACCTGTGCTGCCGTTGACAAGCAGATTCGGAAAGCGCGACGGCAAGACTACCGGCTCGGTCTCGCGGTTGTCGTAGTTGGGCTGAAAATCAACCGTGTCCTCGGTGATGTCGCGGACCATCTCCAGAGCCATGGGGGCCATTTTGCACTCGGTGTACCTCATGGCGGCCGCTTTGTCGTTACCGGCCGAACCGAAGTTGCCTTGCCCGGCGACAAGCGTGTGACGCATGGCCCAGGGCTGGGCCAGCCGCACCAGGGTGTCGTAAATGGCGGAGTCGCCGTGGGGGTGGTAAAGACCCATGACCTCGCCGACGACGCGCGAGCACTTGCTCCAACCGCGATCAGGGCGGAAACCCCCGTCATACATGGCGTAGATGACGCGGCGGTGCACCGGTTTCAAACCGTCACGCACATCCGGCAGCGCTCGCCCGACGATGACCGACATGGCATAGTCGAGGTAGGACCGCTGGATCTCGGTGTTGAGGTCCACTGGCTCCGTCTTGCCCGTCAGAGTCGCGTCGGACAGACCCTGCTCGGCGGATTGGGCCTGCTCGGTCGCCGAGGCGTCGTCAACGGGCTCGTCGAGGTCCATCGAATCGTCAGCCATGAGGTACTTCTTTCTGGAGGAGGTCGGTGCAGGTGAGGTCGGGGTTCAGACCGGGGCGCGAGACCCGTCCGCCGTGAAACCATGGGCCACCAGAGTGGTTCCAGTGGCGGCTGGTGGCCGCGGCGCGATCCGCTGGGCCCGTCACGCTAGATGTCAAGGAACCGTACGTCTTTCGCATTACGTTGGATGAAGGCGCGACGCTGCTCGACGTCCTCGCCCATCAGGATCGAGAACATGTCAGAGGCGGCGGCGGCGTCATCCAGTGTGACTTGGAGCAAGGTGCGCCGGTCGGGATCCATGGTCGTGCCCCACAGATCCGCGGGATCCATCTCACCCAGACCTTTGTAACGCTGAATCGGGTTGACTTGAGGCAGTTTCTTGCCGTTGGCCAGGCCAGTGTCCCGGATACGGTCGCGCTCGTCATCGTTGTAGGCCAACTCGTGTGGCGCGTTGGTCCAGCGCACTCGGAACAAGGGAGGCTGTGCCAAGTAGACGTGGCCGGCGTCGATCAGCGGCTTCATGAAACGGAAGAGCAGGGTCAGCAGCAGAGTGCGAATGTGGGCGCCGTCGACGTCGGCGTCTGCCATCAAGACGATCTTGAAGTAGCGCAACCGCTCAATGTTGAACTCATCATGAACGCCGGTGCCGAGCGCGTTGATGATGGCTTCAACCTCCTTGTTCTGGAGGATCTTGTCCATCGAGGCCTTCTCAATGTTGAGGATCTTGCCGCGCAGAGGCAAGATGGCCTGGATCTTCGGGTCCCGCCCGCCCTTGGCAGAGCCACCGGCGGAGTCACCCTCGACGATAAAGATCTCGCACTCTTCGGGCTTGTTGGACTGGCAATCGGCCAGCTTGCCCGGCAAGGAGCCACCGCCAAGCAAGCCCTTACGGTTGCGAGCCAGATCACGCGCCTTGCGAGCGGCGATACGGGCGGACGCGGCGGCCTGCGCCTTGCGGATGATCTCGCGGCCTTCAGCGGGATTCTGTTCGAACCAGTCCCCCAGCCGGTCATTGACAACCTTCTGGACGAAAGACTTGGCCTCAGTGTTTCCCAACTTGGTCTTGGTCTGGCCCTCGAACTGCGGCTCAGCGATCTTGATCGACAGAATGGCCGTCAAGCCCTCGCGAATATCATCGCCCGCGACCCGATCCTCGCGCTTCTTGATCAGGCCCCAGGTCTCACCCCACTTGTTGACCGTGTTGGTCAGCGCGGCACGAAAACCCTCTTCGTGGGTGCCACCTTCGTGGGTGTTGATGGTGTTGGCGAAGGTGTGGACCGACTCGGCGTAGTTGGTCGACCACTGCATGGCCAATTCCAGACTCATGTCGCCCTCGGCGTTCTGGGCCTCGACGTCGATGATCGAGGGGTGGATGACATCCTTCGACCCGATCAGGTATTTGACGTAGTCAATGAG
Organism: Propionibacteriaceae bacterium; assembly: GCA_031286045.1. GTDB lineage: Bacteria > Actinomycetota > Actinomycetes > Propionibacteriales > Propionibacteriaceae > WQYJ01. Next base: position 7,894 of record JAITVA010000127.1, on the reverse strand, counting down.
CCCTCGGTCGTACCTGAAGATCGACGCGACCTGGGTGCCGTCCTCGTCGAGGCGGTCCTGGCGCTCGTCCGTGATCGAAATCGTCAGCCCCTTGTTGAGGAAGGCCATCTCACGGAAGCGTGTCGCCAGCGTCTCAAAGGAGTACACCGTGGTCTCGAAGATGTCCGGGGACGCATAGAACTCGATCGTCGTCCCGGTCTCATCAGTCGGCTCCAGACGCTCCAAGGGCCCGTCGGGATCCCCCAAGGAGAAGGACTGCCGCCAGGTGTACCCATCACGACGCACCGTCGCGATCAGCTTCGACGACAAGGCGTTGACGACAGACACCCCGACACCATGCAAGCCACCGGAGACCTTGTACCCCGACCCGGAGAACTTGCCGCCGGCATGGAGTTTCGTCAGCGCGACCGTCATGGCTGAGATATGCTCGGTGGGATGCTCGGCCACCGGAATACCACGGCCGTTGTCAGTCACCCGGATGCCGCCGTTGGGGATGATCCGCACATCAATGGTGTCGCAGTAACCCGCCAAGGCCTCGTCAACCGAATTGTCGACAACCTCGTACACCAAATGATGCAGGCCGCGCTCACCGGTCGACCCGATGTACATGCCGGGACGTACCCGCACGGCTTCCAGACCCTCCAACACGGTGATGGCTTCGGCGCCGTACTCGCCCTCGCCAACGTGGGTCACCAACTGGTCGTCACCGATGATGATGTCGGAAAGGTCGTCGTCAGCGCCATCCTCCTCGGCGTCGACAGCTTCGGGTGCGGCGACGCCGTTCAGAGCGGTTGAATCGCCAGCGCTGCCCGTGGCTGCGGTCTCATCCTCGCGTGAGTCGATGGAATCGGAATCAGTCGACATCAGTCTCCTTGCCAGTTCGAATATGTGCGCGCCGCTTGGTCATGGCGCCGATGACTGTGTGCTCGCCAGCACAGTGTCATACGAAGGTCTCGACCCCGCCGACAAGGCAGGTCGTCACCACCGCATGACTCACTCATCAACGCCACTGAGCTTGGTCCCACCTGTTTGACTGGGCGGGAGCTCCGGCGACGATCAACCTTATTATTCTACCGCCTACTAGCTCTTTCTGCGCGGCTTTGTGGCGGTCCGACCGGATCGATGTGCCGATTCCCGCCCTTGACGGCTTCCTGGAGCCGATTCCCATGGCCCTACGTCCCCAGGTACCCGCCGAATGTGATGAGGGTTCTAGGGAGCCGATCAGTCAAGTGAGCCTCGTGAGACGTGCGGGTGCCGCAGGATCCGGTGTCGGCGGCTGGTGGGGTGGTGGGTGAACCTCGTGAGACGCGCGGACGATGGTGAGCCGGAGAGGGCAGCGATGAGGGCAGGCGGCCGATGGCGATGCGGGTGATGGAACTCCACCCAGCCCCGTCCGATAAGGTCGAGCGGGTAGTCGATGGGACGGGGTGGTTGGACCGGGTGATGGAGATGTCCCATCCCCGATGCCTGCGATTTCGGCCTTCTATCGGCATCTGGGATGAGAAACCGCACCACAACGACCCCGATTGGGGCGGTTTCCCATCCCCACTACGCATATCACAACCGTCCTTACCATAGTTGGGCACAGACACACCGGCACAGATCAGCACCCAAGCGCATAACCACCGTCAGAAGTCGGTTGTCGCCACCAGGACACACTCGTCAAGGCCTATCTATATGACTTCCGACGTTTCCGGCCATGCCAGTTCGCATTGGCGGTCCTATCTTGTCAGATGTGGAAGCAGACCCATGCGGCGCCCCTCTTCATCAGCGTAGATCGTACTATCTCCGCTCGTCAGATAGGTTTTCGAGAGTCACTTGGATAGGCCGTCATTCGTCACCTAGGCATCAGGAACCTGTGAACGGTTGGGGGCCGAGGAGCTGTTCATCATGTGACGGGGTGGAGCGGGCTAGAGTCCACCGGTGTCCAACACAGACACAAGCTCGTCAGATCGGAACGCCAAAGGCTGCGCTGAGCATGTCAAGACTTTTATCACGAGCGACGCGAGGCCCTCCATCATCGAAACCTTGACCCCCATACAAATCCGCACACCCACATACAAATAGGAAACGTCAGTTCAGCTTATCGGATGTTCGGTTTCGGCCCCTGGGGTTCGCGTCGGTTGCGCTGCCCAGGGTTGGAGGTAAATCGATAAATCAGTGTAATTACAAATCGGTTGATGATTCTATCGCTGGATCAATGATGCTGAGGATGCGATCCAGGTCATCCTCACCAGCGAACTCAATGGTGATCCTGCCCTTGGACCTTCCAATGCTGACGCTGACCCGGGTGTCGTAGATGTCGGAGAGGGCTGCGGAAAGGGTCAAGGCGCGCGGATTCTCGGCCTTGGCACGAGGAGCCCGGGCCGGCCTCTTCTCGGCGCCCTGGTCCAGGGTGACCAACTCCTCGGTCGCTCGCACTGACAGCCCCTCGGCGACGATGCGCTGGGCGAGTTGTTCCATCCTCTGCGGGTCTGACAAGCCCAGGAGCGCTCGGGCGTGCCCGGCAGAGAGGACTCCGGCGGCCAGGCGCTTCTGCACAACTGCCGGTAGCTTCAACAGGCGGATGGTGTTGGAGATTTGGGGACGTGACCTCTTGATTCGTCCGGCCAGCTCCTCCTGAGTGCAGCCGAAGTCGGAGAGGAGTTGCTGATAAGCGGCGGCTTCTTCCAAGGGGTTGAGCTGAACGCGGTGGATGTTCTCCAGAAGCGCGTCGCGTAGCAGGTCCTCCTCTTCAGTCGCTCGAATGATGGCCGGAATGGCCGTCAGACCGGCCTGGGTGCTTGCTCGCAGACGACGCTCACCCATGACCAGTTCGTATCGGTCGTCACCAAGGGGACGTACCACGATGGGCTGCAGCAGGCCGACCTCTTTGATCGACTCGGCCAATTCGGTCAACTGGTCTGGATCGAAGACGGTGCGCGGTTGCTGCGGGTTCGCCGAGATCGCCGTTATGGGTATGTCACGGTACTGCGATCCAGTCGCGGCTAACTCATCCCCCACCGAGCTGGGGGTTGAGGAGGGGCCTTCCTTGGAGGCCTCCTCTGCGGCGGGAAGGTCGGTGCGCTGGAAGAGTTCACCCAGTCCGCGACCCAGACCGGTGGGCTGCTTGCGTGTCGCCATTGTCATCCTCCTTGGGATTGATTCAGTTGCCTTCGGAAGCGCCACGACAGGCGATCTCTTCGGCGGCAGCCAGATAGGCCTTGCCCCCGGCCGAGCTGCGGTGGTAGGTGATGACCGTCTGCCCATAGCTGGGGGCTTCAGAGATGCGGACCGATCGAGGGATCACGGTCCTCAAGGTCTCAGCCGGGAAGTGAGTGCGCACCTCGTCGGCGACTTGGGCTGACAGTCGAGTACGCGCGTCAAACATGGTCAACAGCACCGTCGATAGCGTCAGTGAGTCGTTCAGGTTTCCCTTGACGAGGTCGATGGTACGCCGTAGCTGACTGACTCCCTCGAGGGCGTAGTACTCACATTGGATTGGAATAAGAATTTCGTGTGCCGCCACCAGAGCATTGAGTGTCAGAAGACCCAGGGATGGTGGGCAGTCGAAGATGACGTAGTCCACCTCATGATCAGCCAGGTAGGTGGACAGGGCCTTGGTCAGTCTCCGTTCACGGCCAGGCACTGAGACCAGTTCGAGCTCGGCGGCGGCTAGGTCGATGGTCGCGGGCAAGACAGTCAGGCCCGGCGCCTCCTCGCTCTTGACGACGTGCCAGGCCATGTCGTCATCGTCGAGGAGTACCTCGTATGTGCCTCTAATTCCCTGACGGTGGTCGATGCCCAAGGCAGTCGACGCGTTGCCCTGAGGATCCATGTCAACGAGAAGGACTTTGAGTCCACCAAACCCGAGGGCCGCTGCTATGTTCACCGCCGTGGTCGTCTTGCCGACGCCACCCTTCTGATTTGCGATGACGATGATACGAGGTTTGATTGGACGTGGGAGCTGCTCCGTTTCATGTGAAACATTCCCCCGGCCTTCATGCGCCGACTCCGCTGACACCTCAACGCCCTCCGGGCCATCGAACAACTCAGCCCTAGGCTGGGGTAACTGCGCCACCTCGGATTCTCCTCCACTCAACAACCGGACCAGTCTACTGGTTCCCAACACCCGATATCCACGTCACTCCGATCAGTCTGATTCGGCGCCCCAGGCTCGCAAGTCTCAGACTCAATCCCATGTCACTATACATCTAGAGCCATTTATCGCTATATCCCTAACAAGATAAAGATATTCCGACCTCGGCCTCAACTCCCGGTCGGCGCCACCAAGGGCCCCTCAACCAGTGACCTGACACGCCCCCTCCGGGTACCCCGCCTCAGCCAGAGCGGAGCGAGTCTCGTCAGACATCAGTGCGATGATCTTTCCACTGTTCGGCGAAACGGGGAGCACATCGATCTCCCCATTGATGTCACCGATCAACTCCGGGACATCCAACAAGGAACTGCCACTGTCAAGAACCATGCCCCCGCTGACAGCCCAAGCCAGCCGCTGCCAGGTGACGGGGTCACGCACAGTCCTGACCTTGTCCATGACCGCCGAGAGCACCTCGGCGCCCGATGAGGGACGATCCTGATTGGCTCCCTGGACGGCATCCACCCGGACCCACTCGCCATCAATCCTATGCTCGGCCTCACGCGAGCGCACATAGGCCAAGGCCTGATCTCCATCAAGCAGACTCTCTCCAGCCGGCACGGACAGCTTGGCCTCCTGATCGCGGGTCTCATACGGGAACTCAATCGTGACGCCGCCGATGGCGTTGACCACGTTGACGAAGGTGCTCATGCGGACCATCAACAGATGATCCACCGGGATGCCCAGGCTCGCGCACATGGCGTCGACGAAGTCATCAGTCGAACGCGCCATCATCATGGTCAATCGACCCGGACCACCATCTGAGCCACGCACCCACATGTCACGGGGCACCATGAAGGTATGGGTCGCCGCCTCAGTCTTGTGAATGACGATGACGATGTCCGCATGATCGGCCACTCGGGTCGACCCATCCCCATACACATCCTCGTCGCCCACAATCCACTCACGGTTGTCGGACCCCACGATCACCCAGGTCTCGCCTGGATCCGCGCCGCCCCCCATGCTGGTCTCGATCATGTCGGTGCGCTCTATCCGCAGCACCAAGGCTAGGGCGTCGACACCCAGCGCCAGGACAAGCGCCACCACAAGCCCGAGGATGACCCAGCCGACCCGTGCGCGCCCGGATCTGCCGCGGGTGGCCGCGCGCCGTGCGCCCACACCACTCTCATCGCCAGGACCGAGGCCTGCCCGACGTGCACCGGCCGACCGCCCGGGTCTGGAGCGGGCCGAACGCACCGGCCCCAGGCCACGCCGCGGAGCATAGTCAGGATCATCCAGAGCCCGGCTGGCACCCGACCTTCCCCCTTCAACCGGCCTGCCACCCGCCTGCCCCGTGTCAACCTGCGCCAGCGACTCCGAACCAACCTCCCCAACCGGCGATTCTTGGGCACCCGCCTCCAGTGGCGCCTCCCCATCACCATCCTCAACCGGCCCGACCTCACCACCGGCCTCCACCGGTGACACCGCCTGGCCGTCGTGGTCCTCCGATAACACCCCACCGGGCTCTTCGGCAGGCGACACCAGGCCAGCATCCTCCGCCACCACCACCTGACCGACACCCTCCACCGGCAACTCTTCGCCACCAGCCGCTTGTGACGGCGCTCCAACGCCATCCTCCACCGGCGACACATCACCGTCGGCCTCCCCCGCTGGCACCGCCTGGCCCCCGTGCTCCTCCATCGGCGGCGCCGCGGGACCAGCGCCCCCAACCGGCGACACCCCACCAACCTCGCCCGACGACACCCCACCGGCCTCCCCCGATAACACCCCACCGGGATCCTCCACTGGCACCTCTTGGCCACCGGTCACCTGTGGCGACACCCCACCAGCCTCCTCCAGTGATACGCCACCGGGCTCCTCGAGCGGTGACACCGTACCGGGGCCCTGCGTCCCCACAACCAGACCGGCATCCCCAACCGGCAACTCTTGCTCAGCCATCTAGCCTCCAATCACTGACGCCGTGGACTCAGTTTGCGCCACAACCAGGACATTCTGAGTCGAAGAACCTGAGTCACCGATGACAGCGTCCGACGCGTGGTAACAGGTTCCCAGCACCAGACGACCGGGCACCTGCTCGTTGGCGTAGGCCGAGGAGGACCAGTCCGATTTGTCCAACACCACGACCTCTTGCACCTCGTAGCTGACCACACCGTTCGCTGTCGTCAGATCGACCGTGTCACCGACCGCCAGCTTGTACACATCGTTGAACAGGGCGCTTGTGGTCTCAGAGGCGTGTCCGACCAAATAAACCGTGCCCGTTGAATCCGACCCCGCCTGATCGCCGAAGGGAATCTCGCCTTCGCCGGCCTTCAACCAATAGGCTCTGTCGTACTCAGGCGGGTTGACACAAGCGATCCGCCCCTCTGAGTAGCAGGCAGCGCCCGTCAGCGGGTTGGCCGCCGCCTGAGCCATGCCCACTGTGTACAGCTCAATCGGCGCGTCCACCCCGACCGAGGGTATAGCGATGCTCTGGGGATCGGCCCTGGCCACCTGCGCTGGCATAGTCTGAAAGGCCTGACTAGGGCTCGGAGGGGTGAAGGTCGATGCCGAAGAACGCACTGGATCAGGGGTTCCACCTCCTGATGACAGCCCTGTGTTGCCCAGCGCCAGGATCACCACAACGACAACAACCACCACCGCGACCCCCGCGATAGCACCAACAATGATCTTCCCCAAATTGGGTCCTAGCGACCTCTTCGCCATCTCCTGCTCCCCCTTGTGTCACACCGACAAGACTCCCACCCAACCTTCACACACACTACCCTTGCCACGCAAGCGGGGCCGGCGACATCGCCATCATCACTCAAGACAATTGTGGGCGGGAACCCGCCTCATGACGAGTTCCCGCCCACAATACGGGTTCAAATCACTCAGATGACATCCGTGCCCAGGTCAGGCATGGAGCCCGGCTTCGATCCGCCGACGGTCGAGCCACCGTCCTCAGCGGGAGGCTCGTTGCCGACCGTGACGATACTGGAATAGGTGCGACCGCTGGTGCCCGTGACCGTCAGCGTGTACTCACCGATCACAACAGTGTCCGGGACAAGAATCGTGGTCTTAACCGTGCCGTCAGCGTCAGCCACACCGGTTCCAACGACCATGTCCACACCGTTGCCAGTCAAGGTGTATGTGACCGTCTCACCTGGGACGAAGCCGTAGCTCTCGACCGCCGAATCCACCCCAGTCATGCCACCAGGCATCACCCGCGAGGCCACAACCGCGTAATCGAAAGGCGCATACGCGAAGGTGGCGGGACTGACCTCGAGCGCCATCGTCTCCACTACGCCAATCTCTGCGTCCGCCTGCGAATCTTCATACTTGACGCAATAGACCTCAATGCCACCGGCATTGCCATAGCCCCAGTCGGCCGCGTGCGTCCACGACCAGCTTCCGCTCGCATCCGGTGTCACCGTGAAGCCTTCGCCGAACGGAATCAGCACTTCGGCGGTTCCATTGTCTGGCGCCAGGCACTGTGTGCCGGTCATGGTCACATCTTCACCAAACGCCACCCACTCGGCCGGGTTGATCGTCATCGTGGGTTCGCCCGCCGCATTGGCAGTGGGTGAGAAAACCCCGGACAGCAGGAGGGCCGCAGCAGCGCCAGCGACCGCCAGCCCACGCACACTCCCAGAAAAGACACTCATCATCGTTCCCCCAAAATCTCAGTCGTAGCCGACTGGACACATTGTCATGTATCCAATGGGATGCTAATGCACAAGTACCAAGCCGTCAAGCTACATTTAGCCATGTGACACAATGGGCACTGATCATGATCGAATTCCCAGCGTCGACCCACCA
>JAITVA010000110.1 GCA_031286045.1 Propionibacteriaceae bacterium | reverse complement strand
CATGTCATCCAGAGTCAAAGGGTTGAGCGTCAACAACAAGGACCGCGATAGCAGGGGTGCTATCACAGAGAAGGACAGGTTCTCGGTGGTCGCGGCGATCAAGGTCACGATCCGGTTCTCCACCGCTGGCAGGAGCACATCTTGCTGAGCCTTGGAGAAGCGGTGGACCTCGTCGATGAAGAGCACTGTCTTCTTCCCTCTCGCCAACTCAGCTCGGGCGCGCTCGATCTCGGCCCGCACCTCCTTCACCCCCGCCGTGACCGCGCTCAACTCCACGAACCGGGACCCGGTCGAGCGCGACACGACAGCAGCAATAGTCGTCTTACCAACTCCCGGCGGCCCCCAAAGGAAGACCGACATCGACTGCCCAGATGCCAGCCTTCGCAAGGGCGAACCCGGCCCCAGCAGGTGCTGTTGCCCAACGATCTCGTCGATCGTTCGAGGTCTCAGCCGCACCGCCAGCGGCGCATCGGCGGTCACACCCCCCAAAGAACCGGTCGACCGTGCCGGTTCAGGAATCAGATTCCCAAACAGATCCTCAGACATCGCACCCTCCTCAAAGAACGGGTTCATCCTATCGACCGCCTCCGACAAAACTCGTGAAGGGGCTACAAGTAATCTTTGACTAGGAGTAACGCTAGACGTCGATGGAGTCGGCGTCCACCGAGTAGGCGCCCTCGATGATCAGTTCACGCCGCGGACCGACATCGGACCCCATCCACACTTCGAAGGAGGTGGCAGCCGCCTCGACATCATCGATACGCAGGCGGCGCAAGGTGCGATGCTTCGGACTCATCGTGGTGTCCGCCAACTGGTCGGCGTCCATCTCCCCCAATCCCTTGTAGCGCTGAGGCTCCTTGAACTTGACACCCTTCTTGGTCAACTCCGCCATTTTCCGCTGGTACTCAGGATCAGAATAGGTGTAGATGTACTTGTCTTGGCCCTTCTTCGGGTTGCTGATCTCAAAGCGGTGCAGCGGCGGCACCGCGGTGTAGACCCGGCCAGCCTCAACCATCGGACGCATGTACTTGAAGAACAAGGTTGCCAGCAGACAACGAATATGCGCGCCATCGGAGTCCGCGTCGGCCATGAAGATGACCTTGCCGTAACGCGCCTGGTCGACGTCGAAAGTCCGACCGGAGCCTGCGCCGATGACCTGGATGATCGACGAACACTCAGCGTTCTTGAGCATGTCAGTGACCGACGCCTTCTGCACGTTGAGGATCTTTCCCCGGATTGGCATCAAAGCCTGAAACTCCGAGTCACGAGCCAGTTTTGCGGTCCCCAGAGCGGAGTCGCCCTCAACGATGAACAACTCGGTGCGCTCAGAGTCGGACGATCGACAATCGGACAGTTTCGGCGGCATGCTGGACGAGGCCAGGGCGTTCTTCGCCCGCGCCGCCTCGCGATGTGTGCGGGCCTGGACGCGGGCACGAGAAGCCTGGACGACCTTCTCCATCACCGCCCTGGCTTGAGGCTTGACCGCAGCTTTGGTGGAGGAGAGGAAATCGACCATCTCGGACTCGACCACCTTGGCGACCAGCTTGGCCACCACTGGCGTGCCGAGCACCTCCTTGGTCTGACCCTCGAACTGCGGCTCAGCCAAGCGCACAGTCACCACCGCCGTCAGCCCCTCGGCGATGTCCTCTTTGGTGATCTCATCAGAAGCTTTGGTCAGCCGGGTGCCTTCCAGCACCTTGCTGAACGCCCTCATCAGCCCACGCTCGAAGCCTTGGACGTGGGTGCCGCCTTGGGGCGTGGAGATGATGTTGACGAAGGAGACGATCCTGGAATCGTAACCGGTCCCCCAGCGCAGGGCGATGTCGATGCCAAGATCACGCTCGACATCAGTCGGAGTCATGCTCCCCTCGGCGTCCAGCATGGGCACCGTCTCGGTGAAACTGGCTTGGCCACCCAGCCGCAGCACCTCGCAAACCGGCGGATCCTTGGCCAAGAAGTCACAAAACTCAGTGATGCCGCCGTCGTGGCGGAAGGTCTCACTGTCCTCGACCCCGTCGCGACGGTCGGTCACGGTCAGCGCCAGGCCCGGAGCCAGGAAGGAGGTCTGACGAGCGCGATCCTTCAGCTTTGTCAGGGACAGTTGAGCGTCTGGCAGGAAGATCTGGCGGTCCGGCCAGTACCTCACCCGCGTGCCAGTCTGAGTCTTGGGGATGCGGTTGCCGACTCTGGTCAGGCCACTTTGAGGGGTGAATGGAGCGTTCGGCCCATCGCCGTCGAAGACGCCGGGGACGCCTCGGCGAAAAGACATCATCCAGGTGGTACCCTCACGATCGACCTCGACATCTAGTCGGCTCGACAAGGCGTTGACGACCGACGCTCCGACCCCGTGCAGACCACCGGCCGCGTTGTACATCCCCGAACCGAACTTCCCGCCAGCGTGCAACTTGGTGTACACCACCTCGACGCCGCTCAGACCGGTCTTCGGCTCGATGTCGACCGGGATGCCCCGCGCGCGGTCGGCCACCTGGATGGAGCCATCCTCGTTCAGTTGAATCTCAATCGTCGAGCCGAACCCCGACAAGGCCTCATCCACAGCATTGTCAATGATCTCCCACAGACAATGCATCAATCCCTTGGTGTCGGTCGAACCGATGTACATGGCCGGGCGCTTGCGCACAGCCTCCAACCCCTCCAACACGAGGAGGTGACGGGCGCTGTACTCACCCAAAGCCGGTGATTGCCGACGCCGACTCGTCGATGTTTCTGTCATTGCCACCCGCCAGATTGTAGTCACCCCATCCGGCACAAAGCCGAACAGGGAAGGGTATGAGCGTGTCGCAGACCCGTCGGGAACCCACAAGCGGACTCCCGATCGATCTGTCAGCGCGAAGCCTTAGTCGAGATAA
>JAITVA010000104.1 GCA_031286045.1 Propionibacteriaceae bacterium | reverse complement strand
TCTGATCGCTGGAGGTTCCGACCATCGAGTCGACGTAGCCCGGCGCGCTCCACCGCGCCATCCAACCGCCGCATCGCACCTGGGCGAGTTGGCCGTCCAGCAGTGCGCCGGTCAGACTCGGGTCGAGCAGGCAGAGCAAGGGCCACACGGTACGATAGGTGTCCCAATAACCGTTGGTGACCACCGCATGACCAGGGATGACAGGCAGGCTCGTGTGGTCGGGTGTGGGCGTCGCGGGTGTGGGCGTCGCGGGTGGGGGCGTTGCGGGTGGGGGCGTTGCGGGTGTGGGCTGGCCGGAGCGAGTCGTGGCGCCAAAAACATCGAGGTGGCGCCATGACGGCGCCTCTTCACTACCGGCGTTCTCCGACATGTCGTTGGGGTAAAGATGGAGTCGATAGAGGTCGGCGGCGACCGTCGCCCGCAGGTCCCGATCGGCCAACGCCCGGTGTTCATCCTTGTCGATGGCGACACTGATGGTCGAGCACACCGCGTTCCAGTCCGCTCGCGCTCGCGCCTGGATGGCCTCGAAGGACATCGACCAGTCGGCTTCCAACTCCAATGAGCGCCGGGCCTGATCAATACTGATGAAAGATGTCGCCACCCGGACTTCGAAGACGCCGGTGTGGTCATCAGCATCACTAGAAGCAGCCTCCCACGACGGGTCGGCTATCTCATTTCGGTTGGGCGAATCGCCGGCGCTCCCCCGCGCCGGCAGGCGCCCCATCTTTGACTCCTCGGTCATAGATGAGCCAGGGCATTGCCTCTGTGTCACATGACCGGCGACATGGCCGCGTCCGTCGTCGTTCAGCCGTCCCCACTGGGCTGGGCCACCGGTTTGACCGACGAAGTAGGTCCGGGGAGCCTTCCCCCATGCCTGATCGGCCCGCTGCTCCACCCAACCGCAGAACTCCACCCGTCCGGTCGTGTCCTGGTCGAAGCGCAGGTCGCCCCTGTCGTCCACCTGGTCGATGATGAAGCCGACGGAACCATCCCCCGCAACACGAAACGCAGCCGTGTGACTGGTGGCGGTGACGCTCAACCCTATGGTCGAGACGGCATGATCACCAGTTTCAGCGCCGTGCGAAGCCGCCCGCGACCCAGGTCCCAGGAGTTCGGCAGCGTAACCGTAGGGTCGGGCAAGCTCCGTTCCAGGGCGAATGTGGCGGCGACGCTTGGACCGCGCACTGGTCGGCGCCCCCGAAAACGGCATGAACTGCAGTACCCCGAAGTCACCAATCCAGGGGCTGGCATGGTGACAGATCTGTACCGCCTCCAACCGTCGTCCAGCCGGATCATCGTGGACGTATGGCCGGTAGGGCCAGCGTCGATCGCTGGCGTCGGTCGCTGGCGTGACAAGGGTGAATCCGTGGGGAACCCCCAAGGCTGGGATGGTGTTGCCGCGCGAGAACTCCGGCCCGGCGTGGCTACCGCGTCGAGTGTCGACCAGGTCGGCGGGACCGGCGCCCGTGCGTGCTGGGCCCGCCGGGCTCACCCCCACCGGGTGACCCGAACGGCCCGCTTGTCCCACCTGGCCCGCCCAGACCGGCTGGCCTGCCTGGCCCGCCTCCACCGTCTGACTCGACCGACCCACCCCCGCCGGGTGACCCAAGTGACCCACCGGGCCCAGCCTCTCCGGCCAACCCATCTGACCCGACCAGCCTGCCGCCTCATCCGGTGGGCGATCGCTTGGCCCGATCCGCACCTCGACGTATCCACTCGCCCACCCCGGCACTTCCAGCACCGACTCATCCCCCAGGACACACTCGACCCCGACGACTCGGCGGCCCGCCCACGGGCCCAGCGAACATGTGTTGGCGTTCCACTGCTCCGGCATGCTCCACCGAGCCGCGAATTGCGCCCCGGGTGTCAGCTCGAACCCATACCGGTCGATGACGAGGCCGCGACTGGCAGGAGCAGTGGCGGCTTCGACCGACGCAGGCGTCAGCTGGCTCAACCGAGCACCATCGTCGAAAAGCAGATCGACGCACACCGCCAACGATGCCCATGGCGATGTCAGCGCCAGCGGGTCGTCAGCATAGAAGGCCCAGGACAGCTCGTCGTCGAACCCCACCGGATCGGGCACATCCACCGGCAGCACCACCGACTGTACCCCTTGTGACGGACGAAATCGGTAGGCGAACACGGCCCCACCCAGCACACCGGCGCGGGGACGGGACGACGGCGGGTGGGCCGGACCAGCCGCCACCTCAACCATGGCTTCGCCACGCGCGCGAGGATTGACGAGTCGCGACAGCCGGTCACACAGCCTATAGCGAGATATCATGCATCAACCTTCGTCCTCAACCTCAATCACCTATCACCTATCACCTATCACCAAGTATTCCGCACCCGAATCACCTGGGGAAGCGATGATTTGCGCCGTGCAGCTGGGCCGTTCATCATGGATATCAATTATGGTGTCTGTGGTTGGGGTCGCCCGGGGTGGTTGGGTATGGGGGAAGCCACGCCAGCCCTTGTATGACACCATCTGGGTAATTCCTGCCAGTGACACGGCCCCATTCAGGCGATTGAAGGTCGGCTGTGGGTGAGTGGTTGACATAACTGAGCAATCTCTGGCTGTTTGAGGGTCGGTTGTCATTGTGGGTCATAGCTATGTCATCCCAGGGGTACGAATTGGTGACATAACTGAGGCAAAGTATGAATCAGGGGCTCAATAGTCTCATACTTTGCTCAGCTATGGAAGGGCCGCTTCGGCCCTGCGGTGGGGACGAAAGATGGGTGAATCTTTGGACGAGTTACGGACCGGGCCGACCCTGCGGTGGCGGTGACAGATTGGTGAACAATCGACGAGCTACCGGCGGGCCGCCCCAGTCCCATCAACCCCATCAGGCGGCGCCGTGGACTCACGCGCAATGACAGCGGCGCGATGCTCCAGTGGTTTGATCGGGTCGCCGGACAGCAGACGCAGAAGGTCGGCGGCTGCCAGTCTCCCCAGGGAGACGGCGTCGCGGTCGAGGGTCGTCAGGCTGGGGTGGAGGACTTGACAGATCTGGGAGTCCTCCCATGAGACGATCGACACATCACCAGGCACACTCAGCTTCATCGTCGACAGCCGAGCGAGTCCGGCGATGGCCATGAGCTCTGAGTCGTAGATCATGGCGGTGGGGCGATTAGGTGACTCCATCAGGCGTTTCGTCGCCGACTGGGCCCGTTTGGCACTGAAATCTCCAGACAGGACCGCCCCAGAGACCCCGGCGTCGATGGTCGTCTCATTGAAGGCGTCGATACGGGAGCGAATATGGAAGAAGCTTTGTTCGCCGGTGACGTAGCCGATACGACGGTGGCCCAAACCGATCAGGTGATCCAGGATTGTGCGCATGAAGCGTCCGTCATCGGTACGAATACTAGCCAAGGACGGCCCCTCGTCGTCACCTCCGACAACGATAGTTGGGTGCCCGAGGCTGAGCAGTTGGGTGACTCTGGGATCATGGGCACGCGGATCAAGCACGATGATGCCGTCGACGGAGCCGGTCGCCACCCATTCGGCGTGAATGGCGGCTTCAGCGGTCAGATCAGCGGCCATCTGGAGCTGCAACGAGAAGTGATGCTTGCTCAAAGTCGCCTGCGCCCCGGTGATGAAACGCGCGAAGAACGCCTCTTGCTCGATGGCCTCCTCAGGCCTAGCCAGCACCAGACCCACCGCCCGCGCCCCCCTGCCACGCAAGGCCCGCGCGGCATGATTCGGCGTCCAGCGCAGGTCCGAAGCGATCTGCCGGATCCGCTCCCTCGTCTCGTCGGACACACCGGGCTTGCCATTGATCGCCAGGGACACCGCTGTGTTCGTCACCCCCGCCCGACGCGCGATGTCGGCGATAGTCACGCGGGACGCCGACTTGCTGGTCGACGAAGCTTTCCCAGTCGGCATCGCTCCCCCTTCTGGCTGGTCCACCAACCCTAACACTCACCGTCTCACCCCTTGACACCGCCCTCTTGAACGCCTTGGAAGAAGAAGCGTTGGAAGACGGCGAACAGCACAATGATCGGTATGAGCGAGATCATGGTGCCGGCGGCCACCACCCGGGGATTGGTGCCGAAGTTGCTCGACAGGTACTGCATGCCGACGGTCAGGGTGTACTTCGCCGGATCGGACAGCACCACCAGGGGCCAGAGGAAGTCGTCCCATGCTCCGATGAAACTGAAC
>JAITVA010000101.1 GCA_031286045.1 Propionibacteriaceae bacterium | reverse complement strand
TGATCAGCGCACCCACTAGAAACGAAGTCGCATTGGCGAGCGCCACGCAGGCCAACAGCCGCCATCCACTCCAGCCCGGAGTCGGCGACGGTTGGCCGGACACCAGGATCGCTCGACGCAGGACCACCCATTCGACAAGCACCACCAGAGTCTCGGCCGCTAGCAAGGCCGCCTGGTACTCAGCCCTAGGCACGAATGACAATGCAAGGTTCAGCGTCAGGTTGCTGACACCGTTGACGAGTGCGCACACCACCAACAGGAGGCGGCGCCGGTACCCCAAGAGCGCCAGCACCGGACATTCGACAGCAATAGTCAGGGCTGCCGCCGCAAAGAACCAAGCCATCACGTCGAATGGCTGGTCAGTCACGTGGCGGTCGGTTTCGCCGGGCCTTCTTCGCCGCTGACAGCACCCACACCAGGATGACCGTCAACACGACGATCACCAGAATGATGAGGACTACCGTGATGAAAGTAGTTCCACCCAAAGGACTCGGATCCGCTATGTCTAATGGAAACATTGCCACCCCCTTCTCTTCTTTCTGAACAGTGTGTCGGTCGGCACGATGATCCCAATAATCAGCGCGTCGACCAACAGATGTGACACAAGCACAAGGGCCCCAAACGGACCGAATGAGGCGTCAAGCGGACGCATGCTCCCCCTTTCGGCTCGACCGACCTAACCATGCCAGCCCCGTCATCACAAGGGCACAGCCCACCAGTCCGGCGACGACAGCCCACTGATCGAGCACCAAGGCGCCAACCAGGGCCGTCGGCGCCTGGAAGAGTTGAGCCAACCCGAAAGCCCAACTCGGGCGCTCCACCACCCGCAGAAGCCAGACGATCATGGCCGCCATGGTGACACCGACCAGACACGAAGCCACCGCCAGCACCCACCAGCCACAAGCAGCGAAAGACAGCATCAAACCCGCTGCAACAAACCCGGCTATTGCCGTTTGACTAGCGCCGATATGGTCAGTCAGGGTCCCACCGAGTGCGCGACCCAACCCGAGGGCCACCGCCAGAACCACCACGATCAGCGGGGTCGACCCCGCCAGGTCCGCCAGTTCCGCCAGTTCCGCACCGATGATCCCACGGCCGATCGACACCACCGCCAACACGCTCAAGGCTATTGGCGCCCAGCGCCTGCCAGCCATGGGTGCTCGGGCGGCACGAGGGGGCGGCGCAAGCGGAACGCTGCCGGTCGAGACCAGCGGATCCTCGAAAGAGGCGGACCCTTGGCTGGCAGCAGGCAGGGGTGGCGCGACGACGCTGGCAGCCAGTCGGTCAACCGGTTGGGCAGCACCAACGGCGCCGCGATCGGGCCAACTCGCATTCCCCCAGCGCCACACGACCAGACCGCCGATCACCATGACCACGACCCCACACAGCACCCACGGCACTTGCCCGACAAACTGCCACACGCCCGCGCCCAGCAGCCCACCGATCGCCAAGCCGACGGCACCCGAAGACTCGAACACGCCAACCGCCGTGCCTGGGCGCAGGCATCTCAGCGAGGCCGTGCCTGCCCCGATGTGCAGCAGGGCACTGCCAACACCCATCACCACTACACAGACTGCGCCACTGGGAGCGAGGAGCAGGCCAACTGACAAGATCATCGCCCCCGCCAGCCCGCACAGCCGGGGATTCAACCGCTGCCGACCCCAGGTGCTCACCCCCAGGGCGACCAGAATCGGCGCTCCGAAAGCCAAACAGTTGTAGACGAGGACCAGATAGGCGAAGTCACTCCAGACCGACTGCCAGGAGAACAAGAGCAGGGCAGTCCAGAACTCCGCGACACCGTGAACAGCGCAGTAGACCGCCACCAATCGACGTTGACGCATGACCTCAAACGGTCCCACTCGACCGTCGTCTCCCCCTTGACACCTCACATTGCCCGCCCCCCTTCCGCTCAGCCTACCTCCTATGGCGGGACGCGAGTCACGCCCCCAAAGTGTCGCAGGGGATGACAACGCCTCCATCGGTCCCGACATTGGCAAACTCCCCCAGGCCGACCATGATGGCAAGAAAGGCAGGCTCTTTCTGCCCACCTGCCGCCATCTTGTCACGCGGGCGAAGCAAAGAGGTCGCAGCGGCGTCTTCGGCCTCAGCGTTCCACTTGATCTCAATGCCCGCCCATGCTCCTGACGGTTTGGCGAGTACCGCATCAACGTCAAGACCGCTATCGTCGCGGTAGTGATTCAAGGTCGCACTGATTGAATCAGCGTACACAGCCAGGTCACGCAAACACATCGACTCAGACTTGGTCTTCACTAGGCCCAGAAGCCTATGCGATCAAGGTGTCCTGTTGGAGACGGGCCTATTCTGATGCTGGTCATGCACACTGGTGGTGGTCTTTGCTGTGATGTCTGCAACCCAACTATGGTAAGAACAGTAGTGATTCGCGTATGTGGGATGGGAAACCTCCCTGATTGGGGTGGGTTTGGGGTGGTTTGTCATCCCAGATGCTGGTCCACGGCCGAGATCACTGACATCGGGGATGGGAAACCCCCACCACCCGGCCCCTCATCACTTGGCCCTCCGCCACCGAGTCTCTCTATCACCTGGGATCTCCATCGCCTCAACCCGAACCCGCCCGACCCCAACTCACCTAGCCCTCATCGACAGGCCCCATCCATCGCCCGCTCGGCCTGACCGGATGAAGCTGCATGGAATTCCATCACCCGCCCCAATCACCCACCTGCCTCACCACGTCCATCGCCAGACCCCTCCTCGACACCAGCAGATTCACCACCCACCCCCAAAAAATGAAAAGCCACCAATTTGGCCGGGTCACGACGTGTACCGTCCAACCGAGAAGCGTACGAGTGCGTCAGACTCTCGACGTACTGGCGCGCCAGTTCGGCCGCGTTCTCGTCGGAACGTCGCAAGGACCCCGGCCACCTGGATACGCACGGCATCCCAGACACCGGGGGCATCTTGCCATTCGTCAATCAAACGTGGTTTGTCCCTTGACAGCAGCGCCGTGGGATCTTCCAGCGCCATCCGACGATTGCGGTAGTTCCCGGCGGGATCTTGCAGCAACACCTTCGAGCGTGCCTGAGTACGTGCGAGCCACGTTTTTCCGCACCACTTCGGCCCGTCCACTGTGACCGCACCAGTCACATTCAACAGCCGCAGAAACCGAGCATCGGCCAATCGTGGGACGTATGAATCCGATGTCTTGATTTGCACAGCACGCAATAGACTGAGCCTTCTGCAATATAAGGTATTAGTTCATCGCAGTCTCTGGGCTCTTCACTTCGAGAATAGGAGGTGGCGCCGATCGGTGCTTCGAGTCAGGGGGTGGGTTCGCGACCTGCGGCAACCTCGCCCCTACTCGAACAGGTGCCGCATCATCCGCTCCGGATTGGCCAAAAAGTTGCGCGTGATCTGGACATGCTCGGTCTCGTCGTACGCCACCCGCTCCAAGCCCGACTCGCCAAGCCGATAGATCCAGGCGTCCGGGTAGGCCATGAGGATGGGAGAGTGGGTCGCGATGACATACTGACTACCGGCGCTGATCGACTGATGCAGCAGGGTCAGGATGGACAGCTGGCGCCCCGGCGACAAGGCCGCCTCCGGCTCGTCAAGCAGGAATAGCCCATCATTGCTGAACTGACTGGCCGCCAGCGTCAGAAAGGACTCGCCGTGCGACTGCAGGTGCAAGGACCGCCCGCCGTAGGCTTCCGTGCCGCCTTCGATGTCGTCGATCGCACTGGCCACGTTGTAGAAGGACTCCGCCCGAAAGAAGAAACCCCGTCTAGCCCGCTTACCCTTCGCCACATGGAGGTGCATCCGCAAGTCAGAATGGGTGTCTCGGGTCGAGAAACGCAGGTTCTTCGTCCCACCCTCTGGGTTGAATCCAAGAATCATGGCCATGGCTTCAAGCAGAGTCGACTTGCCAGTGCCGTTCTCCCCCACCAGGTAGGTCATCCGAGGATGAAACAACAGACGCTTCTCCCGTAAGGCCTCCACCACCGGCAACGCATAGGGATACCCCCCAGCGGGCGCGTCCTGATCCAGCCAGACCTCCTGCAAGAACTGGTCATACAGCACAATGCCTCCCTTCCAGGCCTCACCCTAACCGACAGGTCCGACACAACCGCCACAGGGCGTCCGGCGGCGACTCGCTCCGTGGACACCGAGCGTCACGACACCCTCACGGCCGCCGGATGCGACGCCACAGCCGTCCAAAACGCCGTCAACAATCACCTGCACCCCGCCAGGAGATATCACTCTTAATGTCGCCAGTGGGTCAGCCATCTAGCCCGCAGATCAGACTGTCTCTGGTCGTCCGGTCACTTTCCCTACCCAGGAAGCCAGTGCTTGATCACGTGCTTCACTTGCGCTTTCTGGGTTTGGGCAAGGCGGTGATGGGCTCCAGGAGCGTCAGCACCTTCCGGGTCAGATCAGCGGAGTCGATGTCAAGGATGTAATGGTTCTTGGCTCCGGCGTAGGGCGGCGCGACCGGCGCATCCACCATCAAGTCCGCTAACTCGGGCAGCATCTTGACGAACACCTGATCATCACAGATGAGCAGAATCGGCTTGTCATTGACGTACACCATGTAGTCGCCGAACATCTTCCGCTGCCGAAGCACCCAGGGTCCGCGAGCCTGATCCAGCACAAAGGTCACAAAGTCCGCCGAAGAAGTCATCAAACGATTGTAGTGGACTACCTCGGCGTCTGGCGCTAAGCAGTCCGTCCAAGGCCTGTCACAACATCCCTCTCAGGCGGCCACCCGGTCGAGCGGCTGAAACTCCTCAAGCTCCTGCCGCAGCGCTCGGCCTTCCAGGCGGAGTTCGTAATGTGTCTGCAGGTTCATCCAGAACTCTGCCGAAGTTCCGAAATACCTACTCAGGCGCAATGCTGTGTCTGCCGTGATTCCGCGCTTCCCGTGAACGATCTCGTTGATACGGCGCGGTGGCACCCCGATCGCCAAGGCCAAACGGTTCTGCGTGATGCCAAACTCCTGGAGAAAGTCCTTCATCAGGATTTCGCCTGGATGGATCGGGTCGATGAGTTCCTCAGTCATGAGCATCCTTTCTAGTGGTGGTCCGTCAGCTCAACCAGTTCCACTCCCCCCGAGGCCCAGCGAAGACACACGCGCCACTGGTCATTGACGCGAATGCTGTACCAGCCTCGCCGCTCGCCCTTCAGTTGTTCGAGACGATTGCCAGGCGGAACCCGCAAATCATGCAGGCGGAATCAGTCGGCGAAGTCCTACCACATCACTTCAGCCAAAGGTGAATCACAAAGTCAACAATGCGGCTCTCAACCCCCCGTGCTGCCTCTCGACTGATCCCCGTTAGGGCCTCAACTGCGTCACCAAGTACCCCCAGAGGCCCCGCCTACTTGGAGAATCTGAACTCCACGACATCATCCGGTCTCATGACGTAGTCCTTGCCCTCCATGCGGGCCTTCCCGGCGGTACGGACGGCGGCGACGGAACCCAGCTCCACCAGGTCGTCATAGGACACCACCTCAGCTTTGATGAAACCCTTCTGGAAATCGGTGTGGATGACTCCGGCGGCTTGAGGAGCCGTCCAGCCCTGATGGATCGTCCAGGCGCGCGCCTCTTTGGGACCGGCGGTGAGGAAGCTTTGCAGCCCGAGGGTGGCGTAACCGACGCGGGCCAACTTGTCCAGACCGGGCTCTTCGACACCCATCTCGGTCAGGAACTCGCGGGCATCGGCCTCGTCCATCTCGACCAACTCAGATTCGAACTTGGCGTCGAGGAAGATGGCCTCGGCCGGGGCCACGACGGCACGCATCTTCTCCAGAGCCGCCTCGTCGGACAACTCATCTTGGTCGCAGTTGAAGACGTAGATGAAGGGCTTGGCACTAAGCAGCCAGAGGTCGTGCAGCGGTTCGAGATCGAGTCCGGCGGCGAAAACCGTCTGCCCCTTGCTGAGGACCTCGTACGCCTCCTGCCATGCCGCCAAGATCGGGCCCGACTCCTTCTTGATGCGCGCCTCTTTCTCCATACGCGGCAGCGCCTTCTCCAGAGTCTGCAAGTCGGCCAGGATCAACTCGGTGGTGACCGTCTCAATGTCGGAGGCCGGATTGACCGCCCCATCCACGTGGGTCACATCATCGTCAGCGAACACCCTGGTCACCTGGCAGATCGCGTCGGCCTCACGAATGTTGGCCAGGAAGGCGTTGCCCATGCCCTCACCCTGAGAGGCGCCCTTGACGATACCGGCGATATCGACGAAGCTGACCGTCGCAGGCACGATCCGCTCCGAGTGGTACAGGTCCGACAGCACCTGAAGCCGATGGTCGGGCACCCCGACCACCCCGACGTTCGGCTCAATGGTCGCGAAGGGGTAATTCGCCGCCAGAACGTTGTTGCGAGTCAGTGCGTTGAAGAGGGTGGATTTGCCCGCGTTGGGCAAGCCGACGATTCCGATAGTGAGTGCCACGGGGATAGTTTAGTCGAGGAAGGCATCCGGCTTGAAGGACACCGAGACCCGGACCAGTCGAGGCGCCATCGTCGTCAAGAGTTCTGACGCAAGATGTAGGGCAGCAAGTAAGCGGCGAAGGTCCATACTGCGACAGCCGAAGCGATAACGATGGCAACTTTGAACCCGCGCGGCATCGGCTCGGCCTCTCTACTAACCCTTGCCAACAAAACAGGAATGACTCCCAGGGTGACCCAGCCCGAAAGAAGGCAACCGACAAACCACACGAGAAAGACAGGCACCTTTTTCAATGCGTGCGATGCCTGGGAAGCCATGTTTCTCCCCGTGGCGGCAGCACCTCCGATGATGAGGCCCATGACCGCGATAACAATGGAGATCATAAACGCCATCAGGGCTGGCGGGTCGCCCACATCTTCCCTGATCACATCATAATCAGCTATGTCGACGTATCTTCCAGTGCGAGCGTTGACCCAGATACTTTTCACGCTTACCTCTCCGGGGACATAGGTTTGGGCAGCATCAATCGCCGCGAAGACTCCTGCGAGAATCAGGGCCAAGACCCACAGAATCATCAAAGCCCGGCGTGGATTCTTGCCCGCCTGTTGTCCCCCCAAAAGAAGACGTATTGTGATTAGCACAATGCTTGCCAAGGCGGAAGCTAGGGCAAAGGTAAACAGCATTTGTCCTCCAATGGTATCGGCGGGGTTTGTGACGGCTCGGCCAAGCAAGATGCCCGCACGACCACGACTACGACGGTGATCGTGCGAGAGCGCTTCACTAAAACTTTGTCCTTCCTTGGACGGGCCACTTCAGTTGTGACAACCAAGCTCGGGCTTGGCGCAGTCTTCTTTCTTTCGTTTGAATACTCACACCCCGAATACGAACACAACTATAGCAAACGCATGATGCTCAGAGAGAAGACGCCGCTGCCGAAGTCCCCAAGTAGCGCAGTGATCAACGGGTGGGTGAGTCGGTAGGGATCCGGTGATGGCGGGGCAGATGGGGGGGTGGATGCGAGTGCGGCCCCACAGCCAACCGACGATAGCAACACCCCACTCAACCCCGGCACCAGGATGGTCCTTTTGACCAATTGTGTTTCGTCTGAGCGAGACTGGTCAACACAACTGAGCAATCTATGGCCATTTGTGGGGCCGTCATCATTGTGGGCCATAGTTATGTCGCCTCGGGAGTACGAATCGGTGACATGACTAAGGCAAAGTATGAGTCAGGGACTCAAAACCCTCATACTTTGCTCAATTGTGCACTGACCGCTTCGGCCTCGCAGTGGGACTTGAAGATAGGCGAATCTTTGATGAGCGACTGGCGGACCGTACCGGCCCCATCGTGAGAGTTGAAGATGGGCCATCTTCCGATGAGCTATGAACCGGCCGCTGTGACACCCACCGCAGTACGCCAAGATGGACAGTCCATGTGCTCAGTTCTCCTGCCCACCGACCCACCTAAACGACTGGCCGAATGATCGACTGCACCTTGTTGAGCATCGACAGCGCCAGCGACAAATACGTCCCCTTAGCCTACGCCCGATTCACTGACAAGCGAGAACGCCACAGCGGTCGGGGCGATGAGATCCAGTAAAGTCCGCGCTCACACTCGCCACCAACTCCCCCACCTCGCCTTGGGCCAGTCTGGTCAATCGGGCTGGTTCACTGGGCAAAGCACTGATGGAGCGTAGCCCCGTCACGACGTCGTCAGGGCGGACCAGCGGTTCGGTGTGGCGGATGACGAGGATGAGGTCGCCATCGTGAGTGACTCGGGCGGACTCGAGCGGGGCGAGCACGTCGAAGGTGCGGGGCCCGTTCTTGGTCTCGCGGGTGACCAGTAGCTGCGTAGTCTCAGAGGCATCGGACTGAGCCTCGGTGTCCCGACCTTCCGCCGGGGCCTCGGTGTCGCGGATGACCAACCCGCCCACAGCGTCCCGATTCTCCACCAGCGCCTGCGCTCCGTCACGGCCCTCCACCTGAGTCACAACGTCCCGACCATCCAACGGCCCCACCGCGCCACGGGTCGACAACCGCCCCTCCGCACCCCGACCATCCAACGACCCCGCCGCGTCACGGGTCGACAACCGCTCCGCCGCACCCCGCCAACCTTGCGCATCCAACCCCCCCAACGCCTCGCACCAGCCCTCAGCCGTCACGCCCGCCAGCCGAACCCGCCACAGACTAGCCGAAAACTGCTCATGACCAGTGGCGACGCTGACCGCCAACACGGGCAAACCACTCGGCATGGCGGCACTCAAGCGGAGGCCCACCGCTTGGGGATCGACCATCTCACGTAGCCCCAGCACAACGTACTCCGCCTGGCTCTCGGCGCCGGTCGGGGCCGGGTTGATATAGGACACCCGCTGATGGGGATTGAAGCCTGACGAGTACGCCATCGGCACGTCAGCCCGCCTCAAGCCCCGCTCTAAAGCCCGAGCGTAATCCCGATGCGAGGCGAAGCGGGATGGCCCGACTTTGCCGTACTTGATCAGCAATTTCATCACCGGAGGCGGCTGCTGCGGTGGTTGCTCCTTAGGCATGGGCCACCACCCCACTGGCATTCATCCGACCGGTATTCGTCCCACTGCCTGTAGTCCCACCGGTATTCGTCGAACAGCCGTCGGCATCAGCCACTAGGCCGCGCCCGGCGGGGGGGACACCCATCGCCGCAGGATCGCCCGGAACGGGTGATCCGAGGATAGATGGGGGGGTCCCGCCGAGGCAGGCGCCATTGGCTACCCCCACAGCGCTGGTCCCAACCCCGCTGGCATTCGCCCCGCGGAGGCAGACCCCACTGGCCCCCGCCCCGCTGGCCCGCGCCGAGCAAGGTCCACCATCAGCCACCGCCACCACGTCACGTCCCCCGACCACGCTCAAAGGCAACAGTGTCTTCCCACTAGGCCCCATCTCGATGGCGACGCCCAACTCCGGACAGACGCCACAGTCGGTGCACCCAGCCCAACGGCAATCCGGCACAGCGACATCAGCCAAGGAGTCCTGCCAGTCATCCCAGAGCCAATCGGCGTCGACCCCGACGTCGAGATGCTCCCAGGGCGGAACTTCATCGCGCCCTCGCTCGCGGGTGGTGTACCACGCCATCGACAAGCCTTGGGGAGATAGCACTTCCTCGGCGCAGCGCATCCAGCGGTCGTAGGAGAACAACTCGCTCCAACCGTCGAAGACACCCCCGTCGCGCCAGACGGCCTCGATCACCGCCCCGACTCGACGGTCTCCACGCGCCAACAGGCCCTCGACTTGGCCGGGACGTCCATCGGCGTACTTGACGGTGATGGCCCGACCATAGCGCCGGTCCGAGCGGATCGACTCCTTCAACTCGCGCATCCGACGAGTCACTGTGTCGGCGTCGCACTGGCCCGCCCATTGGAAGCTGGTATGCGGTTTGGGCACAAAAGCCCCGACTGACAAGGTACAGGACACATCGCGCCGACCGGTCACGGCCCGACCCACGTCGATCACTCGGCGGGCCAGGTCGCCGATGGCCATGACATCCTCATCGGTCTCCGTCGGCAGCCCCGCCATGAAGTACAGCTTGACTGAACGCCACCCGGCCGCGAACGCCGCCTCGACGGTGGCCAGCAGATCGGCTTCGTCCACATTCTTGTTGATGACCCGCCTCATGCGCTCGGTGCCGCCCTCGGGAGCGAAGGTCAGGCCGGAGCGACGGCCGTTGCGTGAGAGTTCGTCGGCTAAGGTGAGGTTGAAAGCGTCCACCCTGGTCGAGGGCAGTGACAAGGAGATATTCGTCCCGGCGTAGCGCTCAGACAGCCCGCCTGCGATCAGATCGATCTCGGAATGGTCCGCACTCGACAGCGACAACAAACTGACTTCTTCGTACCCGGTCGCGGCCAGCCCGCACTCGACCATCTGACCGATGACATCGACCGAGCGTTCCCTGACCGGGCGGGTGATCATGCCCGCTTGACAGAAGCGACAACCGCGCAGGCAGCCCCGAAAGATCTCCGCCGAGTACCGCTCGTGCACGGTCTCCGCTAGGGGAACGATCGGATGCTTGGGGTATGGCCAGTCGTTCAGCCTGGTCAAGGTGTACTTGCGCACACGCTCTGGTACCCCTGCTCGATTGGGTCGAACTGACGCGATCGCGCCATCCTGGCCATAGGCCACATCATAGAAGCGGGGCACATAGACCCGCCCGGTCGCCGCCAACCGCGCCAACACATCTTCACGCCGGAGGGGCTCTCCACCATCCACCGACCCATCCGAGGAAGCGCCACCCACAGCATCACGAACTACGCTGTCGCCAGGCCGACTCGTGACCACCCGCTCATCCGAGAAGGCGCCACCTGCCGTGTCCCCTGAAGCCCCAGCCACAGCCGTCCGGTCGGTGAAACCTCTCCATCCGGCCCGCTTGGCCGCCCGCAATATCCGAGAGATCTCCAGCACGGCCTCCTCGCCGTCACCAAGCACAGCCGCATCAATGAAATCCGCCACTGGCTCAGGGTTGGTGGCGACATGCCCGCCGACGATGACCAGGGGATCATCCTCGCCGCGATCAGCCGCGTGCAGGGGAATTCCCGCCAGATCAAGGGCCTCCAACAGATTGGTGAAACCCAGTTCCGTCGCCAGCGAGACACCGAGCACATCGAAGTCACGCACTGGTCGAGTGGTCTCCCACGAGAACTGCGGCACCTGGTTCTGCCGCATCAAACTCGCCAGGTCGCCCCAGACTGAGAAGGTCCGCTCGGCGACGACCCAGTCACGCTCGTTGAGCACCTCGTACAGAATGGCCAAGCCCTGGTTCGGTTGACCCACCCCATAGGTGTCGGGGTACATCAAACACCAACTGACATCGACCGACGCCCAGTCTTTGGTGATCGAATTGACCTCGCCGCCGATGTACTGGGCAGGCTTCATCACCCGCGCCAACAGCGGTTCAAGCTTGGGGAAGAGCGACTCAGGGGTTTTTCTCACAATGCGCGCAAGTCTACCGTCGTCCAGCAACAGCTATCCCCTCCCCACCACCTGGCTTCGGGAGACCCTGGGGCGATCTGTGGCCCCGCCTCATCCTCTCGGGCTGGTCAGGCCAGCAGCGCCTCGATTCTCGCGACGACCTCATCCATCCGGTCTTCACCGGCCAGCCTGGCCTTCACCTCGGCTGAACGTTGACGGATCGCCGGGTCGGCCAGCACCTGACGCACGGCGTCCACCAATTGCGCGCCTGACACGCGACGCGAGCGCACGCGACGGCCCAGACCCAACTCCACGAGCCGTTCGGCGTTGGACTGTTCGTCGTTCATGACGGGCACCCCCACCATGGGCACACCCACACTCATGGCCTCGTTGACTGAGTTCATGCCGCAATGCGTCACGAAGACATCGGCATGGGTGAGGACGTCGACTTGAGGGACGTACGAATAGATGTGGATGTTCGAGGGGATTGGTCCCAGATCGGCCTGATCGACCCGTGCCGTGTTGAGGATGACCGACCAGGGCTGGCTTGAGAAGGCCTTCAGACATTTCTCGTAAAACCTCTTGTCAGACACTATGCTGCCGAGGGAGATATAGATCAGTGGCCGGGTCATGCCTTCGTAAGTGATCGGCTCGATGTCGATGCGCTGGGCCAGGGGCGGCACCGTGAAGATGTAGTCGTCGCCGATGCCCTGGCGGTCACGCTGGAACAGCTCTGAGACATAGACGATGTTGAAGGCTGGCTGATCGTAGGCGATCGCTTTGACCAATGAGGCGCCCTGCAGACCCATATGGGCCGCGTCCGCGCGACTCATGAACTGGCGCTGAATCTTGTCACACGCCCGAATGGCCGCGATCCGCTCACGCAAGCTCGAGTCCTTCTTCCACACCGGCTGGGAGAATTGACGAACGGCCGGAATGTGCAGTTTCTCGGCGATCTTCATGCCGGGATAGAACAGCATCTCGTAGATCAAGAGGTCGAACGACTCCTTCAGCCCAAGGGCGGTGTTGTAGGCCGCCCGGAAACACAGCCTGGCCTCCTCGTATCCCTTGACGTCAACGGGATAGTCCGCATAGGGAATGAAGCGCGCGCCGGTGAGTTCGGTGACATCTCGAAAGCGCTCCGAATTGACGTACGCCACGTCGTGACCATGTGCCACGAGTTCCTTGGCCAGTGCTAGCGTCGGATTGATATGTCCCGCGTATGGCACATTGACCATCAGTATTTTCGCCATCGTCGCCCCCGTCTCATAGCTGATTCGTCCCAAGGTGACCCGCCCATTCCCAGTACAACCGCAGTTGCTGGCGAGTGATCCTTAGTCCAAGATATAGGATATGTATCCAAAAGTAAACGCGGCAATGTCGTTCACGACGACGTGACAATTGTCATGGAGATGCCACCTGGAGAAGCGACTGCCCGCCGCCTGGCGGACGCACTGCACATCTGCCCGCTTACTAGGAAAACAACCGCGGACATGACAGACTCTACCTATGAAGAAACTGATCAATGATGTCAATGATGTTGTCAAAGATTCGCTCCTCGGTGTAGAGGCGGCCCATCCAGACCTCGTCAGAGTTGACCATGACAATAAAGTTGTCTACCGCTTGGACGCGCCAGTCGCTGACAAGGTAGGCATCGTCTCAGGCGGTGGCTCCGGCCACGAGCCTCTCCACGGGGGTTTCGTCGGTTACGGCATGCTCGACGCCGCGTGCGCCGGCGAGATCTTCACATCACCAGTGCCTGACCAAGTGTATGCCGCCACCAAGCTTGTCGACGGCGGTCGCGGCGTGCTCCACATCGTCAAGAACTACACCGGCGACGTCATGAACTTCGATATGGCAGCCGAAATGGCCGGGGCCGACGGCATCCGCGTCGAATCGGTCGTGGTCGATGACGATGTGGCCGTCCAAGACTCCCTCTACACCGCCGGGCGACGTGGCGTCGGCTTGACTGTGTTGTTGGAGAAGATTGTCGGAGCAGCCGCTGAAGAGGGCAAAGACCTCGATTACATCGTCGCCTTGGCCAAGCGTGTCATCGCCAACGGACGGTCCATGGGCCTGGCGCTGAGTGGATGCACAGTTCCGGCGGCGGGCAAGCCGAGCTTCGAACTGGCCGACGACGAGATCGAGATCGGCATCGGCATCCACGGCGAACCAGGCCGTGCTCGCCGCAAGATCGGCACCGCCGCCGAGATGGCGGAGGCGCTGGTGCGTCCCATCCTCGACGACCTCGACTACCGTGGCTCCGAGACGCTGTGCTTCGTCAACGGTATGGGCGCCACACCCCTGATCGAGTTGTACATCATGTACGACGAAGTCGCCAAAATCCTGGCCGCCGAAGGCATCCGGGTGGTACGTTCCCTGGTCGGGAACTACATCACCAGCCTCGACATGGCGGGCTGCTCGGTGACCTTGCTCAACACCGATGACGAGATGGTCCATCTGTGGGACGCCCCCGTGGCGACCGCCGGTTTGAGGTGGGGAAAGTAATGTCACTTGATTCATTGGCGGTGGGAGCCTGGCTGAAGGACTTCGCTGACGACATCCACGAGAACGCCGACTACCTGACTGACCTCGACCGCGAGATCGGCGACGCTGACCACGGCGCCAACATGGATCGCGGCATGTCCGCAGTGGCCGCGCTTGACCCGAGTGATTTCGCCAGCGCCGCCGGCTACATCAAGAAGGCCGGCATGACGCTGGTCTCGACGGTCGGCGGAGCCTCTGGTCCCCTGTACGGCACCTTCTTCCTGCGAGTCGGCACGGCGTGGGCCAACGTCCACGACGCGGCGTCGCTGGGAGCAGCCTTACGCGCTGGACTTGACGGCATCATTCAGCGAGGCAAAGCCAGCGTCGGTGACAAGACCTTGGTCGACGCTCTCTCACCCGCCTTGGACGCCTTTGACGCCCATGCGGGTGAGGGAGTGGCGGCCGCGCTTGCTGCCGCCGCCACTGCCGCCGCCGCTGGACGCGACGCCACGAGCGCCTTGATCGCGCACAAGGGGCGGGCATCGTACCTCGGCGAACGCAGCGTGGGCCACCAAGACCCAGGCGCCACCTCAATGACCATGCTGATCGAAGCCGCCCGTCGCGACCTCTCCTAGGCGACCGACTGGTGGTGTCATTTCACTCGATTATGGGAATCGATGATTAGTCATCGGTTCCCTAGGGGCCGGGCAAGGATGTCCGGCCCCTCTCATGAAGGGTACCCATGATAGGAATTGTTGTCGTTTCGCATTCGCATGCCCTGGCGTCCGCCGCAGTCGACCTCGCCTGCGAGATGGTGCCGGTGGAGGCGCGTCCGACAGTGCTGGTCGCGGCCGGTTTGGACGACACCACCTTCGGCACTGACGCCGTCGCCATCGCTGACGCGATCACCCGAGCCGGCTCCCCTGACGGTGTGCTCATCATGGTCGACCTCGGCAGCGCCATCCTTTCCGCTGAGATGGCACTGGACTTCATCGACCCCGATCTGGCCGCTCGCTGCGTCATCTCCCCCGGTCCCTTGGTCGAAGGCCTGGTCGCCGCCATCGTCACCGCCAGTTCGAAGGCCCCCTTGGCTGAGGTCGCCCGCGAGGCCGCCCAAGGCTTGGCCGCCAAACAGGAACAGTTGGGCGACCGTGGGGATGAGTCGGCCAACCCCGGCGCGCCAGGATCCACCACCCACTCGACAGTGAGTTCTGCGTCGGATCCCACCTCCACACATTCGGTCGCGACCGACTCGCAGATCGCCGACTCCCCAACTGGATCGCCCGTCGGGTCAGAGCCGGCAGGCGACTCCACACAGCCGACCCCGACCGACCCGGGGTCGCAGCCCGACGACGCACTGGTTTTCACCTGCACCATCAACAACCCACACGGCCTTCACGCCCGACCTGCCGCCGCCCTGATCGCTGGTTTACGGGGCCTTGACGCTGAGGTCAGCGTCACCAACCTCAGCGGTGGGCGTCCGCCCGTCTCCGCGGCCAGTCTGACCTCGATTCTGATGCTCAACTTCAAACAAGGCGACAAGCTTCAGGCCCGCATCAAGGGTTCCGAAGCTGAGCGCGCCTACGACCAACTGACCGCCCTGGCACGCAGCGACTTCGGCGAGAAGACCAGCCTCAAGGCCTGAGCCAGAATGGCATGGTCGGATCAGTCGGTTGTGGCGGGCCCTCCGTCGAAGAGGGGTTGCCGTCCGGGACCGGCGGGTTGCCTGGCGGGACCGGGCCAACGCTCGGGATCAGGTCACTGATCGTGGAGGGATCGCCGGTCGGGGTGGCGGGTTGCCGTCCGTCGAGGATGATAGGTCGGGCGACGACGGTGAGATCGTGTCCGGCCCAGGTGACACGCCGTCCGTCGAAGGTGGATACCCCGCCGGGGTGGCCCACGGTGGCACTGAGCCCGGAGGCGGCGCAACCCAAGGCGACTGACCAGGCGCCGGTGGTGGTGTCGGCGTGTACACAGGAGTTGGCGTCGGCGTCAGTGTCGGCGCATGTGCTGGCGTTGGCGCCAGTGACGGAGTTGGCGTGTGCATGGGCGTTGGCGCCAGTGGCAGAGTTGGCGTGTGCATGGGCGTTGGCGTTGGCGCCGGAGTCGGCGCGGGGGGTGGCGTCGCATACCCCGCCGCTGGCGCGATCCCAGGAGCCGGCCAGGCTGGCGTGCCCGACGGTGGCGGATAAACCTGTGCTGACGGCGGCGGATAGGCTTGTGGTGGATATGCCTGCGTCTGGAGCGGATAGGTCGAGCCGACATACCCCCACATGGGCGGTTGGACAAGAGCGGGTGACTCGCGCACCGTCGTGGCCAGACGGGGCAGATCAGTCACGGCCGCCTCGGTCACCAAAGTGCCGACCGGAGTGAACCAGCGTTTGGGCCTGACCACCTGGGGAGTCAGCGCCGCAGGCGAAGACTGGCGGACCAAGCCCCACCGCCGGGCCAGAATGTCGACAATGACAACCATGATCACCTGAAAGGCCAAGTCGATGAGCACAAGGGCCGACGCTGAGCCGGCCTCACGGTCGAACATCCCAGATATGTCCGTGAAGGGAAGGCTGATCTCAGCGAACAGGTTGTTGACGACGTGGAAGGCGATGCTCGCCTCCAAGCCACCTGTGCGGTAGGCCAGCCACCACATCATCAAACCGACCGAGAAGTAGTTGATGTTGAGCCACACGTCGCTGGCGGAATGAAGCGCCATAAAGGCGGCACTGGACAGGACAGCTGACGCCACCAGCCCAACCCATTTGGCGGGGATGATGCCACCGATCAACCGCGACAGGGCTCCCCGGAACAAGAACTCCTCGCCTGCGCACTGGAAGGGTGTCGTCACAAGCACCGAAACGATGAGAAACAGACTGGTGGACTGCCAACTGAGCTGAGTCCACCCCATGCCGTCGACGCCGTACACGACGGTGGAGATGCCGTAATTGACCGCATAACCGACGATGAACACCCCCAACACCAGCCCGAACCAGCGCCATCGAGCACGACCCGTGACAGACACGAGCCAGCCGAAACCCTGGCGATAGAACAGCCAGGAGACAAGCACCGCTATGGGGATGAAGAATGCAATACTAATGTTGTTCCACAAGAAAGCCAGAGGCGTCGTGACACTCTCTCCGCGCAGGGCAGCGGCGGCAACGACCGGATCCGTCACCACCATGACCACACTGACGATCAACATCGACACAAGGGTCAGTGCCGCAAGCACGACCACCCCGATCAGTCCACACCACCACCTCCGGGCGGGCACCTGAAAGAAACGTGGCGAGTCTTTCAGCGTCGTTGGCAAGAACAGTTTAGGCGTCGCGGGCGGCCCGGCCGGGACCGCCGAGTTCGGCTGTGGATAAGGCGGGACCGTCGGGTACCCCTGGACCGGATGGCCCTGCGCCTGGGTCTGGACTGGGTAACCCTGCGCCGCGGCCGGATACCCCTGGGCCGTAGACGGGTAGGCCTGTGGCTGAGCCAGGTAGCTCTGAGTGTGAGCCGGGTAGTCCTGAGTTTGAGCGGGAGGCGCCTGAGTCGCAGGCGCGTAACTCTGGGTCTGGGTCGGATATCCCTGCACCTGAGCGGCGAGTTCCGCAGCGGCAGCCGGATCCGTCTGCGGTGGCGCCGTCCCTTGTTGCGCAGGAGCCGCCGAGTATGCCTGGGCCACAGGCGTCGTCGGATACGGCGGCGTCATCGGCGCGACCGGCGCATCACCTTCCGTCAACGCTTCAACCACCGACAGGCCAGTGCCGACCGTGGACCCAGGGCCGACTGTGGGCCCGTCACCCACCGACGGCGCATCACCCGCCGACAGCGAATCACCCGTTGCGACCAAGGGCTGCGCGGCCCTGGGGACATCGCCCCACTGATCGCCGGGGCGCCCCGGTATCGTCTTATCATCTGACATGACTCAAGTCTGGCACGGGCCACTGACAAATTCGAAAACCCGCATTATCACGAGTCTCAAGCGCCCCCGGGTTTGGGCCGACGCCCCGACCTCCTGGGACGACTTGATCACACGAGTCTCAGACGCTCCCGGCTTGGGCAGAAACAGCGGATCGACCACCGCTCCACCTGACACCCATCCAGCAAAACCGCGTCAACAAACGGTAGCGGGACAGACTGCGACGACTGGCCAGATGGTCCCCACAACATGGTCGGCCCAGTCGTCGGGCACATTCCCACGCATGGTGGCACACATGACGATGCCGCCGACAAGGCACTCCACCAGCGCGGCATAGTCGACGTCGGGCCGCAGGGCGCCGTGGCTCACACCGGCGGTGAAGAAGTCGGCGACCGCGTCGATTCTTGGTTGGACGACGAGCTTTCGCCAGGTGTCCAGCAGATCCTCGCTGCGCGAGAGAAGTCGGCCACTGGAGGCGTACCCCACCGTCGCAACAAAGGTGCCTTGCAGGCTTGTCAACAGCGCAGTCAGGTCCGATGGGGCCAGACCGGTCGTGGGACACTCCACGGCGGCGAGCTGGGCGGCGACACTGTGAAGAAGGTCGTAGCGATCATGGTATCGCCTATATAAGGTGGTCTTGGCCACGCCCGACGCGGCGCTGACTGCCTCCATCGTGACGGCATCAGGCCCGCCGGATCGCACAACCTCAAGCACGGCGTCGGTGATGCGTTGGTCGGTCTTGCGACGCTGACTGGCCCGAGCCTCTTCAGACCGCCCGAATCTGATCTTGACCACCTTGGCCTGACCCACTGGATCTCCTCATCCCTCGTGTGACGCACCCGATTGGGCGCCCCCCTTGTCCCTCCGAGGACATGCCGCTCACCCATGTGCCGCCCGCCCCATCCATCAGACGGTCCACGCCATTCGCGTTCATTTCCCCGGCGATCCTCCAAAGATACACCTTCCGTAGCGCTACGTGAATCGTGCCATATAATTGAATTGTGTCGGTTTTGGATTTCGGATCAGGCTGGGGCCTTTTCCTGGTGAACATCATCCTTTACGTAGGGTTCGTCGCCATTCGTCGCCACGTGGACGTTTGGCTGCCAGACCGCGCCTTCGACCCGACCAAGTGGCGCTACCGTTCGGCCGCATGGGAGAGGCACGGCGCCTTCTACCGCGATGTGCTCCACATCAACCGTTGGAAAGACAAGCTTCCATGCCTGGTGCCACTGACGGGGTTTTCCAAGAAGTCGATCACGGACGTGCGCAAGGATTACTTGAGCCGTTTCATCGTCGAGACCTGTCGAGCCGAGTCCAACCACGTCAGCGCCGTGTTGTTCACCTTCGTCTTGTTGTTGTGGACCCCGCTCGACATGTGGTTGGTGTGTTTCCTCATCGCCGCCCTTGGCAATGCGCCATTCATCATGATTCAGCGCTACAACCGCCCACGCCTCCAGCACGCCCTTGAGCTGGCCGACGCCTGCCCGCCACCCCATCTGCCCCGGCACACTAAGATTGCCACATCAAGCATGGCCTAGAGAACTGATCGACGAGGCTGAAGCGGCGCTATGGACACGGTCCCACGCTATGACATGATCGTGGCTGACAAGCGGAAACACCTTCCGCTCTTACTCCTCGCCGATGAGCAGGAGTCGATGATCGACCATTACCGCCACATGGCCGCCGCCCTCATGGCCGGAACGGGCGACTCGCCTTTGACCGTCCCGTTCTATGAGGCGAACGGTTTTCGATTCCATCATCGCGTGCCGAGAGGTATTGCTGACACCTATGACCACCCCATCGTAGGGGCGGGCGTCCAGGTGATCGACAAAGTCTACTTCAGTTTCGAGTACGGTGGCGGAGGGCGAACCAATTTCGCGGGCAATTTGACATGAGGCACCTCGGAGGGGATGACGGTGCCGGTCATTGACCCATCCGGAGATGGTCCACCTTCGACTCCCACGGTCGGGGTAGGACAGCCCCGCCAGTAGCTCGTCCGGAGATGGTCCACCTTCGACTCCCACGGTCGGGGTAGGACGGCCCGCCAGTCGCTCGTCCAAAGACTCACCAACCTTTCACCCCCACCCCAGTCCGAACCGGCCAGTCCACAACTGAGCAAAGAATGAGGTCTTTAAGCCCCTGACTCATACTTTGCCATAGTCATGTCACCAATTCGCACCCCAAAGACGACACAACTATGACCCACAATGATCCCCCACCCACAAACAGCAAGAAATTGCACAGTAATGTCGACCCCACCACCCCAACCAGCAGCGACAACCATGAACACCCCCGCACACACCAACCAACGCCAACCAGACGGATTGGAAGAGCCCCCACGAAGACACAGCCTCACGAACTCGGCCGATGCGACCGATGTGAGCAGTTTGGACATTGAGATGTCTGTGGGTACTGGAGCGGGCGCTCGAAGTTGATGATTTCACATCCTTTCTTGCGCCACTCGTCCACATTCCCCACCCCCAGCAATGGGCAACGATCGACATGCGGACGCTATCCACGCTCCTTGGAACTGACGCTGTTCTTCATGAGACAGCGACGCATTTCCCACCTTCATAAGGGGGAATGAGCCTCTCTTAGTCGATACGTCGGCGAGACAAAACTCACGTTCACCGCCGATCCTCACATGTGCGAGATTGGCCTGGCTAGACTGGACACAAGCTGAGAGGAGGCGACATGCGACCATCAGAAGTACTGCGCACACGCCGCGAGGAGCTGCGCTCCATCGTTCGAGCCCATGGTGTGGAGAACCCGCGGATTTTCGGGTCAGTCGCCCGGGGTACGGACACCGCCGAATCCGACCTCGACCTTCTTGTGGCAGTACCACAGGGGGCCGCCTTAGGCTTTCTCCAGCTGGCTGAGAGTCTCTCAACTCAACTCGGCGTGAAAGTCGATGTGGTGAGCGAAAAAGGGTTGCGGGGCCCCTACCGCCAGATTCTTGAAGAGGCGGTACCTGTATGACTGAAAAGTTGACCAGAT
The DNA here is from genome assembly GCA_031286045.1 of Propionibacteriaceae bacterium. Taxonomy (GTDB): domain Bacteria; phylum Actinomycetota; class Actinomycetes; order Propionibacteriales; family Propionibacteriaceae; genus WQYJ01. The sequence continues at coordinate 512 of JAITVA010000101.1, read as the reverse complement.
ACCTGAACGATTTCCTCATTCACGCTGATCGAGCGAGCCGTCTCGTTGCGAAGGGGCGGTCAGCGTTCGATGAAGACGAGTACCTTCGGTATGCGGCAGAGGCTCTGCTGGTCCGATTAGGCGAGATCATCGCTCGGATCGACCAAAATTTCCCGGACCTTGCCGAGCACCATCCTGAACTTGAGTTGCGGCAACTGAAAGGTACGCGCAACATCATTGCACACGGGTATGACATCGTCGACTACGACATCGTGTGGGAGGTCATGAGTATCGACATCCCGCGGGTCGCCGTGCGCGTGGTGGAGATGCTGACGCCTACGATCACCCCATCGTAGAGGCGGGCGTCCAGGTGATCGACAAAGTCTACTTCAGTTTCGAGTACGGTGGCGGAGGGGATGACGGTGCCGGTCATTGACCCATCCGAAGATGGCCCACCTTCGACTCCCACGGTCGGGGTAGGACGGCCCGCCAGTCGCTCGTCCAAAGACTCACCAACCTTTCACCCCCACCCC
>JAITVA010000238.1 GCA_031286045.1 Propionibacteriaceae bacterium | reverse complement strand
ATGCCTCATTGAAGTTATTGTGATAGTTATGAGTGGAACTCGACCCAGCCCGTACGCCCCCTTAATGGGAATATCTAGGTAGAATTTTCCCATTAAGGGGGCGCGGGAGGAGGAGCGATGAGTCGTTGGCCGGTCGTGACATCCGAGCAAGCCTGGTGGCAACCTGACCTTTCGTATATGTCACAAACACAGCGGCGCAAGGCTCGAGGAAGCTACACGCCTGCCGTCGTACCGTTCATTGCGGATGCCTCAGCAACCTTGCCGTCTCATCTGATCGAGAGGGTGGAACAGGCCGACCGGATCATGTCTGAGTTTGATGCCACGAGCCTGGGGTCGGTGCCCTTTGCCAGCGTCCTCCTTCGGTCCGAGTCAGCGTCTTCCTCCCAGATCGAAGCGCTGACGGCCTCGGCACGCCGCCTCTCACTGGCGATGCTCGGGGATGACAGATCCGCGAACGCGGTGCTGATCGCGGGAAACGTACGAGCAATGCTGGAGGCGACATCAACCACCGGTGCGATGACAGTGAGCACCCTCCTGACGATCCATAACGCCATCATGCGGGACCACGACCCGGCTAACGCGGGTCGCCTGCGCACCGAACAGGTCTGGATCGGCGGAACCTCCCCCGTCGTGGCGCGCTACGTCCCGCCTCAGGCGCAGCATGTGCCTGCAGCCATGGATGACCTAGTGAGATTCATGAGACGCACGGACATTGCACCTCTCACTCATGCCGCTATCGCGCACGCCCAGTTCGAGACCATTCATCCTTTCACCGACGGCAACGGCCGTACGGGACGCGCGCTGGTGACCGCGATGCTCCGCCAAGCAGGCATCACTTCCCATGCTCCTATTCCATTGTCAGCCGGGTTGCTCACCAACACGGACACCTACTTCGCGGCATTGGCCGCCTATCGAGAAGGTGATCTTGCCCAGATTGTCACTCGATTCGCCGACGCAGCCGATTCGGCAGTGACGTACGCGGCTACCCTCCGCGACGACATCGACCGAGTACGACACAGTATCCTTGCCACAGCGACGCGAATCACTCCCGCACTACGAGAGGTCACCGATCTGTGCGTGGCTGAAGGGGCTTTCACCACATCCACTCTCATCAGGGCAGGCATTTCCGTGACGACCGCCTACCGCATCGTCAACCGCTTGGTGTCTGCTGGCCTGGTACGCGAGGAACGGAAAATCGGCGGACAAAAAGTATGGAGCGTGCCGGGAGTCTTTCGGGCGCTTGACGCCTTCGCCCAAGTGGCAGGACGACGCACCTGGAGATAGGCAGAACTGCCTCAACCCAACCGCGTGCTACCTTATGACCCATGGCGACACGGACACAGCGGGAGTGGCACAACGACTCCGCCCAGGCGATGGGGATCACCCTGCCTGACGGGCGCCACAGAGGAGTCCGATGAGTCGGGTGATAGACAAACTGATCCTTGTGGCCTTGTGTGCATTCGTGGCGGTTCAGCTGCCCTTTTCGCCGGGAACGATTGCGACGGCCTTGCTGGCCATCGCCGTGACAGCCCTAGCCGAGCTGACGGGGGCGCCAACTGGGGTCCGAGTCGCGGCCATCGTGGCATTTGTCGTGCTCGGCCTGGTCTGGGCGCCTGCCGTGGCCTTTCTGCCGCTGATCAGCTATGACTGCCTTCGTACTGCTCAGATCGGCACAAGAGGTCGCTCGAGGATGGGCGCCTCGGCCTGGCAGTGGCTCCTGGGGCTGTGTTGGCTGGCTCCTTTGGCAGTGTCCGTCGCCGCATTGCCTGGACAGATCGTGGCGCTGGCCTTCCTGTTGTGCCCGCTCGCCGGCTTGATGGCCTGGCATGACCAACGCTTCTCTGTATTGCAGAATCGCTATCGAGCCGGACGAGATGAGCTGAGCGCACGGACGCATGCCCTGGTCGAATCCAACCGCAACTTGGAAGAACGCCAGTCGCTGGAGTTGCGGGTAGCCACCCTGGCCGAGCGCGGACGCATCGCACGAGAGATCCATGACAATGTTGGCCATCTCTTGACCCGATCAGTCTTGCAGGTCGAGGCCTTGCAGGTCGTCCATGCCGATCAGGCGCCGCTGGTCGCCTCCTTGGGCGAGGTCGCCTCGACTCTGCATCAAGCCTACGAAACCGTGCGTCACAGCGTCCATGGTCTGCACGACGAGGCCTTCGAGCTGTCGATCGCATTGGACCAACTGGCCCGCGAAACGACAGCCACGACTGCGCTCAGGGTCCAGGTTGACGACCGCATGAATGAGCCGCCACCACCCGCCATCAGTCGGGCGCTGGCGGCAGTGGGGCGCGAGGCAGTGTCGAACACCCTACGGCACAGTGACGCGACGCATAGCCGCATCGAGCTGACGGAGTTCGCCGGGTTTTATCAGATGATTGTTCACGACAATGGAAGCGGCCGACCTGGCGATGGCGTCGGCACGAGCCAGGGCGGCCTGAAACCCAGAGTCGCCGGCGTCAAGGGCATTGGCTTGGAGACGATGAGCGAACGGGTCCGCAGCCTGGGCGGGGTGCTGCGCACCAGCTGGGACCACGGCTTTCGCATCTTCGTCTCGGTGCCAAAACCGGCGCCCCAGCCGGGTGACACCACCAGTGAACCAGTGAACGAACCACAATCCTCAGCACCGACAGATTCCGCCAACAACCGGGGGAAGCGCCGAGTGATCCAGCGGACGAACCGCCCTGGAGAGCAACTCCTTCACCCTTCCCCCACCGCAATGAGAGACGACAATGAGTGATCAAACAAACGCCGACGCGATTCGCCTGGTGGTGGTCGACGATGACCCCTTCGTCTGCGACTCGCTGCGCACGATCCTGGACGCGCAACCTGATCTCACCGTCCTGGCGACTGGCCACGACGCCGCCTCGGCGGTGGACCTGTGGCAGGAGCATCGCCCCGACATCCTTCTGACTGACATCCGGATGGCGGGAGGATCGGGCCTGGACGCGGCGGCGACGATCCTGCAGGAGGATCCCCAGGCGCGTATCGTCCTCCTGACGACCTTCGCCGACGATGAGTACATCGTCAGTGCCTTGAGCCTCGGCGTGCGCGGTTACCTCATCAAGCAGGACGTCGCCACCATCGCACCCTCGCTGCGCCTGGTGATGGCGGGGCAGTCCGTACTCGGAAGCGAAGTGCTTGGCCGGGTGGATCAACTGCTCAACACCCGAACCGACCGCCGAGACACCCCAGTCGGAGCTGACCAGGCGGGGGGAGTCCCCACTCGCCTCGCCGCGACCCCGCGCACCCCGCGCACCCCAGGCCAAACTCCCAGGCCCGCTGCGTCCGCCAAGGCCCCACCCCAAGTCAACCCCGCCTTGTCCACTCTGACCGAGCGAGAGCAAGAGGTGGTCGAGCTGGTCGCCCGCGGGCTGGACAATCGCGACATCGCCCAGGCCCTGTTCATCAGTGAAGGCACAGTACGCAACCTGGTCAGCCTGGTCCTGCAGAAAACCGGCTTGAAGAACCGGACGCAACTAGCAGTGGCACACTATCGCCCCTGATTCACGGACCGTGGACTAGGCAGGGCAGCGCAGGATGATCAAGCCCGGCCCCACACTTTGGTCGACGCCCCCGATGATCGATCATCACCCCCCAACTCCCCCAGAAAACCATCAAGCCGTCGCAGTCCCCCGACTGCGACGGCTTGATGCTCGTTTGGATCAGCACACCTGGCTGGCGTGCAGGCTCACCGATAGATGACTGTCGGCGGACGACCCGGGCGACGCACCGGTTGCGCGTCAGTGGGCATCCGATCGGCCTCGGTGAGATCCTTGCGCAGGAGCAACTCGATGTGCGAGTTCAGGCTGCGGGAATCTTCCTCGGCCCATTGGGCCAACGCCTTGTGCACAGCGGGGTCCAGACGCAAAAGCATTGCTTTTCGCGCCGGGACAGTGTACATCACTGCTTCTGTTCCTTCTGTTGTCATGGGCTCTCCTATTTGGTATTT
>JAITVA010000216.1 GCA_031286045.1 Propionibacteriaceae bacterium | reverse complement strand
CCACCGTGACCAGGGAGGCCTGCGACCACGCCGACGACACCCGACTGGTCCAACCCACTGACCCGTCACCGTTCGTGACAGGCCTCGGGTCGAGCCCGCCGATGATGTCGCCATTGTCGTAAGTCCCGGCCCATCCATCCGATGACGCCGACCAGTTGGCACCGTCAAAAACGGACATAGATCCGAGTTTCAAGGGGCCGGGCAGATCGCCGGTGGTCCTGAACAGGACCTCGTCGGATTGCTGCCGCAAGGAGTCGCCGATGTTGACTGGACCGTCCATGCTGATACCGGTGGAATCGACATAGGGCTTGCCCCAGTCCGTGATCCAGGTCTGACCGCCCCCCCAGCCCGGCATGGTCGGTGCGATCACCGTGGCCGCTCCGCCCATGATGGTCGCTAGCACCACAACCGCCACACCCCTCACACGCAAGCGGCCGGACCAGCGTCCTGGCTTGTCAGCCAAGGCCACCACCAGAAGGTAGGCGACCACTGACGCCATGGCCCAACCCACCGAGCCGGTCGGGGCGCCCGCCATGAACAAGGCCCAGCACAGGGCCAACGGCGCCCCGATCCAGACAGGGGAACGCATCACCAAGGCCAAGCACACCGTCAGCAGGCAGATCGGACCCAATCCGACCAGAACCAAGGGCAGGAACAACTCGACATTGAGAGCTGGACGACCATAGTCGGACAGAGCGGCGATCGCCTGTGTCACACGTGCGACGACATTGTGAAGCGCTTCTGACGTCGGCACCACCCGCATGACACCCGCCCCACCGCCAGCAACGGCGCACAAGTGCCCGACCCAGATCGCCAGACTCACGACCTCGGCGCTGAGCGCGGCCCAGACCGGATGCTTCGTCCCGATCAGACTCGTGATCGCCCAGGTCACCAGCGTGATGAGAAAGGTCAAGACGGCGAGCTGGACCAGCCAGGCTCCGGCGACGACGAGGTTGGAGACGCCCATGAACGTGGCGGTGCAGGCCACCCAGGTCACCAAGGCCAAGCCTGCCCGTCTCATCACAGACCCACCAGTCGGACGCCCGATTGGAAACGGGCCAGGTGCTCGACCGCCTCATCCAGGCGAGCGTCATGGGCGAGGACCAGCGCCGACCACCCTAGCTGAGACAGGTCTGGCCCCATGGACTCGTCGTCGGACCACACGACGGCCAGACCTGCTGGCGGACCGACAAAAGTCCTCGCCGGGGCCGGCCCGAGGGCCTCGATCAAGCCCGCATCGTCGCCTGCCGTGGTGACGACGGCCAGGACTATCCCACCGTCGACGACAGCTGGCAAGGGCCTGGCCAACTCGGCGGAGGTGACGACCGCCAACCGATTCAAATGATCGACCAGGTCGCCGTGGCGAACCTCGCCTCCGCAAGCCAGCTCGACGCGGTGACGTGCCTGTGCCATGGCCCGCAGCCAGGAGGCCGCCAATGAGATCGCCGCCTCACGTGTGGCCGGGTCGGTGCCGGGTGCGATCAACACCTCGGCACAGGCCCGCTCGGCGTCGATCGGCTCCTCGGCCCGCGTCATCAACTCGCCGCGCCGCGCCGAAGAGCGCCAATGGACACGGCGAAGATCATCGCCGGGAATGTAGGCCCGCACGGTGGAGTTGTCGGCGCTGGGTTGGACCTGGGCTTGATGGCCCATGGTCCCTTCGCGATCAGGTTGGGCGGGCGACCACCCAAGATCGATCAAGCGTGGCCAGACCGTGATGCGGCTGACTGTCCTGTCATGGGCCCGCCCCCACCACAGCCCCAACCCACTGTGCCGATCAATCGCGCAGGGGCCCAAGGTCCACCGTCCTCGATGGGGCGCCGCCAGGTCGTAGCTCAACTCAGTCGTCGACCTGGTGTCGGTGCCCGGACGCACCCGCATCCTCGTGCTCAAGGCCGCCGGCACCGTCTCGGTCAAACCAGCGCCGTCAATAAACGATCCTTTCGGTCGCGGCAGACTCAGCCGCACCGTCACGATGTCGCCGACTTGGCTGGGATCGGGTCCCACCTGACGGACCAACTGCGGCATCCCATGGCGTAGATCCGTCAGCGCGAAGAAGGCGAGGTCCAGCAAGACCGCCGCCAGGATGACCCCGCCGACGCCGACCGCTGCGGTCGAGGCGAACAGCATCCCGGCCCCGACGGTGATGATCGCGACCAGGGTGAGTCCGGTCGTGCGGGCGACGGGACGCGGACTCGTCATGGTCAGCGCACCTTCACCGACGCCAGGACCTTCCGCAGGCCCTCCTCGATGGCCGAATCGGTGACGGATCGGCCATGGACCAGGCGATGGCCCCAGACATAGGGCACCATCTTCTGCACGTCGTCAGGCAGGACGTAGCCGCGACCGCCCAGCGCGGCCACAGCCTTGGCGGCACGTAGGAGCTGAATACCAGCGCGTGGCGACACGCCCAAAGTCACCCCTGGCATCTCGCGGGTGGCCCTGGCCAGATCGACGATGTACTGCTTGACCGCGCGCGAGGCGTGCAGCGCTCGAACACTGGCGATCATGTCGGTGACCTCGGCCGCGTTCACGACCGGTTGGATGGCGTCCAGCGGATCACGCAACTCCTGCGAATCCAGCATCAGCACCTCGTCGTCGTAGCCTGGGTAGCCCAGGGACAAGCGCATCATGAAACGATCCCGTTGCGCCTCCGGCAGAGGGTAGGTCCCCTCCATCTCGTAGGGGTTCTGGGTCGCGACCACCATGAAGGGGCGCGGCAGCAAATAGGTTGTGCCGTCGACGGTGGCACTGCCCTCCTGCATCGACTCCAGCATGGCCGACTGGGTCTTGGGCGAGGCCCGGTTGATCTCGTCCGCGATGACGATGTTGGCGAAGATGGGGCCCTTGGTGAACTCGAAAGCACCGGTCTGGGGCCGGTAGATGCTGACTCCGGTGATGTCCGAAGGCAACAGATCTGGTGTGAACTGGACACGGCTGACCGAGCAGTCGATCGACGCTGCCAAGGCCCTGGCCAGGGTGGTTTTTCCAACCCCCGGCATGTCCTCGATCAGCACATGGCCCTCGGCCAGCAAGGCCACCACAGTCAGCTCAATCGCCCTGGTGTGGCCCTTCACGACTGTGGCCACTGAACGGACGATGTCATAGGGGTCAGACATCGTGGTCGGAGGGCCATCAGGCGGCGCGAACCGTCGCGACGTGGGTGAAGAGGGGGCGTCTACGGATCGAGACAGATCGCCCCGGAAGGCCCGCGAGGCCGTGACCGGCTGAGATTGAGACATACGACTACTGCTCCTTGCCTCCCCCGCCGGTCGATCGACGATCACAGTGCGTTATGATCGATCCGCGACAATGCTGCCTTCCAATGCGCCGTGAGCTTGACCACATCGAAATCGACTCCGGCATGGTCATGACTGATGGTGATCTTGGTCTGGGTCGGGCTGAGTTCTGTCAGCGTCACGTCGACCCAGGTCTTGGGCGAGTCGTCGTCCTTGTGCCATGAGAAGCGGATCTCTTCGCACGGATGGTACGACCGGGTGACGCCCCAGGTGCCGTCGACCGACTTCCAGGTGTCGCCCTTGTCTCCCAACAAAGCGCCTTCCCCAAGCAGCGCTGATTGTCCTTCAGGCGTGAGCAGAACACCCCACACCTTCTTCACCGGATGATCCACCACACGTGAGACCACGGTGGTGACTGAGGTTTGCTCGTCTGCGACTGGCTCCGTCATGATTCGGCCCTCTCTGATCTGTCAGGCTGACGCCTGGAATCTCTCACGGGCGTCCTCGCCCGATGGCATAGACCATACCGTGCACAATCCAGTTGCGCCAGTGTTTTCCTCCGGTTCCCGCCCGAGCATGGAAATCCGTAATACAGTTGCATCATGCCCCGCATCGCTCCCTGGATCGCTGCTGTCGTCGCCATCGCCATGGCCACGACACTGTGCGGGTGCACGCCGACGGGCCAACCGACTGATCCGCCTTCGACCATCGACTTGACCCGCGTGTCCGCAGCACGTTCGATGGTCGAGGAACTGATGGCGGCAGCGGGCAGCACCCGCGTCATCAGCGTCGAGGTGACCCGAACCGAAGCACGACTGGCGGTCGCCAGCGATCAGAAAGCGGTCACCTACGCCTGGCGCGACGACACGATCTCCACCGTCGACTCCGACATCGACTACGTCGGCCAAGCCATCTTCGACCCGCGCACCTTCGCACTGGACGACCTGGGCGACCTGTTCGCCCGAGCCGCCACCGAAGTCGGCTCGGACCTCGGTCAGAAGCTCCAGATCGTCGACTACGATGATGGCCGGATCTACATGTCCGTCACCACCAATCCCGAGACCCGTCCAGTGTTCTTCACCACCGATGGCGAACTCATCACCAGTTTCGACGCCGCCGACCCAGCTTCGCTGGCTCCGGTTCTCGCCGCCGTGGTGGCCGGAGCCGATCAGGTCACCCGGGTCGGCATCGACTCTGACGGCTCGGTCTACGCCGATGTGCCCGCCGGCGCCAATCAAACCATGCGCACCACCCGTGCGCCGCAGTTCCCCCTGCGCAGTCGATTACGGCCTGAGACGAACCAGCCGACCACCTTCGACCCTGAACTGGTCGACGCCGCCACGATCACGGGCATGCTCGAACGCGCGGCCCGCCATCTCGACAAGCCGCTCGACTCCGGGGTCACGATGTCGATCCAGCGTCTTGAGGCGGACGCCGAACCTGTCGCCACCGTCACAGTCGGCGGGAGAACGGCTCGATTGACGCTGAGTGGCGTGGTGCTGAAGCAGTAGGGGAAGGGTTGAATCAGGGCGATCCTGAGGCAATTCAGGAATCAATCCAGCCGGGAAACCGTTACAATGGAACATCATCTGATCAAGGAGTTCGCAGTGACCAATCCCGTGCTCGCGAAGTCGCCCGCCTTTTCGGCGCAGTACGCGCCCATGCAGTCGGCTCCGACTTACCAGCCCTATGATCCAGCCACTGGCCAGCAGCAGACCTGGGGGCAGCCTGGTTTCGTTCCTGGGCAATACGCCACCGGCCAGTCCGGCGACGCCAACAGCGCGCCAGGCGGGGCCAATCCGCAGTTCGCGCAGGCGCCGCAGTATCCGCCGACTCAAGGCTATCCGCCCCAGACCTGGCAGACTCCGCCAGTCGCGCCCGTCCAGAAGACGATGACTTTGGACGACGTCCTGACCAAGACCGGCGTCACTCTCGGCACGACGATCGTCGTCGCGCTGATCGCGATGTGGTCGGTGCTCCATTTCGGCGCCCAGGTCTCCACCGTCGCGACCGCCGGTGTGATCTGTGGTCTGGCGACCATCATCTTCCCCTTTGTGGCTGCGTCCCGTCGCACAGTCGGCCCCGTGCTGGCGATCGGTTTCGCCGTTTTAGAGGGTGTCTTCTTGGGAGCCATCTCACTCATCTTCGAGCTCGCCTATCCCGGCATCGTGTTGCAGGCCGTGAGCGCGACTTTCGTGGCCGCAGCCATCACCTTGGCGGCTTTCCACTTCGGCAACTTCCGGTTGAGCGGCAAGATGCGCAAGGTCGTCATGATCTCCATCATCGCCTATGCCGGCGTCGCCTTGGTGAACCTTGTCTTGTCCTTCGCCGGAATCAACCTCGGCCTGTTCCCCGGACCTGGTCAGGCGGTCAGTGGCTGGGCCTGGCTCGCAGCCGGCGTCGGCGTCGTCTTGGCCGTGCTCTCCTTGGTCGATGACTTCCAGTTCGTCGAACAGGGCATCGCCAACCGCGCCCCGGCCAGTGAGTCATGGCGGGCCGCTTATGGCCTGACCGTCACCTTGGTG
>JAITVA010000180.1 GCA_031286045.1 Propionibacteriaceae bacterium | reverse complement strand
GGCGATCTCGACCGTGGTGTCGCAGGCCTCTTCAACCTCGTAGAAGAGGTTGCGCATCTCCTCTTCAGGCCTCAGGTAGTAGCCCGAACCGTTGAAGCGGAAGCGCTTCTCGTCGTCCTTATTACGACCCACACCGATACAGAGCAGGTTGTCGTGGGCGTCGGCCTGGTCAGCGGTGACGTAGTGGGAGTCGTTGGTGGCCACCAGCTTGAGTCCCAGATCCTTGGCGATGCGCAATAGGTCGGCTCGCACGGACGTCTCGATCGACAAGCCATGATCCATCAACTCGACGAAGTAGTTGTCCTGGCCGAAGATATCACGGTACAAGGCCGCCGCTGCCAGCGCTTCGTCGTACTGTCCCAAACGTAACCGGGTCTGGACCGCGCCCGAGGGACAACCCGTGGTGGCGATGATGCCCTCAGAGTATTGGGCGATGATCTCCGCGTCCATGCGCGGTTTCATGTAGTAGCCCTCGTAGCTGGCCAAGGTCGACAGCTTGAACAGGTTGTGCAGCCCGGTGACATTGCGGGCCAGCATCGTCATGTGGGTGTAGCGGCCGCCGCCCGAGACGTCTTTGCCACCCTCGGAGTCCACGTCGAGGGCGTCCCTTTTGCCAGTCGCCCAGAACTCCTGGACCCGCGAATGACGCGATGACGGCGCGACATAGGCTTCGATGCCGATGATCGGTTTGACCGAAGTGACCTTGGCGGTGTGGAAGAACTCGTAGGCGCCAAACATGTTGCCGTGGTCGGTCATCGCCACCGCAGGCATCTCCAATCGCTCCGCCTCGGCGACGAGCGCCTTGATCTTGGCGGCGCCATCCAACATGGAGTATTCCGTGTGGACATGGAGATGGGCGAACGACACTACTACTCCTTGAGTCTTCTGTACGGGACGTACGCGGCCTCGAAAGCCACCGAACTAGGATAACCCCGATCGGTCGTCGGTCTCAGTAGCCGGGCCGGTGTCGGCGCCTGATTGATCAGATGCCGCCAGCTTGGCTGTCGTCGCGGGCGCGTCGTCAGGATCGGACGAGTCCTCGTCGTCCTGATCGGAGGGGCCGTCGTCGTCCTGATCATCCACCCTCGTCGCCGTCAGATTGGGGCCGGGTCGGTTCAGACTCAGCCAAATCAGCAGCCCGACGCCGAAGAGCAGGCCGAGCAGGGTCGCCCATGAGTTGACGCGCAAGCCGAAATAGGAGTCGACCGGATCGATCCGCAGCAGTTCGACCAGGAAGCGACCCGTGGCATAAATGATGATGTACGAGGCGAAGAGCTTGCCGCGACCCAGTTTGAGCTTCTTCTCCAGCAGGAGCAAGAGACCGAAACCGGCGAAGTCCCACAGCATCTCATAGAGGAAGGTCGGGTGGAAGGTGGCGTACTGCTCATACCCCGCGACGCGATGAGCCGGGTCGATCTCCAAAGCCCAGGGCAAGGTCGTGGGATAGCCATACAACTCCTGGTTCCACCAATTGCCGAGGCGGCCGAAGCCTTGAGCGATGATGAAGGCGGGTGCGACACAATCAGCCAACCGAAGAAAGGGGATGTCGTAGCGGCGACACAGCAACCAGCCGGTTCCGAAGCCGAAAAGGATGCCACCCCAGATGCCGAGTCCGCCCTCCCAGACGTAGAACATGTGATACCACGGCTCGGTGTGGTTGGCCCCGAAGTAGCGGTGCCACTCGATCACGACCCAGTAGACCCGGGCGCCGATGATGCCCATGATGATCGAGATCAACAGCAGATTCTCCAGTTTGTCGACCTCTTCGCCCCACTTCTTCCAGCGGTGACGGGCGATGACGACAGCCACGATGATGCCCAGCAAGATCGACAGGGCGTATCCCCGGATGGGAACCGGGCCGAGGTAATAGACCCCGTGAGCCGGACTAGGCAGAAACAGCAGCATGGCTCTCCTCGATTGGTTTCGTCGAACCCGTCGGCCCCGCGTCAGCCTCCTGCGCGAGCAAAGGCCGGTAGACGTCAAAACAGGTGGGCGCACCGGTGTGACAGGCCGGGCCGACCTGATCCACAGTCAGCAAAATGGCGTCGGAATCACAGTCGCGCCGCACCTGGCTGACATGTTGGGTGTGGCCAGAGCTCTCACCCTTGACCCAATACTCCTGCCGGGACCTCGACCAATAGGTCGCGCGCCTGGTCGCGAGCGTACGACGCAGAGCCTCGGTGTCCATCCAGGCCAACATCAACACCTTGCCGCTGACACGATCCTGGGCGATGGCTGGGATCAGGCCGCGCTCATCATAGGTCAATTCAGTCAGATCAATCATCTGTGCTTCCACCCGTTCAGGTTAGCGCACGGGTCGGACACAAACTGGGCAGGCCGGGTCTAGACGGCTGATGGTCGCGGCCCGAAGATGGCGGTGCCGATCCTCACACAGGTCGAACCGTGGGCGATGGCGGCGGGAAAATCATGGCTCATCCCCATGGACAGTTCCTCCCACCCACCGCCGTCCCGGGTGCGCAACTGATCGCGCAGAAGAGCCAAGTCGGCGAAACCCTGCTCCGCCAACCCTGGGTCGGGGTGCGCCACTGTCATCAAACCGCGTGGCGCCAGGTGGGGAAAGGCCGCCAACTGGGCAGTGAAACTCATGACCTGATCAGGCTGAACTCCCCACTTGGACAGCTCACCGGAGGTGTTGACCTCGATCAGGACAGACAACGGTGTGTCCGTTTGGGCGCTGGCCAGACGGCGCTCCAGGGCTGAGGCCAAGGTCAACGAGTCCAGTGACTGCAGTTGACTCATCACACCCGCCGCCTGGGCGGCCTTGTTGCGTTGTAGATGCCCGATCAAGACCCAGGCCACCCCAGCGCCGAGTTCGGTCGCCTTGGACACCATCTCTTGGACACGATTCTCACCGAAGACGCCGCATCCGATCTCGATCAGGGCCCGAATCATGCTGGTCGGATGGAACTTGGACACCGGTAACAAGGCCACCTGATCAGGGGAACGACCGGCGCGTTCGCAAGCCAGATCGACCAGGCCACGCACGCGATGATAGTTGTCCTGCACCTGCTGGTCGCTGACCGTCATGGCCACCTCGCCGCCAACGACATCACGCCCAACAAGGCTATAACTCCGAACGCGGCAGCGTACCCGACGAACTGGATGGTGATCTCCTTTTTCTCCTGGTCGTAGCCGACCGAGCGGGAGATCCCGGAGTAGACCTCACGCAATTGGCTCAAGGAATCGGCCGAATAGGCCTTGCCGCCAGAGAGATTGGCGATGGCTCGTAGTTCCGTCTTGTTGACTGGCACAGGGTTACGCTGACCGCGGTCGACGATGTACCCATTGGCGGTGCCATAGGCGATCGTGAAAATGGGGATTTGCATCTGTTTGGAATCAGTGGCGGCGGTGCGGGAGCTCTTGCCTGTGTTCGACTCGCCATCGGAGATCAAGACGATGGCGGCGGGGGCAGGATCGTTCGGATGGTCCGGATCCTCTGGGATCAGCGCGACCGAGTCGAGCGCGGAATAAATGGCGTCGCCGATGTTGGTCGACTGGGCCAGTTTCAAACCATCGATGGCCGAGTTCACCTGGTAACGGTCGGTGGTTGGTGGCACCAGCACAGACGGCGCGCCGGCGAACGAGATCAGACAGACATTGAAGCCGTCTGGCAGCTCCCCCACAAACTCCTTGGCCGCCTCCTGAGCTGCCTCCAAGCGATTGGGTTGGACGTCGGTCGCCGCCATCGACAAGGACACGTCGATCACCAAGAAGACGGTGGCTCGCTCTCGGGGCACATAGACGTTGCCGTTGGGCATGGCCCATGCGAGTGTCAGCGAGGCCAAGGAGGCGATGGCGGCCAAGACCGCCACATGGCGTTTCCAGGCCTTGCGCTTGGGGAAGAGCACCTCCAGGCTGCTGCGATCACCAGACGCCCGCGAGCGGCGGGACAGCGACCAGACGATGTACACCGCCAACAGAACGGGCACCACAATGAGCACCCACAAGCGCTGCGGCGCCAAGAAACCAAGCTCCTGCCCGATCATCGAAATCTCACCCCTAGCATGACGGCGCCGACGGCGGCGACGAAGGCGAAGATCAGGCTCAGGCCAGCCGCCGTGGCAGTGATCTCCTTCTTCTGGAGTTCATAGCCCAACTCCGAGTGCAAGGACTTGGCCGCGGAGTCGACCTGGGACATGTTGTCAGCGGTGTAGTACTGGCCATGGGAGTACTGCGCTATCTCCTGCATCATTTGACTGTCCGGCGGCACGGCCTGGCGTTGACCATCGAGATCGACATAACCGTTGGCTGTGCCGAACTCCACGGCGTACACAGGAACTCCCTTGTCACCAGCCTGCTGCGCGGCTTGTTGAGGTGCTTGGCCATTGGTGTTGCCCCCATCGGACAGCAGAATGATCATGGCCGGCGCCACCGACCCGTCTGACGCCGTGGGGGCTTGATCGACCGCCGCCAAGGCGGTGGTGATGCCATTGCCGATGGCCGACGAGTCCTTCGGCGTCAACACCTCGATCGCCCGATCGACAGCATTGTGATCCTGAGTCGGCGACAGACGCACCGTCGGGGATCCTGAGACCTCCACCAGCGCCACGTTGTACCCCTGCGGCAACTGGTCGACAATGCTGGCGGCCGCCTTCTTGGCCGCGTCCATCCTTGTCGGAGCAACATCAGTGGCGGTCATCGACAAGGAGATGTCCACCGCCACCACCACCGTGGCACGTTCACGGGGCACCTTCTCTTGGCCGAGCGGCTGGGCCCAGGCCACCCCCAAGGCCAGCAGGCTCAAAACGGACAAGGCCACGACGACATGACGGAGCCATTGTGACTGCTTAGGCAGCACCTGACCCAACACCGTTGTGTTCGGGTACCTCATTCCCTGTTGGGAACGCCGCCGCACAGCCAAGACGTAGGCCACGATCAAGGCGGGGATGATCAACAAGAGCCACAGCCGCCACGGCGACTCGAAACCGTAGAAAGGCACCTCCATGATCATCGGCTCACCCCCTGCGGCGGCGTGTGCAACTGGGAGGCGATCCGACGATAAGCCAGCACGAACCGGGCGATGTCTTGGACCCAATCTCGATCGGTGCGCAGTTGGATATGAGCTGCCCCACAACGCCGGATAGCCGCTCGAATACGTTCGCGCTGGGCCCTGGTGGCAGCGTTCAGTCGGGCCCTGGCGGCCGAGTCGGAGGTGTTGACGTAGCGGTCGAAGTGGGTCTCCGGGTCACGAATCAGCAGCTCGCCAAGATCCGGGAACTCCAGTTCGCGCCGGTCGACCACCTCGACGCAGATCACCTGGTTGCGCACCGACAGCTTCCGCAAGGGGCGTTCCCACACCGTCTCGACAGCGGGATTCAACTCGGCGTCGCCGGTCGTCAAGAAGTCAGACACGACCACACGCAGGCCGCGTCGGCGTTGGGTGCGGGCCATCTGCTCGATGCCTTCCGGAAGATCGACCGGACCAGCGGTGTTGTCAGGCACGATCGGAGTGGTCAGCATCGTGCGCAGCAAGGCGTACAAGGCCATGCGGCCGGCCCGGGCAGGAATACGTTTGAGGCCATGGGGGTCCATGATCATGCCGCCGAAGCGATCCCCCAACTTCTGGGACAGAAAACCGATCGTGGCGATGGCGGCGATGCCAAGGTCGCGTTTGGTGACTCCGGCCGTGCCCCAGTTCATCGAGGGCGTGACGTCGAGCAAGGCCCAGACTTCCAGCTCACGATCAGCGATGGTGTCGCGCACATGCGGCAGCGTGGTACGAGCCGTCACCGCCCAATCCATCCGCCGAATATCGTCCTGGCCTGGCACATAAAGACGAGCGTCCGAGGTGTCCGACCCGGCGCCAGGCAAGAGTCCAAGATGATCGCCTTGAAGGAAGCCCTCCAAGCGCCGAACGATCGTCAACTCCAACCGTCGCAAGGCGGCCTCAGGCGCCAACTTCGCCAATGGCAACGTCGCTCCCGTCGGCTCATGCAGAACCGACGCGACCGCCGCCTCGGCTGGTCCAGACGGCGGCGGAACTGGTGGTGCGAAGGCGACCTCGGTCATCAGGACCTCGGCGACGTCGGCGCACCTTGCTGTTGATTCCACACCGGTGTTGGCGGCGGCACCATCGCGATGATGCGATCAACCACCTGAGAAGCGGCGACATTGTCGGCCACGGCGTCGAAGCTGAGCACGATGCGGTGAGCCATGACGTTCTTGGCGACTGCCTGGACATCAGTCGGCAGAACGTAGTCGCGGCCGTGAATCAGTGCCAAGGCCCGGGCCGCCGCCACCAGACCGAGGGTGGCACGCGAGGAGCACCCGATGGAGATCACATTGGCCAGATCGGGCATGCCGAAGTCAGCCGGATTACGGGTGGCCAAAACCAGACGAACGATGTACTCAGCGACAAGATTGTGGACGAAGACTTGGGCCGCGCGGTTCTGCAACTGAATGACCAACTCGGGGTTGAGCACGGGACTGGGTTGAGGCGCCTTGATCGACATGCGCCGCAGAATCTCAAACTCCTCATTGCCACGCGGATAGTCGACGTCGACCTTGAGCAGGAAGCGGTCACGCTGGGCTTCCGGCAAGGGATACACACCCTCGGACTCAATTGGATTCTGGGTGGCGATGACAATGAAAGGGTCTTTGGCCGGATAGGTGTGGCCGCCGATGGAGACCTGCTTCTCAGCCATGATCTCCAACATGGCTGACTGGACCTTGGCAGGCGCACGGTTGATCTCATCGGCCAGCACGAAGTTGACGAAGACCGGCCCCAGCTGAATGTCGAAGGCCTCCTTGCTGGCGGAATAGATTCGTGTGCCGACGATGTCAGACGGCACTAGGTCAGGCGTGAACTGGATACGGGCGAACTCACCGCCGACAACCGTGGCGAACGAGCGGACCGCCAAGGTCTTGGCCGTGCCTGGAACGCCCTCCAACAAGCAGTGCCCTTTGGCAAGCAGAGACACCATCAACTGCTCCACCATATGTTCTTGACCGACGATCACCCGCTGGACTTGGGCGATGGCATCCGCCAACAACTGCGATGCCGCCTGCGCCGACTGCCGGGCTGGTTCAACTGGTGACGAGGTCACATATCCTCCTTGGCAACTGTTCGTACCGTTCAACGATACCGTTCCAGCCTGAATTTCGCCTGTCGAATCCAAGGATGCTCTAAGAATGCGCACCATGGGGCAAACTAATGGGGTACGTTGATCCGAGAAGAGACACTGGGAAGGTGGCGGCGCTAAAACATGAGCATGGGCACACCGACGCCACCTGAAACTCCGTCCGGCGAGACTCCGTCCGGCGAGACTCCGACCTCGGCCACTCCGACCTCGGCCACCCCGGGGGCGCCTCCACCCGCCCCACCGTCGCCCGTCTCATCCGTATCGCCCTCGCCCACCTCCCCCGCCTCCGACCTGCCCGCCTCACCGTCCCCCGCCTCGGCTGTGCCCGCAGGCGACGAGGTCAAGCTGTACCCGCTGCAAAGCATCGACCCACCGAAGATCGGTGACTTCTGGCCAACCGCCCGTCTCGTGGCGACCTCGTCCGGCGTCGCCTATCTTGCCCATGAGGACCACTCCAGCACGGACGTGATGGTGATCCTGCTCAGTCAAGGCGCCTCCCAGGACATGGCCGCACGCGATCGCTTGGCTGGCGAGGTCGACCACATGGACATCGACACAGTCATCGCCCGTGGCGGTCTGGAGCAGGACGGCGGACCCCTAGGCGACAAGTATCGTGGCGAGACCGATGTGCCCGCCACTGGCGACGAGTTGGCGCAATCGCCCTGGGTGGCGCTGGCCTTCGACCAGTCCCCTCGCGCCGTCGACGAGGCCAGACGGATCTTGGACCAGATCGACCTCAACCGCCTACCCCAGCAGGGCCTGCCCGACGGACCCGACTACCGCCTGCATTGGTCCGACCAAGCGGCGCCAGGACTCACCAAGGTGTGGCCGCTACCATGGCCCGGCAAGCATCAACGCGGCGGACGCCTGAGTGTGGTAGTCGCCTGGTTGTTGATGGTTCTACTGATGGCGATGGCCGTCCTCATCGCCATCCTGATCTTCTCCCAAGCCCCCCAAACATCTCCACCGCCACCCATCCCCCAGACCCAAACAGCCAGTGGCGTCGGATCTGGTGGCACACCGCCACCCTCAGAGTCGGCCTCGCCCAGTGACTCATCGTCCGCCAGCGCATCTTCGTCCGAGTCCCCCACCTCGAGCAGCCCGTCACCGTCCGAGTCGCCCTCACCCTCCGAATCACCCTCCTCAGCCAGTCCCTCATCCAGTGAGTCGTCACCGAGCCCCACGCCCACCGAAAGCGTCGGCGGTTCCCCCTCACCGATCTCCCGCCTGTGAGATTCCCTTGCTTATGAGCGGGCAATATTCGCCGTCGGAAAGCGACGCCAGTTCGACGAGACCAAGCCCGATCTGCTAATGTCTTACCCGCAGCATTCCCCTGTAGCTCAATTGGCAGAGCATCTGACTGTTAATCAGAGGGTTACTGGTTCGAGTCCAGTCGGGGGAGCTTAAGTGTCCTAGTCAGGCAATGTATAAGTTCCAGTGGCTGAGTCTAGTTCAAAGTACGTTTGGCTACCATCTTGGCGACCAGCTTCGCATACTCGAATCATGGTCAAACAATCAGGACGGCGAGGAAGCGACTTAGCTCCATTTCGGCCGCTCGACACGAGGTGGTTGTCTAGTACCACGGTTCGGCAGACGCATGCGATCCTATTTCGCTCACAATCCCGACTCTTCACATTTGACGGTGTAGGGGTAGCTTGAGTCCGACGGCGTCGAGGACGGATCTGGCGACAGCCCGATGATGAGTTGGGGGATGATGAGGTAGGTGACGGAGCCGGGTGAACCGTGTCAGGGCAAACTGGGGCGCGGTGATGAGGGGAAACCGGGTGATGGAGGTAACCCATCCCCGATGCGAGCGATGTCGGTCGTGGATCAGCATCTGGGATGACAAACCACACCAAAACGACCCCGATTGGGGTGGTTTCCCATCCCCGATACGCGTATCACTACTGGTCTTACCATAGTTGGGTACAGAAATGTCGACAAAGACCATCGCCCATGTGCACGACCACCATCTAAAGACGCTTGCCGCCTGCAGGACCATACCACTAGTCCCGACCGAGCCTCCTTCGCCATCGCCCTCAACACCGCCCGCGACCAGATCATGCAGGCGGAAGCCACCACCCACACCTTGACACCACCACCAGACCCCTGGCCAACCGGCATTGCCACTAACAACCCCTGGGGCGACTCATCTAGTTCCCGCACGGCTAAGAAATTCGCGCAGAGCGAAGGCTGCAGGGTCAGTTTCTCAACGGGAAGACGGCACATGGTTGACCGCGTTTCAGCCCCTTGGGGCGACGCCGACGCCTGGGACGGGCGCCCATTTTGGGTGGGTGCCTCCCAAGGCAGAATGAGCGAGAAACTCAACTGACACTCAGCCCCGAACTTCCACGAGATCCTCGCCATCGCTGACGCACTCGGAATGGTCCTCACCGAATTCCCCGTCGCCTTCACGGAAGCAATCGACTAGCCGATCGCACACTCAAGGACAGGTTGAGAATACCCGACCCAACTTGCATGGACATGCTTGTCAGAAGTACTTTTCTCTCGGACAAAGCTCGACTGAGAGCAGAGTCCACCGATCCCCTACCTCACCGGAGAGCATCATGACCGAACCAATAGAAGACCCCGAACCCCAGCCCGCACACGATGCCGAGAGCGTCGACGCCACACCAGATGTGCCTGCCATCGAAGCCCCGCCACGCACCGCCTCAGACGGGACCACTCTGAGCACTCTCATAAAGAGGCAACGAATTCTTGTAGTAGCCGTCACCGTGCTGGCCATTGCGGTCATCACCATATCCATCGTATTGATGGCAAAGACCCACAAGTCCTACTCGCAGCACGATGTGGACGTAGACCAGATCTACTGCACCCTCTCAGGTGTGTCTCTGGCCGATCATGGTCCACAAACTCACCTACCCTGCTTCAAGCTCCTGTACGACACCCCGTAGATCCCCACACCACACGAGAAAGAACCCAGCAATGAGAAAAATACCAACACTCGCCCTCGCATTCCTGCTCGCCGCCACCGCTCTGTCGGCGTGCAGCCCACCCACCACGCCGTCGCCGACGGTGACCGTCACCCAAACTGTCACCGCCGGGTCAACCGAAACCGCCAGCGCCACGACACCGGCCCCGCCCAACAGCCAGAACCTCGGCGTCATCTGGTCGTCGTCAGTCGACTCATCCCGGGTCAACCAGACCGAACCACCACCCAGCTTTCCAAGTAACCAAGGCATCACAACCAGAATTGGTCTTATACTCTACCTCGACCCGTCCGCCAAAGGGCCTCGCGGGAAGGACTGCGCAGACGCCATCAGACAAGAGGGAACCGGAAACGAAACTCACTGCCTCGAAGTTCAGTGGGAGATGGATGTTCCTACTGACTACCCTGACGAGGAAGCGTACATTGACGCCGGAGCGCTCCTCACGCCCGCAGGGAAGCAGATAGACCAGTTTGTCGCAGCGAGCGGTATCCCTGGCGCCAAGAGTGTCATCTTCACCGTCAGGTATGTCGGAGGCGAACCAGGATCGACCGTGCGATGGAAAGTCGGCAGCAACAGCCTCGACTACGAGACCTTCACTTTCGAGATCCCCAACCTCGACGCATTCCGACCGCTCACCTTCGACTAGACGCCGGGCACATCAGGTCAAAGAGTGGGGCCCCTGTTTTGGGACCCCACTCTTGCGTATATCCAATCTTGCCATAGGCAAAATCCCAGACAGTTCGTCTACATCCGCGTCACACCCATCGGGCTGGAGGGAACAGCATGAGCCACCATCCAGCGTCGCGATTCCTCCCTGTTATGCCCACAGGCCCCACAATGCGGGCTCGTTCGAAGTGCTTTTCTCCCGCGCAATACCCCAACCACCCCGAGAAGCGTAGCCAGAGCCGGCAGGGCGCGCCATGGACGACCGTGATTCGCAGAGATGGTCTGTCCATTTTGGCGCTCTGCGGTGGCAGTCGTCGCGGCCCGTGTGCAACTGAGCAAAGTATGAGGCTTTTGACTCCCGGATTCATACTTTGCCCCAGTTATGACGCCAATTTGTTCCCCTGAGGCGACATAACCATGACCCTCAATGATGACCGCTCCTCGAACGGCAAGAGATTGCTCAGTTATGCCAGCCACTCATGCGAGGCCGACATAACTGAAGGTTGCCGCCTGGCAGGAGCGCGCAATCCCCGCAGCCAACCGCCACACAACACCAAGATGGACAGCCCATTCACAGAATTGGTTGTGGATAAACGCCCGGACCCCTTGACAATACGATTGACTTGTATCACATCGCTTAGTCAAGGACATCACATGACACGAATGAAGATAACAAGTCTGCTCATCCTACTTGCCTGCGCCCTAACCGGATGCACACAACCCAGCACCAACCCCACCACATCGGCGACCACAACACCCACTAAGCCAAGCACACCCACCCCCTCACCCACACCCACATGGAACCCAGACGAACAAGCAGCAGTAGACATAGTCCAGCAATACCTCGCCATCTGGGCAAACATCGGACAAAACCTCACCACCGCCGACTGGAACGACATCTGGACAGTAGC
>JAITVA010000137.1 GCA_031286045.1 Propionibacteriaceae bacterium | reverse complement strand
AAGTATGACTATGACCGCTTGAAGACTCACTCTTTGCACAGCTGTTGACGGGTCGTCGACCCTGCGGTGGGGGTGAAAGATGGGTGGTTGGGTGTCAACCTCGGCTACACCGTCACCCTCACCCCACGAACACCAACCATGGCCGGGTAATCTTTGGATGAGTTATGTCACCCCGACCTCGCGGCGGCGCGATGTTCCGACGAGGCTGGCGCAGTCCTCAGGCCTTCACAGGTATGCCGCCCCCGACGTCGCAACATCGCGCCGTCGCGGCTTGCGCCGTCCTCAAGGTTCCACTGGTATACCATCCCCGACGTTGAGAAGGGATGGCCGGGCTGCCGTTGCCCCTGTGCTGGGCCGTGTCATCCCCGACGTCGAGAAGGGATGTCCCTGTCGCCGCCTGTCGATGTTGTGCGGGACGTCAAGCGGTAGCACAGACGGCCGAACTGCGTGAGCGAGCGCGCGCGACACCGACGGGCAAGGCCATGGGCCGCTCACAGGTTGAGACAGCCCACCCATCGAAACAGCGGTTCGGCCAGCGGGTATCCTTGGTGCACATGCCCCTCGGCCACACTGTCACTATCCGTCCCGTCGACGATGAGTCACCGCTGATCACCCGGCTTTCCCAATGCGCCCCAAGTGTGTGTTGGTTGCGACGAGGCGAGGGCATGATCGGTTGGGGGGTGACCGCCGCCCACACGTGCGCCAGTGCGATCGAGGCCGAGACCTGGTGGCGGGACTTCGTGGAGTCGGCGCGCGTGATGAGACCGAGGGACGCCGAGGAGCCTCTCGGCGCCAGCAAGCCTGCCGACGACTTGGCGGATGAGCCGATGGCCGGGCCGGTCGCGTTCATCAGTTTTCCCTTCGCGCCTGACGGGTTGTACGAAGTCATCGTGCCTCACATCGTGCAGGGCTCACGCAACGGACATTCATGGCAGACGCAGTGGGATCGTCGCGCCGATGACGTCTCCGAGGGAGGCGCCGCGAGGGACGACACGGCCTCCCTGTACAGCACAGCAAGGGCACGAGGGACGAATTGGGTGCCCGCTGACGCGGAATCGCTTGCATCGCAGCCGCTCGCCTTCCGTAGCGGCAATCTGGACCGGGAGCACTGGTTGGCTGCCGTCGCCGCGGCGGTCGCCCACATCACCGATGGCCAGCTTGAGAAGGTCGTCTTGGCGCGAGACGAGGTCGCTGAGGCGGCCACCCCCATTGACGTGTCCACCGTCTTGACCCAGCTCGCACAGGTCTACCCCCAGACCTGGACCTTCTATGTCAAAGGCCTTGTCGGAGCCAGTCCGGAGTTGCTGGTTCGTCAAGACCGTGGGCTGATCACCTCCCGGGTGCTGGCCGGCACGATCGCGGGTGAGGCCGATGACGCGGCCCTCGCCCAGGCCCTCAGCTCTTCGTCGAAGGACCTGGCTGAGCACGAGTACGCTGTCGCGTCGGTCGCCGCAGGTTTACGCCCCCATGTCACCTCCTTGCACGTGCCGGAGGTGCCGTTCGTGCTGCGCCTGCCCAACGTCATGCATCTGGCTTCGGATATCACCGGCGCTGCCAAACCAGGTGCGACCGTTGTCGGTCTCGCCACCGCGATCCACCCCTCGGCCGCTGTCTGCGGTACCCCGACCCAGGCCGCTCGCCGCGTCATCGCCGAGCTTGAGCACATGGATCGGGGTCGCTACGCCGGGCCGGTCGGTTGGGTCAACGCCAGCGGCGACGGTGAGATCGCTTTGGCGCTGCGCTGCGGCCAGATCACTGATCAGACGGTACGCCTTTTCGCCGGCTGCGGTATCGTCGCCGGGTCTGACCCCGAGGCCGAATGGAACGAGACAGTCGCCAAGCTACGTCCCATGAAGCAGGCCCTCCTTTCCCAGAGCAATGATTGATGCCGGGTGGATGAGGTCGGGGTGGCCTAGGCTCTCCTCGCTCGGGGTGCCATCACTCGTCGAAAGGTGGACGCCGGGCGCCGCTTCCCCTTGTGGCATCGGCGCTCCTTAGCCAGGGCGACGACTCTCAGTGGTGGCCACCAGCTCGCTCGATCGCCCCACCCTGCTCACGCCCTGTTTTTGATGGAGGCGATGTATGTGTCCATGGCCGGAGAGGGGTTGAACAGAGGATGTGAGTACAAGTCAAATTGTGCGGCCAGGTTACGTCCGGAGTAGACCTGATCGATGAAGGACCGCGGATCGGCCGGCGGGTTGATGACGAACTCGACCATGAGCGCGCCAATCGCCTGAACCGCCAGCAAGTGAAGTCGTTCTTCCTCGTCATCGGCTGGTCTGATCATGCCTGCAGCCCCAGCGGCCTGCATCGTGGTACGCAACTGATCGACGAAGCGGTCGAAGAAGGCTTGCACCGACACGGTCGCATCAAGGAAACTGCGCACCATGTACACCATCAGAATCGACGGGATCGACGTGTCGTCGAGCATCGACTTGACCGAGTCAGGCTCGCGAATCGCCATGATCTTCATATCCAAAAAGCGCTCCAAGACTCGGTCGTCGCAGGTCTGTTGAAGTGCCGCCTTCGTCCCGTAGTGGTGTGTGATCAGCGGAACCGAGACACCAGCCTCCTCCGCGATCGCCCGCAAAGGGGTACGAAAGCCATCTCGCGCGAAGCAGAACAAGGCGGCGTCTCGAATTCGAGCCCGCGCCGTCATGTCCTCCGGATTCGTTCGCCGAGGCGCCAGACGCACTCCTGACAGGGGCAATTGGACAGTTGATCGCTTCGTTGTACTCATATGCCGCATACTGTACGCTCGTACAGTCATCTGTCAAATTCATCGCCGGTGGCATGGACCCCATGCAGGCCATGGCCGACGCACTGTTGATCCTCGGCGACAGACGAGCCACCGAGGATCAACAGTTTCGTTGGCATGAGTTACCCGACACGCAGATGCCTCGACACGTTGACGCCAAGAATCACCTTGACGTCATACCGCCTCACCCGCATGCCAGAGGGCTGGCTCACTGAGCTGATGCCGGATACGCCTTGTATGACCCATCCTCGATGGCCGCAGTGACGACGGTCGGCTCGATTGCGACCGCCGGTGAGGCGCCCTGTTTGAGCGCGGCCAAACGGGCTTCGATCTCAATGTCGTCGTCGGCAGCGGCGAGCTGGGCGAACTGCGAGTCGAAGGAGGTGGCGGCGACTTCGGCTTGGCCCATGGCCTGGGCCTCTTCGCGACGGACCGCATCTTCGAAACGAGAGATCTCGCTGGTCGGATCGAGTACGTTGATGCTTGCCAGCGACTGTTGCACCTGCTGTTGCGCCTCAGCCGACTTCTGGCGAGCCACCAAGGAATCACGCTTGTTCTTCAACTCGCCGAGCTTGTCTTTCATCATGGCCAGGCCAGACTTCAGCTTGTCGACGGTGGCGCGCTGAGTCTCGATCAGCGGTCCCTCCTGCTTGACCTCAGACTCGGCGTCCATCTGCTTGCGCAAGGCGACTTTGGCCAGGTTGTCGAACTTGTCGGCGTTGACGGTGTCACCCTTGCCGCGGTACTGATCGGCCATCTGTGAGGCGGCCAGCGCCTTCGAACTCCACTCGGTGGCGGCCCGGACATCCTCGTTGTAGTCCTGCTCAGCCAGGCGCAGGTTGCCAATGGTCTGGGCGACGGCCTGCTCAGCGTCAGCGATGTTATTGGTGTAATCCCTCACCAACTGGTCGAGCATCTTTTGGGGATCCTCGGCCCGGTCGATCAGAGAGTTGATGTTGGCCTTGGCCAGTTGTGCGATCCTCCCAAGGATTGACTGTTTCTCTGCCATTGTTCAGTTTCCTTTCTTATTCGCCGCTGAAAATGCGACAAAACACTAAAAACGTCCTCCGCCGGAGCGACCACCGCGACCGCCGCCGCCACCCGAGCGGCCACCACGGCTCGAGCCGCCCCGACCTCCGCCACCTGAGCGACCACCGCCGCCACCCGAACGACCGCCTCCGCCACCGCCGAAGCTGCCGCCGAAACCCGAGCCGCGACTGGACCCGAACCCACCACCAAAGATGCTAGGCCCACTCGAACCGCCGCCGAAGATGGACGGGCCACGCCCGCGACCGCCTCCACTGGTCAGTGCGCCCAGCACCAAGCCGGTGACGAACTCGCCCATGCCGGAGTCTCCGCCATAGGATTGACCGGGTCCACCAGGCCCACCCTGATTCCAGGAGTTGGCGTCCTGTTGTGCGATTTGCAAGGCTTGTTGGGCGTACCCCAGGGCTTGTTGGGCGCTGCCGTAAGCCTGAGCGGGATTCGCGCCCAGCTGCTGGCTCGCCAGATTCGCCAACCGAGTGGCTTCTGACAAGCGAGTACGTGCCTCGGTTCCGACTGCGGAACGGCGCGCGTCGATGTAGGCTGAGGCCTGCGCCGTCACCTGCTGCACCTGAGCCAGCACTGCCTGTGTCGCCTGGGCGGCCTTGGCGTTGGCTGCTTCCTGCCCCCGCGCCGGAGCCAAAACCTGGTCGAGAGCTGCCTCGGCGTCAGTCAGGCGACTCAGGGCCGCCAGGGGGTCGCCGCCCTTGGCCACAGCCTGAGCTTGGGCCACAGCGGCCTGCGCCTCAGTCGCAGCGGCCGTCACCGTCGGCTCGCCGACCCGCAAGCGCGTGACATCGGCGATGTCAGAGCTGATCGACGCCATCTGATCTCGCAAGCGCTGGGTCGCCCCGGCCAATGCCGCCTGAGCGTTTTGAACGGAGTCCAGGATGGCGCCGGCCTGGGCGATGGCGTTTTGGCCAGCCTGGGCATAACCGACTGCCTGATTCTTATTTCCGCTGGTCAGCGCGGCTCGACCCTTCTCAATCGCCTGACGCGCCGCGTCGATCAGGGCCTGAGCCTGATCGGGGCCTGCCTCGACCGATGCCAAAGCCGTCTTCGGGTAGGTCGTCGCCAGAGTTTGCAAAGTCTGGCTGGCCACCGGGACACGGGCGGCGACCTCACCGGCCCGCTGCTCGGCCTCATCCAGGACGGCCCCGGCACGATTGGATAGGTCGCGTAGCTGGTCGAAGGCCCTGGTTTGACCGTCAAGCGTGTCGGCCGCGCGGTCACACAACTGCAAGAGCTGGGTCAGCATGGCACGGCGTTGTGGCTCAGTCTCTGGTTCGGCGTCGTCTAGTTTCTGTCGAATGGTGAAGGCTTGCGCCGTGTCAGCCTTGGCAGCCGCCAGCGCTTTGACGAAGGTGTTGGTGGCCTCCAGACCAAATTCCGCTTGGGCGAAGCCGAGTTCATTCTCCGAAGAACGCAAGGCATTGTCCATCTCAACCAGGGCCGTCCCCGCCCGACGGTCGAGTTCGGTCAGACTCAGTCCGGCCAGTTCATCTTGGCTGGTCGACGCTTGCTGACCCGAGGCTTTGCGGCGATGACGCCACCAGAGGAAACCACCACCGCCGACCACGACCACACCAGCCACAACCCCAGCCGCGATCCCACCCGAGCCGGTGGTGGTCAGGGCATCGGCGCTGGCCTGGGCCACGCCGGTCCAATTGGAGGTGCGCGCTTGGTCGACGATGGCATCCTCGATTTTGGACTGCTGGGATTGTGTCAGTGTGGAAGCAGAGTCCACCGAGAAGCCCCACAGTCGGTCACCGACCGCGATCGCGATCAAAAGGTCTTTGACACCGAGATGGGCCTGCTCGGCGGTACGGTCGGCCCATTGCTGACCGTCCATACCGTCGAAGGAATCGACGTAGACGATGAAGAGTTGGTATTCGGTCTTGTCAGCGACCTTGTCGAGAGCCGAACGGACCTCATCGAGCTGCGACTCGTTCAGGACACCAGCCTTGTCAGTGACCGGGCCAGCCAGGGATGACAGGGGCGGGTCGGCCTGCGCCTGGGCGCTGAACATCGACCAGCCACACATAAGGAATAGAACAGCCAGGAGCCCCAGCCATCGCCGCCCCTGGGCGAGCACCAAAGACCAGACCCTGGAGGCGCCTACCCGGCGAGCACGAGAAAGCCGCGCCCGGCGCCGCGGCGCCCGGGCGTCGAACTGTCGCTCAGTGATAGCGGACGAAGGCGGACCCCCTTCGAGCGCGCTCGGTGAATCGACCCGTCGACCAAACGGGTCGGTCTTTGCGACAGTCGCACCGGCGTCGCCCCAGCTCTTGACCGTAGACATAGCACTCATTTCAGGCAGCTGATGACTGACTGTGTGGCGTCATCACTTACCTTGCTGTCAGAGTAGCAGAGCCGACCGACAATTCCGTCACATCCTGACCGTCGAGAACCGGAGTCATTGTTCCCTGAGTGGCGCGGGCGACCAGACCCGTCGGATCATCGGGAATCGTCAGTCTCAACCGCACATCAGCGTCGTCATAGATCGCCTCGATCACTGTGGCCCCGCCGCGAATCAGTTCCTCCTGGATTCGACCGAGGTCATTGTACGGCACGCGTACGGACCAGATGGGGCTGACCTGGCGTCGCACTCGCGGCATGGCCGCCACAGCAGTCGAGACCGATCCGGCGTATGCCCGCGTCAAACCACTGGCACCCAGCTTGATTCCCCCGAAGTACCGGGTCACCACAGCCGTGACATTGACCAGGTCAGCCTGAGTCAGAGCGCTGAGCATGGGGATGCCCGCCGTCCCCGCCGGCTCCCCGTCATCCGACGAGTGGGCCATGCGCGCGCCTTCATCATCGACGATGTAGGCCAGGCAATGATGACGGGCGTCCGCGTAGGCCGACCTGACCTCCGCCACCATGGCGCGTGCCTCGGCCTCCGTGTTCGTCCTTGCCAGAGTCGTCAAGAACCGCGACTTTTTGATCTCGGTCTCGGTGACGGCGCGGTACCCGGCTGGCGGCATGAATGGCACCCTCGAAGTCTATCGACGACTTCACCACCAAGGACCGACCGGAGGGTTGTCCATGTCACCTCGCGCGGCGCGTCAAGCGGTAGTGCGAACCGACGCGTCGCACTGTCGTGAGCGAGCGCGCACCACAGTGACATGGACAAACCCCTGCCGACCGATCCCACGTCCAGTGATCGACCGCTGGCTACCCTGCCCAACGATCTCCGCGGCCGTTCTTCGGGTCAGATGGTGAGGCGCCATCTGACCCGAAGCGACGACTTCGTCAGCCGATGGCGACGATCTCCGTCCTGGCGCTGTACGGCGAGGCCACGCTACCGTTCCAGAAACCGTTGTGCAGGGTCGACGCCTTGATCTCGAAGCGGTAATCCCCGGCGGGCAGGTCCAGGAAGTCGGCGATCTCGGCGACAGACTCGCTAGTGCCGGTCAGGTTGTCGGAGTCGACCTTCCACAGGTCGACGGCGCGGCCGCCATCGATGAGAAGGGCGGTGATTTGGTAGCGCTCGGCGCCCGGTACGGCGTCCCAGGTCAGACGACCGGAGTCCACCCGGACGTTCTGCGGCGCGGCCAACTGGCCCTCGACCGCGTTCGGGTCGAAGCCGACCGGCTGCTCGGCTGCCGGTGCGAAGTTCACTGTCAGAGCACCAATCGACCGACGATCGACCAGCACATCGAAGCGCACGCTCAGGCGACGCTCGCCCGGGCGTGAGAAGTCGCTCGACCCGCGCTGCTCCCACAAGCCGAAGCGGTTCTGCGTCAGAGTAACCCGCTTGGCGGAGTCACCCCAGGTGGTCCTCAGCTCGACGGTCGCGGCCGCCGGCACGTCAGTCAGTGCGAACTCCGGGGAGAGGTAGGTCGCGCGCGCGTCCGTGTACCGGTCGGCCACGAAGTTGCCCTGACCATCATTCGTCACCTCCGACGTGCCCAGGCTGGAGCCGATATACGTGATCTTCTCAATCGCGGGACCGGTGGCCACCGCTTCGAGGTTGACCCCAGGGCCCGCCAGGGGCGCGGCCGACGCCTGTCCGGGGACCAAACCCCCCAACAAAGCCGCACTCAAACCGACTGCGACAAGCAGTTTTACTGCTGTGCGTTGGATTGTCATCAATGATACCTTTCGCCAAATGTGTGTGTGAGTCATTTCCCCGCGATCATCCTAAAGTCGCCCCAGCCGAGGTAGGGCCGCCTACGTACCATCCAGCCGGACTTGCGCCGAAAACCGCGAATTTGCGGGACACGATAAGGACTTCCGCGGGGCAAACAAACAGAAAGCGAACTCCAGGTCCGCATCGTGGTCGCTATCATAGAGATACTCACACTCAATGAAAGGCCCACCATGTTCCCCCACACCGGACGATCGATCGAGATTCTCTACAACACTGGCTACCACTTTCGCGTCGATTACCTGCCCGACCAGCAGTTACGTTGGACCTCCCTAGCCGACCGCGCCGACGGCGGCCCCCTGACCGGGACAGAGACCTACCATCTTCACCAGCAGTCCCCGACCATCTTCACCCTGAACTGGATCGAGGACTCCGGTCTGACCGTCAGTCAGAACCTCGACTTCGCCGCCAAACAGGCCTACACCTTCATGACCTGGGCCGATCCCACGGCCCGAGGCGGCCGTGCCTTCCTTGAGCATGTGGGGCGCATCACCATGCTGTGAGGTCATTCGGGGGCGGTACCCGACCGCGACCCCGACCCTTAGTGACACCTAAGCGACACTCAAGCGACACATCTGAGGGTTTGTGACTAACTTTGTCACTAACAGTGTCGCTTAGCTCACTGATATCGCTCCTCACCGCCCACCCGTACTCAATTCTGCTCTCCTCATGGCCGAGCAAGGCATGACCGCCACCACCGCCCAGCGCGCCCTGTCACAACTGACTGAGGCTGGAGTGCTTCACGAACGCACTGGGCAGCGGCGCAACCGCGTCTGGCAACACGACGACATCCTGCGCATTCTGGACGAGTACGTCGCCCACCTGCGCCGTCAGTGAGCCGTGGTGAGAGCCACACCCCGTGCGCCGGAGGAGCCACGATCCCGGAACAAGAAGGCACTGTCATGGCAGTAGCTTGCGCTTGCGAGGGTAGGGACTCCCGGAACTGGTAGAGTGTATACATGTCTACAGCAGTCATGTCCGTGCGGGTTCCCGAGGACCTCAAGGAGCGTCTGGACGACCTCAGTCAGACCACCGGTCGCCCAAGCGCTTTCTATGTCAAGCAGGCCCTTGAGGCATACCTAGAAGATCTGGAGGACAGCTACGCCGCCGACCAAGCGTACAAGGAATGGAAGGCCGATGGTTTTACCAGCAGGGATTGGACCGAGTTGAAAGCTGAGGCTGGACTGTGAGCGATCCACCCGGGTGGATATCGCGCATCACAAGGAGTTTCGACAGGGAGTTCCTTCAGTTCGGCCCGACACTCGCAAGAGCCGTGGTATCCAACAGTGCCCACCGTTTTTTGATGAGGCAGGGCGCAAGTCCCCACCAGCCTTCAGGGACCGAGCTGTGTTCATCACTAGCAGGTCGTTGGCACGACCATGACCGTGCTCGATGCGAATCACATGATGGGGCGACGCGCGAATTGGGAGCGGTCGAGGAGCTTTCCCATCCCCGATACGAGTGATCTCAGCCCCGAATCAGGATCTGGGATGACAAACCACACCAAAACGACCCCGATCAGGGAGGTTTCCCATCCCACATACGCATATCACAACTAGTCTTACCATGATCGGGGACTAGTAACCCCTTCCCGACGTCCGGCGAAACGGCGCCCCGCCGCCCGAAGTCACATCCGGCGAAACGGCGCCCCTCCCGCCCGAAGTCACACCCATTGAGGAGTCTTCACAGACTGGCACCCCACTGCCCGTGGTCGCACTCGTCGAGGAACCTCCACAGACTGGTGGGACACACGTGTTGGCCCCTCCTTCGCCGGGCTCGCCTGTCACCTTGGACGCTGGGATGGGTGAGACATCACCCCTTGACAGCCCCAGCCGCCAACCCTGAACGCCAGTACCGCTGCAGGCCGAGGAACAGCACGATAAGCGGCAACACACCCAGCAGAGCGCCAAGCATCATGGCTCCCTTGTTGGGTGAGAAGTAGGTCGACATGCCGTACAAACCGAGTGTCACGGGTTTGAGTTCGGGTGACGAGATCATCATCAGGGGCAGGAGGATGTTGTTCCAGGTGGCGACGAAGATGAAGAGGAAGATGGTCAGCATGGCCGGAGCGAGCAGGCGTAACACCATGGTGAAGAAGGTGCGGGCCTCGGATGAGCCGTCGACTCGAGCCGCCTCCAAGAGTTCGGTGGGCACCGACGAGTCGGCGTAGACCTGGCCGAGGAAGACGCCGAAGGGGCTGATCATCGAGGGGATGATGACTGCCAGCGGGGTGTTGGCGATGCCCATGGACTGGAACAGGACGTACATCGGGATGGTCAGGAGGGCCACCGGCATCAGCAGACCGGTCATGGTGACAGCCAGGAGGGCCCGCCTGCCAGGGAAGTTGTACTTGGCGATGGCGTACCCGCACATGACTGAGATGAGCGTTCCGATGACACCGGCCGCCACCGAGTACAGCAAGGAGTTGAGGACCCAGCGGGGGAAGTTGCCGTCGGTCCAACTCATCAGCGCATTCCAGTTGTCTCCCCAGTTGAGGCCCGCGAACATCAGGGGCGGGCTGGAGAGCAGGTCGGACCTCACTTTGGACGAGGCCACGATCAGCCAGTAGACCGGTCCGAGGAAGTACAGTGCCACAAAGACGAGCACAATCGTTGTGATGACCCGCGAGGTCCGTTTGGGCGCCAATGATGGGGGCGGCAGAGGCCTGCTCGACTCGCGGTGGCGGCGAGCGCGGCGGGTTGGGGTGGGTGATGTGGTGGTTGTCATCGTGAGATCCTCCGTTGCACCAGGGCGTACACGACCGCGAGCGCGCCAGCGATCAAGGCCATCAGGATCGACAAGGCCGACGCCGGACCGGACCCACTTGGCGAGATCATGCCCATTAAAGTGTTATAGGCCATTGACATAGGCATGTAGTCCACGCCCATCCAGGTGGCCGCCGACGCCATCACGGTCGGCTCATTGAACAGTTGCACCGTTCCGACGATGGACAAGAGCACCGCCAGCAGGGCGGCCCCGCGTACCATCGGGATCTTGATGCGCGTCATGATCTGCCAACTGCTGGCGCCGTCGACGCGGGCCGCCTCGGTCAGTTCGGTCGGGATGGCTTGGAGAGCAGCCAAGAAGATGAGCATGTTGTAGCCGGTGTAGGTCCAGGTCGTCATATTGGCCATCGACCACAACACAACCGGTCCGGACATGAAGAATGAGTTGCCGCCGATACTGGGGAAGGCCCCGGCGAAGGGCGACAGTTCAGGATTGTAGAGGTAGGTCCACACGATCGCCGCGACGATGCCGGGGATCGCGTACGGCAGGAAGTACATCAACCGCCATGGGCCAGGGTGGCGCACCATGAAGGAGTCCAGCAACAAAGCGAGGAACAAGGCTGCGATGATCATGACCGGGATCTGGATGAGGCCGAAGAGCATGACGCGCCCCACACCTGTCCAGAAGATCGGGTTGGTGGCGGCGGTGACGAAATTGTCCATGCCGACGAAGGTGTCGATCAGTTGACCCCCGCCGTATAGCCCTCCGCCTGCGGGCTTTTGGGCATACAAGGAGGCCCGGACAGCGGAAATGATCGGCACCACGAAAACAAGAATGAAGCCGAGGGTGAATGGTAGTGCGAACAGCCAGCCGCTGACTGCTTGATGCCGCGCGTTGCGGCTGATTCGACGCCGACTCGGCGCCGTTGACATTGTGGTGGCCATGACTTCCTCTCTGGAATCACCTCAACCTCTGGGACGCGGCAATGGGGTGGAGTTCTGTGACGAACCCCACCCCCTTGCCGCATGGGATCATCAGCCTTCGGTGGACTTCAGGCCGAGGTCTTTGAGCGCTGTGACGGAGGCCGTCTGGCCGGCGTCGAAGATCTCAGAGACCTTCTTGGTTCCGGCGACCACATCTGTCGCAGCCGTCACAACCTGGGGCACAACCGAACCCATGCCGGGGATGTAGACAAAGTTCTGCGGCATGTTCTTGTTGGCCGTCGTCAGCACAGGGATGATGTCCTGGCCGCCGAATTGCCTTGTCATCTTTTCAGGGGTCTTGGTCGGAGCCTTGGTGGCGGCGGTCACGAGACCCTGCGAGAAGAGGTCGTCGACCTGGGTGTTGAACCAGTCGTTGAACTCCATGGCCTGGGCCGGGTACTGGCAGCCCTTCATCACAGCCACGCCAGAACCGCCATCGGGGCCGGTCTTGGCGCCAGCGCCGAAGTCAGGGATCTGGGCGACGCGCCACTGACCCTCATAGGCTGTTCCATCAACCGCGTCGAGGGCGAAAGCGACCTCCCAGGCAGCGGCGATGTTGCCGATGAGCTGTCCGTCCGTCATCGCCTTGGAGTAGGTGTCTGCCCAGCGATCATGCGTCAGAACGGTCTTGTCATCCAGCATCTTCTGCCAGAAGTCCGCCACCGTGGCGGCAGCCTTGGACTGGACGGTGACCTCCCACGCACCATCGGCCACGCCGTACCATGACCCACCAGCGGCGGCGGTCTGAGCGGACAGCCAGTATCCGGTCTCGTCAGCGGTGAAATCGGCGATGTACTTGCCCTGGGCGGCGGCCGTCGCGGCAGCAGCCTGGAAGTCAGCCAGGTTGGTCGGCAAGGTGATGCCCAACTTTTCGAACTCGGTCGCG
>JAITVA010000125.1 GCA_031286045.1 Propionibacteriaceae bacterium | reverse complement strand
TTGCTGAAGGCGAACACGGCAGACATTCAGGTCAGTCCCGGTGGCGTCGGTGTGCCGTCGCCGCAGATCCAGCGTGTCGTGTTGGCGACGACGCGGACCTACATGAACGAATCTGGGGTGCCCGTCCGCAACCTGCTGGGCAATCTCAAGACCCGGCCCGACCATCTCGTCGTCATCCACGACGAACTCGATTTGGACGTTGGCCGGATGCGAGTGAAGTTCGGTGGCGGTGACAATGGTCACAACGGACTGAAGTCCATCCGTGCCATGAACGGTGGCGGTGACTACTTTCGCGTACGTCTTGGCATTGGTCGTCCTCCCGGTCGCCAAGAGGTCACAGACTGGGTGTTGACCAACTTCTCAGCGTCCGAGAAAGACACAGTCGCCCAGATGGTCATGCGTGGCGCCGACGCCGTCGAGAGTCTCATCGTCCAGGGCCTTGACGCCACTCAATCCCATTTCAACAACTGACGGTGGTGGGCCGTGGAATGATCCGGGCCCACACACCTTCGTCACTGCCTCACCGTCGTTTCATCGCAGCGACGCGGGCGTCGTGTTCAGCGATGAGCTTCTTCTCGCGTGGCAACACGGCGATCAGGAAGCCGATGGCTATCCCAACGGAGACGACCAGCAGGATGTAGGCCGAGTTCCAACCCCAGTGGTCGACGATCCAGCCGATGAGCGACGAGGCCATCGAGGCGCCCAGCACGTAACCGAACAAGCCGGTGAACCCAGCTGAGGTGCCGGCGACAGTGCGCGCGGACATGTCGAGGGCTTGCAGGCCGATCAGCATGACAGGCCCATAGATACAGGCGCCCATCAAGGCGAGGTAGGTCATCAGCAGCCAGCCCGGCGTGCCGAGTGGAGCCAGCCAGTACAAGACCAGCGCGACGCCGAACAGGGCCATGAAAGCCATGCCCGTGTAGGACCGGTTGCCTTTGAACACCTTGTCAGAGACCCATCCGCACAGAAGTGTGCCGACGATGCCCGACAGTTCGAACAATGAGAACCCAGCGATTCCGGACACCACTGACATGTTGTGGTGCTGAGTCAGGTAGGTCGGTGTCCATGTGGTGATGCCGTAGCGCAGGGTGTAGATGAAGACGTTGGCGAGCGCCAAGAAGACCATGGTGGGATTGAGGATGACATGGCGCACGATGATCTGCCAGTAGCTCAGCTTCTTGGTCTCGTCTGTGTCAGGCTCGACCTTGGGCGGGTCGTCGCGCCACTGCTCAATCGTTGGCAGGCCGATGGAGGCGGGCGTGTCACGGATCAGGACGAAGGCGATGACAGCCACGACGATGGCGACGATGGCCGGCAGCCAGAAGGCGGCTTGCCATTGACCGCCGGTCAGGGACAGTCCGGCGGCGGCCAGGGCGCCCAGACCGACGCCGCCGACGTTGTGGGCGCAGTTCCAGATCGCTGTCTTCCAGCCACGCTCGTTGGTGGAGAACCAATGAACCAAGACGCGTCCGCTGGGTGGCCAGCCCATGCCTTGGAACCAACCGTTGATGAACATCAAGGTGGCGAAAAGGCCGATTGATCCGGCGACACCGGGTACGAAGGCGACGACGAAGTTGGTCAGCGCCGACAGCACAAGGCCGAGTGGAAGGAAGTAGCGTGCGTTCGAGCGGTCAGAGACCGTCGCCATGAAGAACTTCGAGAAACCGTAGGCGATGAGCACGGCGTTGGCGATGATGCCAATGCCAGTCTTGGTCAACCCGTTCTCGTTGAGGATAGCCGCCACCAGGGAGACATTGTTGCGGATCAGATAGAAGGCCGCGTAGCCGAGGAAGATACCCATGAAGACCTGAAGCCGCTTGCTGGGATACAACCGGCGGGCGGTGTCCTGGGACAGTCCTGGTTTGAGAGCAGGTGGTGCGGCCAGGTAGGAGAAGACACCGGTCTTCTTGGTTGGTGAGTCGTTCATTGTCACAAGAAAGTCGCCTCTTTCGCCATTGTAAAAGTGTGGACCACAAGATATCTTATGTCACGGTGATTAATCTACTCCCGGCGGGGCTGGAATAACAAGACCACGGGGGAGGGCTGCGTGCGGTGACGCGTGTTTTGATTGTCGTCAACAGTCACCGTCCGCGTGGACGAGCAAACCAAGTCTGGCGCAGCACAGTTTTGGGGGCCATTGGCAAACCCGAACAGCTTTCCGGCGACCTGTCCGTTCTCGTCGGCCCCTCTTTGGCGTTGTCATGCGCGAGTATACTGACTGCCACATCATCATAAAGCGTTGGGAAAACACGGTCCCGGTTGGTAGTCCGGGCGCGGCGATCACCGTCAGTAACCTGCCTCCTTGGTTGTCCATCCTCTGCTTCGCATTGTCAAGGAGGGTTTTTCCATGCCTGGAACGGGTGGACGACACACGATCTTTTTCGACGGACGGTTCTGGGTTGGCGTCTTCGAACGCTGGGACGACACGCGAGTGGAGACCTGCCGAGTGGTCTTCGGCGCTGAGCCGTCGGATCAGGAGCTATGGCTGTACCTGCGTGAGAATTGGCATCGTCTCCGGTTCACTCCAGTGGTCGGTGTGAGGGAAGAAAGGCCTGCCAGGCGTAACCCCCAGCGGGAACGACGGGAGATCGCCCGCGAACTCGCACACCATCCGGTCGGCACCAGATCACAGGAGGCGCTCAAGCGGCAGCGTGACCAGGTGAAAACTGACACGCGTCGCTGCAGCCGGGACGCGCGACGCGCCGAGCAGCAGGAGCGGTTTGAGCTCAAGCAGGACAAGCGTAAGCAGAAACGGCGAGGTCACTGAGTCGTCGGTCAACTCACCTTCAGGGTCGCGATGAAGGCGCTGATCGCAGCGTCGTCAGTGGCATCGATGTCGGTCTTGGTCTTGGCGATTCGGTGGATGAGGAAGCGCTCGGCCACATTCATCTTGGCGAACTGGTAGCGTCCTGGCAGGAAGGCGACGGTGAGGGCGCGATCAGCTAGCTCGCTCGGGAAGGCCGCTTTGGTCTCTGCGTCGCGTTTGGCTGGGTCGGATTCCATGCCGCTGGCGAAGAGTGCCACACGTTTGCCATGCAGGGCGTCGGTCTGGGCGAAGGTCTTCATCGTCGCCATCGGTGACCCTGCGTAGATCGAGGTGCCAAGAATCACTGTGTCGAATCCAATGAGGTCGGGCTGGGTGGTGGCCAGGTCGAACACAGTGGTGTCGGGTCCGAGCCCGTCGGCGATTTGTCTGGCGATGTCGGCCGTGGAGCCATGCTTGGAGGCATAGACGATGGCGGTGGTCATGGGTGTCCTTTCGTTGGGTCAGTGCTTGGAGTGATCCATCTGGTCAAGGGTTGAGTGGATGGTCAGCAGAGTCTGAGCCAGGCGGTCGAGTTCGGCTGGGGTGACACCGGCGAAGATCGCTGACAAGAAGTCCTCGGCCTGCGCGTCGGTGGAGGCGCCCCACTCGTCGGCTGCGGGCGTGGTGACGATGCGCAAGGCCCGTGAGTCCTTCGCGTCTGGAGTCAACTTAACGAATCCTTTGGCTTCAAGCTTCTTCAACAGTTGTCGAACGTTCTGATGGGATGTGTCCGCCGCTTGCGCCAACTCGCTCAGGGTGGGCGGCTCGTCGAACAGTGACAGCACCAGCATCACCCAGAACTGCTTGGCTGTGATATCCGGCAAGACACTGTCAATGGTGCGCTGAAGTCGATTGGCTAAGCCGAAAATGGCCCCGAAGGCGACATG
>JAITVA010000041.1 GCA_031286045.1 Propionibacteriaceae bacterium | reverse complement strand
CCGCGCTCGCTTCTCCCGCCACTGACGATGGTGGGCTCAGACGAACCCGCTGGCCCCGCACTGTCTCGATCGACACCCCGCTCGCGTGGCCGTTTGACCGGCTCGGCCGACTCGTCGTCTTGGGCGAGTTGATCACGCAAATCGTCAAAACTGTTGCGCCCAGTCAGGATCTTCTCCTCGAACGGATCTGGGGGACGCCGCAGAAGCTCGTCTTCACCGAATATTGCCGCCAACTCCGCTTCGACCTTCGGCGAGGAGGCGGACGAGGACGGACGAGAAGCAGACGCGCGTCCGCCATCCGACCCCGTGCTGTCCCCCCGACCAGCACGCCGATCCGAAGTGAATCTCAAAGGTTGTTCGCTCACGGCCTCCATTCTGTCATGCCGCTGGGAGTTACCAAAAACGAGAAACGGCTGACGTGAAGGATCAATCCGTCAATTCAGAGGATCGGCTGACGACGGATCGTCTGCTTGAGCAGGAGGGGTCGATGGGATCGGCACCTCCACGGCGAAGTCGCCGTAGGCCCTGGGATCCTCCTTCGGCTCAAGGTGGACCTGAAGCTGGAGGTCGGGAAAAGCCTTGGTGACGGCAGCCTCCACGTCCTCGATCAGATCATGGCTGCGCCGCACCGACCAGGTGCCGGGAACCAACATGTCCACCACAGCGAAGCGGTGACGGGCCGACACTCGAGTGCGCAGCCCGTGAAAATGAACATCATCAGTGGTGAAGCCAGCCAGAGTAGACGCGATCGCGGTGTTCTCACTATCCGGAAGGGTGACATCCATGAGGGCGGCGGTCGAGTCTCGCACCAGACGCACTCCAGTGACGATGATGTTGGCTCCGACGATCAAGGCCACAATCGAGTCGAGCGGCTGCCAACCAGTCACCATGACGAGCAGGATCCCGATCACAACGCCGACACTGGTCACCACATCGGTCCACAAGTGCTTGCCATCAGCCAAGAGCGTGGGTGAGCGCCGCTTCTTGCCGACCATGATCAAGATCGACCCGACCACGCCGTTGACCGCCGCCGCCGCCACGGCGACAAGGGCGCCGACGCCGATCGACTCCAGTTCTTGGGGATGCAACAGGCGATCGACCGCGGTGTAGATGATGATGACGGCCGCGATGAAGATCAGCACGCCTTCAACTGCGGCGGAGAAATACTCCGCCTTGTCATGGCCGAAATGATGATTGCTGTCCGGTGGACGGGCGGCCACGATCAACATGCACAGCGCCAGGATCGCGGCAGCGAGATTGACGACGGTCTCGGCCGCGTCGGACAGCAAGGAGACCGAGCCGGTGATGCGCCAGGCAAAGGTCTTCATGGTGATCGTCACCACGGCCGCCCCGATCGACAACCAGGCATACCGCGTCAAACTCGTACTTTTTTCGGTCATTCTCCAATTATCCCGCCGAAAGCGAAGCCCTGTCATCTACGCGACGGCGACCCCTGGTCGGCGCATACCACCGGCCATGACCGCGGGCGTCAGACGTCGCGGTTGTGGGTCACGACGAACGCGACCACAAGCGCGAGGACCGCCCAGGCTCCAAGGACGCCAAGGCCCTCCCAGGGGCCCATGATGTCACCAGGCAGGCGCTCAGCCTGGCGCACCAAGCTACCCGCGTTGGTGGGGAGGAAGGCGTTGACATCCACCAACACCTTGCGCCAACCGGTGACCTCGCCGGCGCCGCCCGAGATGCCAACAACAATGAACGCCATGATCGTCGGCAAGACCAAGACGATCCCGACCGCCGCGCCGATTCCGCCGGCTGAAGACCGGATGACCGCGCCCAACCCGAAACAAAGCCACGCGACCAGGATCATCTCCACCAGGAAACCACCGAGAACGCGAAAACTTGTCGGTGACGCCAGTGTCAGATCCACACCGATGCCACCGCGCAGGATCAGGTAATCGATGCCCCAGCCAGCGGCCACACTGGCTCCGAAAACCAGGAGACATGTCACAGCGATGACGATCATTTTAGCGGCCAAGACAAGGTCCCGGCGAGGCGCGATGGTGAAAGTCGAGCGGATCATTCCGGACGAGTACTCGTTAGTGATGATGAGGATCGACAAAACGACGAACACCAGCTGGCCGAGCATGCTGCAGGCTTGGCCGACCAAGGAGGACAGCAAGCCGAACGAGCCTGGGTCCACGGTCATCGGCTGTCCATTGACAGTGGGGACCGGCATCCCCGGTTGCGGATGACGGATGATGTGCTCGCTGTACGCCAAGCTGGCGCCGAGCAACGCGCAGATCGCCAAATTGACCACGATGGTGGCCGCTAGGATCCACCAGGTGGAGCGCAGGGTGAACAGCTTGATCCATTCGGAGCGCAGGACACCGCCGAAGCCGAGTCTGACAGACCGGGCGCTGGACATGTGACCAGGCGAGTTGTGGGCCGCGCCGAACTGACCGTCTCGATCGACCATACGGGGCCGTGAAGATGCCTGACGTGTCATTATTCCTCCACCCAGGCGCGACGTGGTTTGGCTTGCGGCGAGTCGGAGTCGACCCCCTGAGCCGTGGCCGCCCCGGTCTGTTCCGGCTCAGGCCGCTCGGCCACGGCCTGGTCGGACGAGGACCGGCCTGATCCCAGCGGATCGGACCCGCCCACCGTGGATTCAGGCGTCGCCTGCGACCTAACTTCTGCGCCGTGACCAGCGCCATGACCGTTGGCCAAGGTCGACAGCGTGGCGGTGGCTGGGGCTGGAGCAGGTTTGGCGGACGGACGCGGCGATCGTCGCGGCGGCTCGGGCGGGGTCGCGGGTCGGGCCCAATCGGGCTCGGGCGGGGTCGCGGGTCGGGCCGAATCGGGCTCAGCCGCCGTCGCAACTCCAGTCGAATCGTGCTCGTCCGCGATCTCAGCGCCGGTCGAATCGGGTTCGGGCCCAGTCGAGGATCGGGGCGAATCATGCGAGGATGGCGCGTTCGCCGCCGACCCCATCACGACATCGGCCGCCTCAGATGCCGCTTGACTAGCGCCATCTGTCCGCTTGAGGGCCTGGAACTCGACCGCGGACTCGGTCAGCTCCATATAGACCTCCTCCAAAGACCGTTGCAACGGAGTCAACTCATAGAGCACCCAGCCCTGGGAGCTGGCTTCCTCACCGACGAAACGGGCCGACCAGCCTTTGATGATGACGGCGCCATCGTCAGCCGGCACGACCTCACAACCGGCGGCTTGGGCCGCCTCGACGATCGGCGCGATCTCAGGAGAACGAACCTTGGTCATAACCCCAGAGGCCCGCTCCAACAAGCGACTCATCGGCGCGTCGGCGATGAGTCGACCGCGACCGATGATGACGACATGATCGGCCGTCTGAGCCATCTCACTCATGAGATGGCTGGAGATGAAGACCGTCCGCCCTTCGCCTGCCAGATGCCGAACCAGTGCTCGATGCTGCGGGCAAGGGCGAGCAGCACGGCAGAACGGGAAATAGCTTGTGCGGCAAGCATGGCGAGTGAGGTGGCGGATTCACGGAGCGTGGGGGGGAAATCAT
>JAITVA010000088.1 GCA_031286045.1 Propionibacteriaceae bacterium | reverse complement strand
TCATCATCGTCTCGAACGTCCAGCACGCTCGGGCGGTCAAACGCGGCGACATCGAGCCGCCATCGCTGACCGAGGCCGACCAGGGCCCGTCTGAGGCAGCGGAGGAGTCGGCGCCGAAGCCTGCCGCTACTACCCCAGGGGCGACCCGCGACCAGGCCGAAGCAGTCGTAGCACCCCCCGTGGTGGCTAAGCCCGCCGCCGAGACCCCCGAGCCAGCCCAGCCTTCGACACCAGAGAAGCCGGAGGCGCCCGGCACCCGCTTGGCGCGGCTGCGGCGGCGCTTGGCGTCCAGTGACAATGCCCTGGCCCGCGGGTTGGCCCAGTTGCTCTCCAGTGACAAAGTCTCAACCCAGACCTGGGAGGATTTCGAGGCCACCCTGATCTCGTCTGACTTAGGAGTTGGGCCGACCACCGAGTTGGTGAAGCGGTTGAAGTCACGGCTCGCGATCGACGGGGTGCGCGACCCCGAGCAGGCCAGGGCCGTTCTGCGCGAGGAACTGATTGACCTGGTCGGTCCACAGATGAATCGTGACTTGGCTCTTGACCACAGTCAGGGTCCGGCAGTCGTCCTCGTCGTCGGAGTCAATGGCACTGGCAAGACCACCACCGTGGGCAAGTTGGCTCGTGAATTGGTGGCCGAGAATCGCAGCGTGCTCCTAGGGGCGGCAGACACCTTCCGCGCCGCTGCTGCCGACCAGCTGACCACCTGGGGTGACCGCATCGGCGTCGAGACAGTTCGAGGCCCCGAGGGG
This sequence comes from Propionibacteriaceae bacterium, assembly GCA_031286045.1. GTDB lineage: Bacteria > Actinomycetota > Actinomycetes > Propionibacteriales > Propionibacteriaceae > WQYJ01. The sequence continues at coordinate 3,577 of JAITVA010000088.1, read as the reverse complement.
GCGGATCCTGCGTCCGTGGCATTCGACGCCGTCAAACAAGCCCAGACGCGCGGCACACAGGTGGTGCTGATCGACACCGCCGGGAGATTGCACAACAAGTCGAACTTGATGGACGAGTTGGGCAAGGTCAAGCGAGTGACTGAGAAGGTCGCGCCGGTGCAGGAGACCCTGCTCGTGCTCGACGCCACCACCGGTCAGAACGGCTTGGTCCAGGCCCGGGTCTTCGCCGATGTCGTCGATATCACCGGCATTGTGCTGACCAAGCTGGACGGGTCGGCCAAGGGTGGAATCGTGGTGGCGGTCCAGCAGGAGCTCAAAGTGCCGGTGAAGTTCATCGGGTTGGGCGAGGGCGCCGACGACCTGGCTGCCTTCGACCCGGCTCAGTTCGTCGATGGGCTGTTGGGTCAGTGAGCCCGATGGACGAGTTCGAGACGATCGCCGAGGCCCATGGTCGGGTCCACATTCGCTACGCCGTGGCGGCCGATCAACCGGTGTTGCAGGCCATCTTCAACCACGAGGTGGCTCACTCGACCTCCTCGTGGGAGTGGTTGCCCTTGTCCAACGAGGATTGGCGTGGCTGGTTCCGGGAGCACACCCGCGACGACCGAGTGCTGCTCGTGGCAGAGGTCGACGGCCATGTCGCTGGCTTCGCCGCCTACGGGTCCTTCCGGACCAAAGCCGGTTACGCCTCAACTGTCGAGGACTCGATCTTTTTGGAAGAAGGTTACCGCGGCCACGGATTAGGCACCCGACTGCTGCGCCAACTGGTCGCCGAGGCCAAGCTGCGCGGCGTCCACTCGATGGTGGCAGCCGTCACCGGAGACAACACCGCCTCGATCCACCTGCATCAATCCGTCGGCTTCCGCGAAGCTGGGCGTCTGCCCCAGATCGGCCACAAGTTCGGTCGCTGGATGGATCTGGTCCTGCTGCAAATCATCCTCGACGCCCGCCAAGCGCCCTAGCACCGCCGGCCAAGCAGCAGCGTCAGATTCACTGAGACCAAGTCAGGCGGCACACAGTGCTTGATGATGGCTTCCTCCAGTTTCGGATGGGACCGAAGGCTACGACGAGCCCGCGAGTAGACTGGGCCGGTGAGGATCACACCAAGTATTTTGAACGCCGATTTCGCCCAGCTTGGCGCCGAGATCGGTCGTGTGCCGTCGGCCGACGCCATCCACATCGATGTGATGGACAACCACTTCGTTCCCAACATGACTCTCGGTCTGCCGGTCGTCGAGTCGCTGCGTGCCGCCACCGATCAGATGCTCGACATCCACCTCATGATCGAGGATCCCGACCGGTGGGCTCCCCAGTACGCCGAGGTCGGCGCCGAGTCGGTCACCTTCCACATGGAAGCCGCGCATGCGCCGATCAGGTTGGCCCGAGAACTGCACACTCAAGGAGCCCGCGCCGGCATCGGCCTTAAGCCGGCCACGCCAGCGTCAGCCGTCGCTGACCTTCTGGGTGAGGTCGACATGGTGCTAGTGATGAGTGTGGAACCCGGCTTCGGCGGTCAAAAGTTTCTTGACCTGGTTTTGCCCAAGGTGGCTGAACTGCGTCGTATGATCTCGGCCGATGGGCTAGACATTTGGCTGCAGATGGATGGGGGAGTGTCGATGGAGACGATTGAGCGCTGCGTCGAAGCCGGAGCGGACACCTTCGTGGCCGGATCGGCCGTGTTCGGTTGTGACCAACCAGACGAGATGGTCGCCGCCCTGCGTCGATTGGCTGAGGAGACGGACAAGAACACTGGCCGAACGACTGGTTGCGCCTGCCAGGGGAGCGGCCGATGAAGTACATCTCCACCCGCGGCCATGGCCCGATGAGTTTCACCGACATCCTGCTGGAGGGGCTGGCGCCGGATGGCGGCTTGTACCTGCCGCAGTCCTACCCCCAGTTGAGTTCCGACGATCTGCGCTCGCTCGGCGAGATCTTGGTGGACGAAGGCTACGCTCAGTTCGCCGCCGAGATCTTGCACCTGTTCATCGACGACATTCCCATGCACGATCTGGAGCAGGTCTGCCGTCGCGCCTACACCAAGGCCAAGTTCGGCACCGATCTGATCGCACCGGTCGACGAGTTGGAGCCCGGGCTGTGGCTGGCCCACCTGTCCCAAGGCCCAACCGCCGCCTTCAAGGACATGGCCATGCAGGTCTTGGGCCAGCTCTTCAACTACGAGTTGACCCGTCGCGACCAAACCATGACGATTCTCGGCGCCACCTCGGGCGACACCGGCTCGGCGGCGGAGTTCGCTCTGCTCGACGCCAGCCGGGTGCAGGTCTTCATGCTGTCGCCGCTGGGTCGGATGACCGCCTTCCAACGCGGCCAGATGTACGGCATCGACACGGATCGGATCGTCAACGTCACCGTTCCGGGCTCCTTCGACGATTGTCAGGACCTGGTCAAGGCCGTCAACGCCGACGCCGAGTTCAAGAGCCGTCATTCCATCGGCGCGGTCAACTCGATCAACTGGGCTCGACTAGTGGCCCAGGTGGTCTACTACATCTCCAGTTGGTTCCAAGCCTCGGGGGGTGAGGGACCAGTCTCCTTCACTGTCCCGTCGGGAAACTTTGGCAACATCTGCGCTGGCCACGTGGCCCGGATGATGGGCACACCTATCTCCCACTTGGTTTGTGCCACCAACGAGAACAACGTGTTGGCTGAGTTCTTCGCCACCGGCGTGTACCGGATTCGCACCTCGACTGAGACTTTCGTGACATCGAGCCCCAGCATGGACATCTCCAAGGCTTCTAACTTCGAGCGCTTCTTTTTCGATCTGACCGGTCGCGACGCCGACGAGGTACGTCGCCTGTTCGGTGAGGAGCTCAACCGCAGCGGCGTCATCAACATCCGCGACAAGGTTTATGTGACCGATCCCGCCAGGGTCTATGGTTTCCAGACCGGTGTGTCGACCCATGCCGACCGGGTAGCGACCATCGCTGACGTCTTCCGTCGAGACGGCTACCTGATCGATCCCCACACAGCCGACGCGGTCAAAGTCGCCCGCGAGCACCTTGGCCCCGAACCGATGATCGCGCTGGAGACCGCCCTGCCGGTGAAATTCGGATCGATCACCCAAGAGGCGATTGGCCGCGTGCCACCGATTCCAGCCCGCTTCGCGCAGGTCATGGAAGCCGAGCAGCATACTGTATTGTGCGATCGCGGCGTCGACCAGCTCAAGCAGATCATTGAGCAGCGCTCGATCTTTCGCCGTGATCCTTCGCCGCAGGCTTGGTAGGATACCGGCGTGCATGAGACTGAGGATCGCTTGAACGCCGTCACCGGGGACGCAGTGTTGTTCGATTCTTCCAGTCCGCTGACCTTCACTCGCGGCGGCAGTCTGGCTCCGGTGATGGTGCGCTACGAGACCTACGGTCGGCTGAACGCAGCCAAAACCAACGCCGTGTTCATTTGTCACGCCCTGACTGGCGACGCGCATGCGGCCGGCCTCAACCAAGGCGACCGCAAGCCTGGCTGGTGGGACACCATGATCGGGCCTGGCAAGCCGATCGACACCGACCTTCTCTTCGTCGTCTGTCCCAATCTCTTGGGCGGTTGTCAGGGCACAACCGGTCCT
>JAITVA010000082.1 GCA_031286045.1 Propionibacteriaceae bacterium | reverse complement strand
GGGCATGCTGGCCGATGGTGTGGGGTTGACGGAGACATCCACGCTGGGCACGGCTCCGCTCGGAGATGGGTTGAGGATGATAGTCCCGGTCGGCATGGGTGCTGGGGTTGGTGTGGGATTGAATGAGACACTCACCGATGGCATGGCTCCGGTTGGCGTCGGATTGACGATGATTGACGCCGTGGGCATGGGTGCGGGACTGGCCGTGATGGTCGGTCGGGGCATGCTGGCCGATGGTGTGGGGTTGACGGAGATGTCCACGCTGGGCATGGCTCCAGTTGGCGTCGGGTTGAGGATGATGGTCCCGGTGGGCATGGGTACTGAAGTCGGCGACGGGTTGTATGTGATGGTGACAGTCGGCATGGGTGCTGGACTCGGGCTGGGATTGATTGAGAGGCTCGCCGATGGCATGGCGCCGCTTGGTGTGGGATTCAGGACGATCGGTGCCGTCGGTATGGGAACCGCTGATGGTGTCGGGTTGAACGTGACGGTCGGTCGGGGCATGGACGCTGATGGTGTCGGGTTGAGGGAGATATCCACGCTGGGCATGGCCCCGGTTGGTGTCGGGTTCAGTGTGACGCCCACGCTGGGCATGGCGCCTGTCGGTGTGGGATTCAGGACGATTGGTGCCGATGGCATGCCTCCGGTCGGTGTCGGGTTCAGTGTGACGCCTACGCTGGGCATACCCCCGGTTGGTGTGGGGTTGGGGGACAGGGTCGCACTCGGCATGGGACCAGGGGTGGGTGTGTTCACCCGCCAGACGGCGGACAATGTCAGATCTCCGAGCTGGCCAGTGGGGACGGTGGCCCAGACGTCTGAGTTTGGCCCGGCGGCCCAGCCGACGAAGGTGTAGCCGGTCTTGGTGGGCACGGCGGGTAGGGGCAGTGGCAGGTCGGCCACCGTGTACGTCAAGGGATTGGCGCTGTCGCCGGGTTCGCCCGAACCGTAGTCATAGGCGATGGAATAAGAGATGTACTCCCGCATCGCCTTGGTGGTGATGTCGGCCCGTACGTTGGTGAAACTCTCGGTCCAGCCGGTGAAGGTCATGCCTGGCTTGTCGGGCAGCGCCGGGGCAGTGGCGTCAACACCGGGGTAGACCTTCTGTGTTGTGAGCACTGTGTCGTCGAAGTCGAGGAAGGTCACCGTGTACGTCGGCGGCTGGTTATAGCCGATGTCGAGGCCGTTGTACCCCTGGGTGGCGCCCGAACTCCACTGTGTGGCGTGGATGTTATCGGCGTAGACCTTGTCGAAGTAGGGATTGCGGTCGAAGACAGTCGGCGCCTGGTTGCCCGAGAAGGTGGCGGACGACTCGACGGTCAACAGACTCAGCCTGTCCCACCCGACATGGACGCCGCCGCCACGTTTGCCGGCCTGATTGTCGGTCACGGCGGAGTGAACCACGGCAGAGGAGCCATTCAGCAGGTCGAGGCCTCCACCCCACCAGTCGGCGGTGTTGTTCGTCACAGTCACGTCAAGGTTGAGGGTGCCCTGACCCATGGCGATACCACCACCGACCATGTGGCTGATGTTGTGGTCGATGGCCCCGGAGCCCGCCAGGTTGAGGTAAGGCGTCCCGCCGTAACCGTCGCCCCAGACCCCACCTCCGGAGATTCGGGCGGTGTTGTGGCTGATGGACGCCTGGTCAGACATGGACAGCGTTCCGTCTTTCATGAAGACACCACCACCATTGCCTATGTTGCCTCGTGATGCGGTGTTACCGCTGATCTTGGTTGCGCCCTTGAGGTTGACCGTGGAGCTTGCGGCCCAGATGCCGCCTCCATTGGTGGCGGAGCAGCCCAGCGACTCAGCGTCGGATGGATCGGGGTCGCCGACCACCGTGTCAGTCAAGGTGAGTTCCGTCTTTGACTTCACCCACAAGCCGCCGCCATCGACGGCCTTGCCCGAGTCGATCAGGGCGCCAGTCAGTGTCACCGGTGTGGCGGAGGCGTAGACGTTGCCGCCGTGGTTGGCGGAGTTGTTGGAGATTCGCCCGCCCTCCATAGTGAAGGATGTGGCCTTGTCGGCGTAGACGCCGCCGCCTTGGCTGCCGCTGCTGGCATAGTCCGGATCCTGGTTGCCTGCGATCAGGGCAGTGCCGGACATGGTGTAGCGAGACTTGGGAGCCAGGTGGACTCCTGCTCCCATCCGTGCGCTGTTGCCTTTCGCGTCGGCGGGCGCGTCGAAGCCGGCTCCGATGGTGCCTGCGTTTTGGGTGAATTCGCTGTCGGCGTCGACGTAGACCCCGCCGCCGGCTCCTGGAGTGGTGTTGCCGCTGATTGAGCCGCCTGTCATGGTTAGTTTGGTCGAGCCCTGGATGTAGACACCGGCGCCCAGACGGGGTGGATTGGTGTCCTCGGCCGTGGCGGTGTTCCCACTGATCCGAGCGCCGCTCTTCAGCTCCACCGTCGAGTCGGCCGCCCAGATGCCTCCGCCTTGCCTGGCGGTGGACCCAAGGACGACCTCGTCGCTGAGATCCGGGTCGCCGATGGTCGCGTCGGACACGGTCAGGCTGGCCTTGTCGAGGAGGAAGACGCCGCCGCCTTTCTCGGCTGTGCCAGAGTCGATCGTCCCTGCGGTGATCGTGACCGGCGTGCGGTGGGCATAAACGTCCCCGCCACGTTGGGCGGAGTTGTTGGAGATGCGCCCGCCTTCCATGGTGAATGACCTGGCCCAGTAGGCGTAGACACCACCACCCTTGGTGTCCTTCGTGGCATAGTCCGGCTGACTGTTTCCGGCGATCAGGGCGTCGCCGGACATGGTGAACTCAGAACTGCTGTTCACATAGACGCCAGCTCCGTAGAGGGCGCTGTTGCCCTTCAGCTTGGGGTCGGACTCAGGCCCGACTCCGATGGTTCCTCCGGTCTGTTTGAAGGTGGAGTAGCTGTCGACGAAGACCCCCCCGCCGGACCCCGTGGCGGAGTTGGAATCGATGGAGCCCCTTTCGAGAGTGACAGCGCTGTTCATAATGTCGAGTCCGCCGCCGCAGCCGGCCTCCTTGCTTGTGCCGGTGGCAGTGTTATTGGAGATGCGGGTGTCTCGACTTGAGATGGTCACCTCGGCGTGTTCCGTGGCGTGGAGGGCGCCGCCTCGTTCAGCGGTGTTGCCGATCAGGCGTGCTTTGTCGATGGTCAGGCTGCCGTAGGTCGCCCAAATGGCGCCCCCAACCGTCATGGTGTTGCGGGAGACGGAGCCGCTGATCTTTGCAAGTGTGTCGAACAATGCGATGGTCGAGGCCTCGACGGGTGCGTCGGACACCTTGTGGAAGTCGTTGTCGGAGACGGCTCCGCCATCCGCCAGGTTGAAATCGGCGCCGTGCATGGAGATGATTCCGTGGGCGTCGGACCGGGAGGTGGCCCTGGGTCCGTACAGCCTGTTGCCGCGGACTTCGGCGCAATTGGCGATCGAGACCGTGGCTCGGTTCGACCCGGTGGACTTGGCGAAGATAGCGGATCCGTCTTCAGCGGCGTTGTCGGTGATCTGGCCGCGGGCGAGGAGTTTGAAGGCGCCGCCGATGATCCGCACCGCACCAGCCGTGGGGGTCTTGTCATCAGGGATGACCTCGCGGGGGTCGCGTGAGATCGAGCCGGCGTAGACCTCGGCCGAACCCGCCTCGGCGACGTGGATTCCCACGGAGTCGGAGTTCACAAGGTCGCCATGGTAGATGGTGAGGCCGTTGGTGGTGAGCTTCCCCTGGACGGTGAGTGTGGCGGCGTCGCGCGGCCCGTACAGGGATGGTCCCTCTGATTCCAGCGTGACGGTGGTGCCAGGAAAGATGGTGATCGAACGGGTCAGAGAGATGTCCTTGGTGATACGAATGGTTGCCTTACTTCCTTGCCCGCTCGGAACGAGGCTGCGCAAGGTGGCCTCGTCACCAGCCATCTTGGCGTTGGCGTCGAGCGGTGGGGGCTTGCGGCAGGACGAGGCCGCCGGGGTGATGCCGACCTCGTTTGGCGGGGTCTGCTTGGGGTTGGGGGATGGGGAGGTGGGTTTCGTGGGGTTGGGTGTCGTGGAGGTGGAGTTCGTGGGGTCGGATGGGGTGGCGGCGTCACGGGTCGCCCGGTCGGTTTCGGGGTCCAGTGTCGGCGCGTCAGGTGTTGTTGGGTCGGGGTCTGTGGGGTCGGGTGTCGTGGAGGTGGTTTGAGGCGGTGTCAGATCGCGGTCGGATGGGGTGGTGGCGTCGTCTGCGACCTGATCCACTACGGAAGGACCGGCCTGTTTGGTCTGCGTGGGATGAAGGGCGTTGTCGATCTGGCCTATGGCGGAGGGAAGGATTAGCACCGTGGACAGGGCAGCCGCTGTCGTGGCGAGAGCGATGGTGAGCGCTCGGTGTCGCCGGATAGTGACATGTTCACGGTCGCGAGTGTGCGGGGAGGGAAAGCGGCGCACGGTGCTCACCTTTCAACGAAGAACTGATCGGCCGCGATCACAGGCTCTCCGTGGAAGGGGAGCGAGTCATCTCGTTCCCCCCACCCGTCATCCTATGCTGCTGGGACACCCCCAGTCCAATCTTCCCAAGCTATCGAGAAAACCGGTTTGACTAGTATAAATATCTGCTTTTGAGCGGGGCTCGATTGGTGGTGGTTGGGTGTTGCTCGGAGCGGGGCGGCTCACGACCACCACTTCAGCCGACCAGTCGGTGAGACGGCTCGAAAACTGAGTGAATGGTCCATCCTCGACCCCCGCGCTCGGAGCGGGACGGTCCGGAGTGACCGCAGGGCCAGCCCGGCCGGTCCATAAGTGAGCAAAGTATGAGGCTTTTGGGTCCCTGACTCATACTTGGTCATAGCTGTGTCGCCATTTCGTAGCGTCGGGGCGACATAACTATGACCCACAACGATGATCGACCCCAAGACAGCCAGAGATTGCTCAGTTATGTCGGCTGTTCTGGCACAGCCGACGCACAGCCGGCAGGGATGGGAAAACTACCCATTTCAGTCCTCAGAAGTGAGGTATGCCATCCCACAGGCTGAGAAATCAATATCACTTGCCATAGTTGGGTCCTAGAAATCACCTGTCCTACTCACCTCAGGTTGAAGATTGCTGGGTTATCGGCAGAAATGTGTGACCGGTGGGGCGGGGCGTCGACCGACTGTCATGCCCCCCGTCCCGCGCGCCTCAGCTGCGCGCGACCCACTCCACCTCGACGGTTGTTCCGGCGGGAGCGACGGGGATGGTGTCGCCGGTGATCGGGACGCCGTCGACGGTCAGGGTACTGATCGGGGTCGCCGGGGTGACCGAGGTGGCCAGGGCTGTTGGGGTATTCGAGGTGCCCGAAGTGGCCGGGGAACTGCCCGACTGGGAGTTGGTCGCCGAGGCGGAGTCGGTTCCCGGTGCGGATAGGGTAGCCGGAGTGGCCGGGCCGCCACTTGCCCCCGATCCGACGATGTGGATGATGTACGTCGCCCCGCGGAACCGCCGAGTCACCGTGTATTCACCGAAGCCAACAGGCATTTTTGGGTCGACGACGAGACCGTCTAGCGAGGGGCGCACTCCCAACAACCAGCAGGTGGCGGCGTGCCAGGTCCAGGCGGCTGTGCCTGTCAGCCAGGAGTTCTTGGCCTGACCGAAGCGGGGGGCGGCGGGTCCGGCGATCATCTGGGAGTAGACGTAGGGCTCGGTCAGGTGGACGTCACTGATGTCCTCGCGGTAGGCCGGGGTGATGCGTCGGTAGTAGTCAAAGGCCCGATCCGCTGTCCCGGCCATGGTCTCGGCGATGATGATCCAGGGGTTGTTGTGGCAGAAGATGCCGCCGTTCTCCTTGTACCCAGGCGGGTAGGAGCTGATCTCGCCCAGTTCGACGTGGTATCTGGTGTAGGGTGGCGCCACCAGTGACACCCCATGCTGGCTTGCGAGACGCTGATTGACCGACTCCAAGGCGGTCGCCGCCCGCCCATCGTCGACCCCGGAGCCGCCCATGATGCACATTCCTTGCGGCTCGATATAGATCTGGCCCTCGTCGTTGCTGATCGACCCGACTGGCGAGCCGTAGGCGTCGTAGGCTCGCCGGAACCAAGCCCCATCCCAACCATGCTCTCGCAAGGCCTGATGCATGGATGCGACGAAGTCTCGCACCTGACCAGCCAGCTCCTCCTCGCCGCGCCGCTCCAATAGGTCGGCCAGATCGGGGCAGGTCGCCACCGCCATACCGCCGATGAAGACCGACTCCGCCACGCCGCCCTCCCGGTTGGTCGTCGTCTGGAAGGATTCGCCCGGTGTGGTGGTGAAGGCGTTGAGGTTGAGGCAGTCGTTCCAGTCGGCCCGCCCGATCAGGGGCAAGCCGTGTGGTCCGAGGTTGTCGGCCACATGCCGCCAGGAGGCGACCAGGTGGTCGATCAGTCGTCGGGCCAGGGATTCATCGTTGTCAAAGGGGACATTCTCGTCGAGTATCGAGAAATCGCCGGTCTCCTTGATGTAGGCCGCCACCCCCCAGATCAGCCAGAGCGGATCATCATTGAAGCCCGAGCCGAGGTCATGGTTGCCGCGCTTGGTCAGCGGTTGGTACTGATGGTAGGCCGATCCATCCGGGAACTGAGTGCCCGCCAGGTCGAGGATACGCTGGCGGGCCCGCTGCGGCACCATGGCGACAACGCCCAGCAGGTCTTGGTTGGAGTCACGGAAGCCCATGCCCCGTCCGATCCCCGTCTCGAAGTAGGAGGCCGACCTCGACAGGTTGAAAGTGACCATGCATTGGTACTGGTTCCAGATGTTGACTGATCGATTCATCTTGTCATCGGCTGATTCGAGTCGGAACTGCCCCAAGAGTTCATCCCAGTACGTCGCCAGTCGGGCCAGCTCGGCGTCCACCTGTTCGGTGGTCGAGAACCGAGCCAGCAGGGCCCGAGCCCCCGCCTTGTTGATTGCCGCCGGAGCGACCGCGCCAGCCACCATGCTCTGACCTCGTTGATCAACTGCCCCAGATGACGAACCCCCGGAAGAGTCGGCCCGATCATCAGCCCCCAGGCCGCGCCCGGCGGGGGGGCGGCGTTGAGTGACCCGCTCATTCACCGGCGCGCTGCGTGCCACATCCCCAAGCGGTTCCCACTTGTCATCCTCAGGATTCTCGGCGTAGCCCAAGACGAAGACCAGGTCACGGGATTCCCCTGGCTCAAGGTCGATCGCGACACAGTGTGACGCGATGGGGTACCACCCCGAGGCCAGGGAGTTGGTCGGAACTCCGAACGCGGGAACGGCGGCCGTGCTGAGTGATTCCCAGGGCCCTCCGATGAAGCAGTCACGGTCGGTGTCGTACCCCTCGATGGGTGTGTTGACCGAGTAAAAGCCGTCGTGGTTGCGGCGTTCGCGGTATTCGGTGACGTGATAGATGGTCGAACCGTCGATCTCGACCTCACCGATGGAGAGGTTGCGTTGGAGGTTGAGCATGTCGTCGAGTCCGTCCCACAGACACCATTCGACGTAGCTGAACAGCTTCAGGGTCTTGCGCCCATCGGACAGATTCCGCACATGGACTCGCTGCACCTCGCAGCTGGCGTCGAGTGGCACGAAGTACGTGACGTCGCATTGAATCCCGCCGCGAGCGCCGCTGACACGGGAATACCCCAGGCCATGGCGGCATTCATACGAGTCGAGCGGGGCCTGGACGGGCGCGAAGGTCGGCGACCAGACGTCCCCGGCGTCATTGATGAAGAGGAAGCGTCCATCGTTGTCAGCCGGGATCGATTGGTAGCGGAACCGCGTCAGCCGACGCAGTTTGGCGTCGCGATAGAAGCAGTACCCCCCGCCACGGTTGCTGAGTAGTGAGAAGAAGTCTTGGTTGCCGAGGTAGTTGATCCAGGGCAGGGGAGTGTTTGGGGTAGTGATGACGTACTCGCGTGCCGCGTCGTCGTAGTGGCCGTACTGCATGGAAGCATCCTCGATTCTTGATGGCGCTGTCAGCGGACCCTTGGATGTCATCGCCGCCCAGTGGCCCACCGCTGTTCCCCGCTGACTGTCGTCGTTTGGCTGAGATGGTCCTCAGCCCCCCACGACGGACCCAAGCGTAGCGGAAACTGGAGCGAATTGGAACCGCTTCCATTAAAACCCGACAGGATTCGCCTGGAGACTATAACGATTTGGTAAACATTGGCAGATTCAGGCGTATTCAGGTGCGACCAATCGTTCGATGTGGCACTATTGGTTTCATTGGAAGCGCTTCCACCAGGAAGCCAAGCGTTCCTCAACTGGGGGGAACTTCAGCGAATCTGTCCTAGACAGACGAAGGAGTCATTCACGTGCGTAACGTAGGAATCAAGAAGACAGCCGCGATTGGCGCCGTGCTGGTCGCCGCCAGCATGGCACTGACCGGTTGCGGCAACAACACAGGAGGCGACACGGACTCGTCGAGTTCGACCGGCTCATCCACCGGAGCCGAGATCGTCCTCACCATCAACACTTTCAACAACTTTGGTTTTGAGAAGTCGACCGACACCGCTCCGGGCGCGGATCTTTACCAGAAGTACATGGACGAGCATCCCAACATCACGATCGAGTCGACTGTGTCGGCCACCTCGAACGATGCCCGCTCCGCCTTCAACACCGCGCTCGGCACCGGGTCGGGCGCCTTCGACATCCAAGCCGTCGAGATCGACTGGATGCCCAGCCTGCTCGCCAACGCTGACAAGCTGGTCGACCTCAGTGACACCATTCCGGCCGATCGCTACCAGGCCTGGAAGTCGGCTTCGGCCACGACCGCTGATGGCAAGTTGATCGGCGCTGGAACAGACATCGGGCCGGAGGGAATCTGCTACCGCAGCGATCTGTTCGCCAAGGCTGGTCTGCCGACCGACCGCGATGAGGTGGCGGCACTTCTCAAGGGTGATTGGGCCCATTACTTCGAGGTTGGCAAGCAGTTCGCCGACGCCAACACGGGCGCCTACTGGTTCGACTCCTTCGCCGGCATCTGGCAGGGCATGGTCAACCAGATGACTGAGGCCTATGTCTCCTCTGACGACGAGTCGATCATCGCCACCGACAATGCCGATGTCAAGGCCGCTTTTGACCTGTTGACCGCTCAAGGCGCGCAGTCCGCTGGTCTCGGTCAGTGGAGCGACGACTGGAGCGCCGCCATGAAGTCGGACACCGGTTTCGCCACCATGCTGTGCCCGGCCTGGATCGTCAACAACGTCAAGGGTGGCGCTGGCGAGGACTTCGTCGGTTGGGACATCGCCGACGTCTTCCCCTCGGGTTATGACGACTCCAAGGGTGGCGGCAACTGGGGCGGCTCCTATCTGGTCGTTCCCGAGCAGTCGGAGAACAAGGAAGAAGCTATGAAGCTCGTCGAGTGGCTGACTGCTCCTGAGCAGCAGGTCGCGACATTCACTGCCGCCTCGAACTACCCGAGTGCTGTCGATGCTCAATCCGACACCGCCGTCACCGGTAAAACCGATGCCTTCCTCAATGACGCTCCCGTCGGTCAGATCTTCGGCAGCCGCGCTGAGGCCGTCACGGTCGTGCCCTACAAGGGTGGCGCTTACTTTGATATCAATGATGCCCTGGTCAAGAACCTCAACACCATTGACGTTGACAAGACCGCCGCTGCGGCTGACGCCTGGACCACCTGGGTGAGCGCAGTTGGCGCCTTGTGACACGCCAGGGGAGTCGATGTCTGATCATCGTCTCCCCAGGGAACTGATGGTTCACGGTCAGTTCTCTTGATGTCTGTTGGCGCGCCGGATCCGACGGGCGCCTCAGCTGGCATCGCACCAAGCCGCCGGTGCTGGCGGGAAAGGGAGGGAATCCCGCCAGCACCGTGGCCCAGTCCTGGTGAGGCTGGCCGACACCAGATGGCTGGCCGTCGGCTTCATGTCTAGTCAAAGGAGACCTCGTGTCCACCACCATCCCTGAGGCGAAACTTCGCCGCCGGGGCCGCCTCAGCCGGTTCGATCTGAAGGCGTCACCCTACATCTATATTGCACCATTCTTTATTGTCTTCGCAGTGATGGGGCTCTTCCCCTTGCTGTACACCATCTTCTTGTCCACGCGCCAGTGGAACACGATGAGCGGTGACGGTGGCCTGGCCTGCGCCATGGGGGACAAGCAGGTCTCAGGCACCGGTTGTCCCAACGGCCGGGACTGGTTCGGCAACTTCGCCTGGGCTTTGGGGCAGCCCGACTTCTACACCGCTTTGCGCAACACCATCGCCATCTTCGCCTTGTCCTCGCTGCCGCAGTTGGTCATCGCCATCATCGTGGCCTACCTGCTCTCGTCGAATCTTCGGGCCAAGACCTTTTGGCGTATGGGGGTGCTCTTCCCCTACATCATCGCCCCCATGTCCGCCGGTATCATCTTCCGGATGATCTTCGCTGATCAGACGGGCACCATCAACACCGTGCTGGGCTGGTTCGGGATTGGGCCCATCGGCTGGCACTCCGACACCTTCGCCTCATGGATCGCCGTGTCGTCGATCGTCAACTTCCGCTGGACGGGTTACAACACCTTGGTGCTGCTGGCTGCGATGCAGGCGGTGCCCCATGAGACGCTCGAGGCGGCGGTGATCGACGGCGCCAGCAGGTTCAAGCAGTTGACCTCGGTGATCCTGCCGATGATTCGCCCCACCCTGATCTTCGTCATCATCACCTCGGTCATCGGTGGTCTGCAGATCTTCGACGAGCCCCAGATGTACACAGTCGGCCCGGGTTACGGCGGCAACTCCAACCAGTGGTTGACACTGACCCAGTTCATGTGGAAGACGGGTTTTGTCTCGACCAACGCCTCGAACATGGGTCGGGCGGCCGCTATCTCATGGATGTTATTCCTTGTGGTAGTCGCCTTCGGCATCCTCAGTTACATACTGACCTCTCGCATGGCGTCGGGAGACGCTCCCAAACCGAAGAAGTCAGCCAAGACAAACAAGGAGGTCGCGCGATGAGCAAACAGTATCCATCTTCGGCTTTCGCCACCGCCGTCGCCGGTCGCGGCGCCGGTCGAGCCGCTGCCCGCCACAACCGTGTGCGCCTGACCAGTGAGGGCCAACGAGCCGGTCGCCTGACCTATCTGATGGTCGGTCTGGTGGTCCTCATCTCGATCTACCCCTTGTATTACGCCGTCCAGTTGGCCTCACTGACCCTCGACGAGATGCACGGTTTCCCTGGATTAGGTTTTGGCTCCATGCTGTGGACCAACCTGACCACTGCTTTTGAGGCGATCAACTTCGGGCAGGCCTTCCTCAACACCGTGATCGTGGCCGTGACAGTGTCACTGTCGGTGGTGGCCTTCTCCACTCTGGCGGGGTACTCCTTCGCCAAGTTGCGTTTCAAGGGGCGTGGGCCCCTGATGGTTTTCGTGGTCGGCACCATGGCCATCCCAGCCCAGCTGTCGGCCATCCCGCTGTACATCTTGATGAGCAAGCTCGGGCTCTACGGCTCGTTGACCGCCGTCATCCTGCCATCCTTGGTCACCGCCTTCGGTGTTTTCTGGATGACCCAGTACATCACCGCCGCCTTGCCCTACGAGCTGATCGAGGCTGCGCGGGTCGATGGCTGTTCCATGATCAAGACCTTCTATCATGTGGCGATTCCGGCGGCCCTGCCGGCGGCTTCGCTGCTGGCCTTGTTCACCTTCGTGGCCCAGTGGACCAACTACTACTGGCCCTTCCTGATCATCGGATCGAACTCCAGTCGGGTGCCGCTGCTCACCTTGGCGGTGGCCAACCTGGCCGGAGGTAACAACCAAAACTACACCGTCATGATGGCGGGCGTCGTCTTGTCGACGTTCCCCCTGATCATCCTGTTCTTCGTGGCCGGAAAACAGTTGGTTGCTGGTATCATGGCCGGTGCGGTGAAGGGTTGACATGAGGCGTAGGGGGAGGGGGACGATTCTGCCTCGTCTGATTTCCGTCACTCTGCTGGACATGATGGGTGTCGGCGACTGCGGTTCGGGTCACCGTCGTGCTTGTCATCACTGTTTGAGGAGTTGGGTGTGGACAGAATCACACTAGACGATGTCGCTCGGGTCGCGGGTGTGGCCCGAGCGACAGCGTCGCGTGCCCTGAGTGGAACGGGCTCGGTGTCTGACGCCACCCGTGAGAAGGTGCAGGCCGCCGCCGACAAGCTGAACTTCGCCCCGCTCCAGGCGGCGCAGGCGCTGGCCAGCAGCCGGTCCCAGTCGATCGCCTTGGTCATCCCCGAGCCGGACTCGCTGGTTTTGGGTGATCCCTTCTTGTCCTTGGTGATTCGGGGGGTCTCGGAGATCGTCCATACGACCAAGTACCAACTAGTGCTGGTGATCGTCCATCCAGACGACCCGCCGGCCAAGGTTTCGTCGGCGGTGCGCCCTGGTTATGTCGATGGGGCCATTGTCGTGTCGCAGCATGGCACTGGCGCGGCTGCCCAGGCTATCGCGCAAACGAATGTGCCGGTGGTGTACATCGGGCGACCCTGGACGAGGTCAGCCCAACTGTACGTCGATGTCGACAACTGGTTGGTCGGACAGCTGGCCACCCAGGAACTCTTGGCTTCCGGCGCCACCAGGGTGGCCTGTGTGGCGGGGCCCGAAGACATGAGCCCGGTCCGCGACCGTGCCGCCGGCTGGGTGCAAACATTGTTTGAAGCGGGGCTGACTCCTGGACCTCTGGCCCACGCTGACTTCACCCGCCAAGGTGGCGAGGACTGCATGCGAACCATCTTGGAACAAGACCGCGAGATCGACGCGGTGTTCGCCCAATCCGATCTGATGGCAGCCGGCGCCATGCACGTCCTGGCGGAGGAGGGCCTGGATGTTCCCGGTCGGATCAAGATCATCGGCGTCGACAACACCGAACTCGGCCAATCCACCGCGCCCCCGCTCTCATCGGTCACCAACCCGGCTGATCGACTGGCCAACCGCGCCTCCCAAATGCTGCTTCGCGTCATCGAAGACGGGGTTGATCCGGCCACCATCACCCCCGAGATCATCCGGCCCGAATTGGTGGTGCGCGGGTCGGGGTAGTGGTGTCATCGCCCCTGCGGATACTCAACGGTCAGACCTGGCAGTTCGTCGAACTTGGCCTTGTGGTCGAGGGTGAGTAGCGTGCGACCGGTGACGACCGCCGTCGCGGCGATGATGAGATCGTGCTGGCCTCTGGGTCGGCCGTCCTGATATGTCCAGGCTCGTAGGGCTACGTGAGTGTCGAGTATCTCCTCGTCATACGGCAGCACCGCCACGGTTTCCAGGACATGGTCGATGAAGAGTTGGAGACGGGGTCGACTGGTCGGTCGGGCAAGCATTATCCCAGTCAGATACTCGGCCACCACGATCATTGGGAGGCAGATGTCATCATCGGGTCGCAGTGCGGAAGCGAATGAGTGGTCGCGTTCAAGGCTGACAAGGACGCCAGTGTCTAGGCATAGTCGGCGACCCATGTCATACGCTCCTCATCTCGCGGTTGTGGTCCATCAAGCGCCTCCATCTTCGCCAGCACATCATCCGTGAAGCCCTCCGGGTCTGGATCCCATGTCGCGAGGAACCTCAGTAAGGCGGCCCCGTTCGGCTTCTGACTCGGCGGCGTGATCTGAGCCATGGGCACCCCGCCCTTCTCCACAGTGAACGTCTCCCCGTTTCGGGCCCGCTCCAGGACAGACGCGAACGTCCTACTCGCCTCAGTGGCAGTCAGTGTTGTCGGATGAGTGAGGGTCACTGTCATAAGAATCAGATTATCTGACTCTCGGGTGATCGGCAAGCTATCGTAACTAAGGAAGTAATGACTTCCTGGTTCACTTCGCGGTCGCTGAGAGCACACGTCATCCTCCGCCACGGGATGGACATGGGTCTCGTTGATCTGGATGCGACGCCCTTCGCCGCGCCCCACCGGGCGACTATGCGCTACAGTCGTCGCATGACGAATGTGGCTATTCGCGATCTCCGGAACAACACCGCAGAAGTGGTCCGGGAAGCTCACGATGGTCAGACTGTTGTGTTGACGTCACGCGGGGGGCCGATAGCTCACATCATTCCTCTGGGCAGTCATCGGCGGCGTCATTCAGTGGCGTAAAGCCTGGATGGGGTTGATGTGTCCAGCTCGCCAGGCGGGGTAGAGTCCGGCGATCAGACCGACTCCGGCGCCGATGCCGGGGGAGGCGAAGACGACCCAGCTGTCGATCAGGGCGGTCCAGTGCTGGCTGACGGCGACGATGATGACGGTGATGAGGCCGAGCGAGGCTCCGACCAGTCCGGACAGGGCGCCCAGGATGACGGTTTCGAGGAGGAACTGGGTGACGATGTCGCCGGGATTGGCGCCCAGGGCCCGGCGTAGTCCGATCTCTTGGGTGCGTTCCATGACGGAGACGAGGGTGGTGTTGGCGATGGCTGCGCCGCCGATGAGCAGGGTCACTCCAGCCAGAGCGGTGAAGAGGGCTTGCATTGAAGTGCTGATGACGGAGGCCATACGCGGTGGATCGGGTGGGGGGACGACGGCCAACAGGGAGGGATCGTCGGGTCGTAATTGCCGTGCGGCTTCGCTGGCGACTTGTTGAGCTGCGCCCAGATCGGTTCGGATGAGCATGCTGGCAGGGGAGAGGCTGGTGGGGTCGCCGAAGCGTTCGAGGGCAGTCGACGCTGGCAGTAGGACGCTGGCCAGGAGTTCTGGACGGGTGGCCACATCCTTGAGGATGCCGGTGACCAAGTGGGGTGTGCCGTCGAGGAAGATCGTCTCACCGGCCTCGCTCACACCCAGTCGTTGCGCCGTGGCCTGCCCCAGCACGACGACGGCCAGTCGGTGCTCCTGCTGAAACTGGGTGTACACCCGACCGGAGGCCCAGATGGGCAGCGCGGCGTCGAGGTAGCCACTGGAGGCGGCCATCACCTGGATCTGGTTGGTGCCAGAGCCGCCGAGTGGACCGGTGATCGTCGGGTTGACGGAGACCGACCAGGCGACACCGGAGCTGTCGACCCCGTTGAGACGGGCCAGGCGTTGCTCGGCGTCATCGGTGAAGGAGCGCACACGGTCGCTGGTCGAGTCCGCGCCCGCGTCGTTGACTTGGACGGCGGTGGCCAACTGGGTGGAGAAGTCCTGGGCGATCTGCCCGGCGGCGGTGGCTGTCAGGCCGAGAACGGCCACGAAACAGCCGACGCCGAGGACGGTTCCCAGCATGGTCAGCATGGTTCGGGCGGGTTTTTGGCCCAAGCTCGCCAGCGCCTCGCTGATGATGGCTCGCCAGACCCCGGCTTGGCGGCGACGTCGGGCTGGTTGGTGGTGATGGTGTTCCGGCGGGCCGGAATGTTGGGGTGGCCGGCTGGAATGCTGGGGCGGGTGGTTGAGATGTCGCTCTGGTGATTGGATATCTGGTTCCGATGGGTGGTGACCTGGCTCCGGCTGGTGCTTCATGCTGGAATCCGTCCATCCGAGATCATCAATCGCCGTGACGCCCAGGCGGCGGTGGCGGGGTCATGGGTGATGGTCAGAACAGTCATGCCTTCACCGTTGAGATCGGCGATCAGGGCCATGACTTGCTCGGTGGTCGCGGAGTCGAGGTTGCCGGTCGGCTCATCACAGAGCAGCAACTGGGGCTGGTTGGCGAGGGCCCGGGCGATGGCGACCCGTTGGCGTTCCCCACCCGACATGGTTGTGGGCAGGGCGTCATGGCGGTGGTCCAGCCCCACCCGATCCAGGGCCTGCTTGGCTCGAATCATGCGCTGTTTGGCGCTGACCCCGGTGTACACCATGGCCAAGGCGACGTTCTCCCAAGCGGAGCGTCCCGCCATCAGGTAGAAGTCCTGGAAGACGAAGCCGATGGCGTCGCGGCGCAGGGCTGTGCGGGTATGCTCGTCCAACTGCGCCACATCGGCGCCATCAAGCTCGTATTTTCCGCTGGTGGGGGTGTCCAATAGGCCGATCAGGTTCAGCAGGGTCGATTTTCCTGACCCCGACGGCCCCATGATGGCCACGTGTTCTCGCGCCTCGACGCTGAAGGTGGCCTCACGCAAGGCGTCCACCGGTGGCGGGCCGGGAAACCGTCGCCCGACCTTGTCCAGCCGGATGACCGGGCGAGGCGAGTCTGTCATGCCACCACCACCAGGTCGCCTTCGGACAGTGTTTGGCCGCTGGCTGGGGTGACTTCGACTTGCCCCTGCGCGATCAGACCCGGCGTCACGTCGACCCGTCGATCCTCCCCGCCGTCAGCCGGGTGGACGGTGACGTAGGTGTGCGCGCCCGCGTCGGTGCGGATAGCCGTGGTCGGAACCGCCAAGACCGCTTGAGGTGTGGCCTGCACCTGGATGCTGATCCGAACATTGAGGTTGAGCCAGGTCGCGTCCAGGCAGCCACTGGCGGTGATGGTCGCCGGGTAACCTGCGCCGCCAGCCCCACCGCCACTCCCGCCGCCACCCTGGCTTTGTTGGTCGGAGCCTGCCGTCAAAGCGCCCAGGTTGGCGAGGCTTCCCTGGCACTCCCGATTGCTGGCGTCGTCGGTCACAAGGACCGGCAGGCCCGCAGTCAGGCCCGTCTGTTGCCCGGCGGGGATGGTGGCGCTGACGGTCGCCTCACCCGACTGGATGGTGATCAGGCCGGTCTTGGTGGTGGTGGCGTCGTCGCCGACGTTGGCGTCCCGGCTGGTGACAGTGACGGGCAAGCTGGGCAGAAAGACGACCTCGCCCAGGCACACCGCCACGGGCGAACGGTCACAGGAGGGAGCGTAGCCACGGTCCTTGTACAGTGCCTCGACCGCCTTGCCGGTGCGCTGATCGAAGGTTCCGGCCTTGAAATCCGAGAGCTGCCCCAGACGTTGCAGTGCTTCCTGGAGTTCGCTCACGTCTTTTCCGACCAGGTCAGGCCCGAGAGCACGCCAGGCCGGGGTGGGTCCGGTTAGGGCGATGACGGGGCGTCCGGCCACCTCGATCAGCAGGTCGCCTTCGGCGATCTGGTCGCCGCCGGACTTGGGTGTGGCTGTGATGATGGGTGGGCTGGCGGTTGACAGGGAACGGATGTTGATGGTGTCGGACACGACGGTTCCGCGCATGATCACTTGCTGGGCTAGGACTTCGTTCTTCACCTCGGCGGTCAGGACAGATGGTGGCGGGGGTGCCTGGCCGGCCGCCTGTTGGGCGGGGGATTTGATGTTCCAGACGGCGATCAGTCCGGCCACGCAGACGAGGAGGGCGACCACCATGATGATGAGCATGATGCGTTGTCGGTGGATGACACGGTCTGGGGTGGTGGCCGGTGGTTTCATGGGGCTCTCCGTGGGGGGGGGGGGGGCCGGGTTGGGTGTTGGGTTGGTCTTAGGAGTGGGTTGGGTTGGGGGCTGGCGGGTTAGGCGTCGGAATTGTGTCAGGATTGGGGCCCGTCGGGTTGAGGCTGGTTGGGTTGAGCTGGGTTGGGCTGGGCGTCGTTGGGCTGGGGTGGGTTGCCGGTGGCGGATTCGGCGACGCTTGGTTGTTGGGTTGGTGGGGCTTGTTTGGGGATGGTGACGTGTCCGGCGATGAAGTCGGCGATTTGTTTTTGTTGGGTGGTCAGTGCGTCGCGGTGGGTGTCGATGTATTGCTGTTCGTAGGCGCTTTGGACGGCGACGCCGATGCCGACCAGGTTTGTGTCGATCTTGCACTGGACGTCAGCGGCAGCGACTGCCATGGACTCCGGGGATGCGGCGGTCATGTGGTTCTTGTTGATGGCGTCCAGGGGTGTGGCGTAGGTGAATCCTCGCTGTGTCATGCAGGTTGACCAGGTGGCTTCGGCTGCGACGAAGCGGCTGTCTTGGGGGTGCCAGGCGGGGCCCCCATCGGGAAGGTTCGAGATCAAGAACTGGTCAGTGTCCATACCCCCGGGGAGGACGGAGCGCACTCGGCCCAAGCACGAATCTGCGACAGGGCCAGTGATGTTCCCGCCAATTCTGATACCGAAGTGGTCGGGAGGCATGCCATAGCCGATATCGGCGACGGTGTCAGGGTCGAAGAATCCCCACGGACTGTTCGATAGTGGGTAGATAGGAATGGATCGGCAACGTGACCTGCGCTAGGGTCGTGACCTTTGGGATTTCTCCCAGGGGTGGTTCCGGTGTGCTTGTTGGGCCTGGGTTTGTGGTGGGCGCTGTGCATCCCGTCAGGGCGAGAGCGCCTACCACAAACCAGCACACTCGCTGGAGTGTGGGACGCATCATCGCCCCCTGAGAGCGAGTGCGCTCAAGACCGCCGCCATTCGTTTCCTGATATTCATTTGTTACGCTCTTTTCTGTCTTAGGTGGGCGGGGTGCCCACGCTTGGTGTCGAGAGAAGGGAACCTTTCGTTTCCTCCGTAACATGTTTCACGCTACAGGGCGTGAAGAAAGCTGGCGAAAGTTGTGCATCGAGTTTTGGGCGGCCGCGATCAACCTGCTCACCGGCCGCATTGACCCCGTCACCCTGAGGACGCCCTTGCCTTCGTGGCGCCATGAGATCGCGTTGGCCTCTGGATTCACTGTGGTGAGTGGTCCATTCACGTGGGGCGGCATTACTCCTCGTTCGTCCCAACAGTTGTACGCTAGTCATCGGCGGTAGTCAGCCGCATGTGACGATGGAGTGGACGATGACTGGTGTGCCTGGTTCTGATGAATGGCTGCGCGATCAAACTCGCGGCCTGTTGGATTTCGCCCTGCGGGCGGTCGCGCCTGAAGGGGGGTTCGGCTGGCTCGATGAGGATGGGAACATTGATCGTGTTTATGATCGTGAGTTGTGGATCACCTGCCGGATGACCCACGTCTGCGCCATTGGTACCCTGCTGGGGCATCCGGGCTGCCGCGAGGGCTTGGATCATGGGGTCCGGGCCATTGAAACTATTTTCAGCGACCATGAGAACGGTGGTTGGTACACGGCTGTCGGCTGGGATGGCTCGCCCACCGACGACTCCAAAGCCGCCTACCCTCATGCCTTCGTCATCTTGGCGGCGTCGAGCGCGGTGGCGGCTGGCCACACTGATGCGCTGCCGCTCCTGCGTGAGGCCATCGCCTGTTCGACCGCCCATTTCTGGGACGACGAGTACCACATGATCGTGGAGGAGTGGGACCGCGCCTTCACCCAGCTCGACCGTTACCGTGGCGTCAACGCCAACATGCATACCGTCGAGGCCTACCTGGCGGCAGCCGACGCGCTGGATCTGCCTGGCGTCATCGGCGAAGCACGCACCTGGGCCGAGCCCGGCGCCGATGTGGTGACGAGCGCCGACCGAGAACAAGCCGAACTGTTGCGCCCCCGCCGCCGGGAGGGCATCGCTGATGCTGCGGCTGGTGGTGCCGAGCCCGGCGCCACCGTGGCTGAGATCCTACGTAACCGGGCGTACCTCATTCTCGACCGCGTCATCAATCGCGAGGCTCGGGCCAACGGTTGGCGCATTCCGGAGCATTTCGACACCGCCTGGCAGCCGCTGCCCGACTTCAACCGCGACCATCCGGCCGACCCCTTCCGCCCTTATGGGGCGACGGTTGGGCACGGTCTGGAATGGGCGCGGCTCTGTCTTCAAGCTCAGGCCAGTCTGTCGGATTCCCCGGATTGGATGGGGGATGCGGCGACGGCCTTGTACGACCGGGCACTGGCTGACGGCTGGGCGGTCGACGGGGCCGACGGTTTCGTCTACACCACCGATTGGGACGGCTTGCCAGTGGTGCACGAGCGCATGCATTGGGTCCTGGCCGAGGCGCTCAACACGGCGTTTGTACTGGCCAAACTGAGATTGTGTGACACCGCCGCGAGTACGGCTCAGTGGTGGGCCTACGCCGACGAGTGCTTCATCGACCATGTCCGCGGCTCCTGGCGTCACGAGCTCGACCGTCACAACCAAGCGTCGGCCACGGTGTGGGCGGGCAAGCCGGATGTGTACCACGCCATTCAGGCAACCGTCCTTCCCAGCCTGCCCGTCGCACCTGCCATCGTCTCAGCCTTGGCCCTGCGGTAGGACGCCCTGCCAGACACTGTCTGTGCTGCCCTCGCAAGCGCCGTAGAAACCGTTATAAACCCTTGTCAATACCAGTTTTGGGTGGCGGCGTGTTGGGTCTCACAGTGGTCGTCTTGTCTTATGATTGACCCATGGGACAGGCGATCAGTTTTGTGACGGTGGAGGACCGCGTGCCGTGGCTGCGCGCGAGTGTGGACGCGGCCACGAGGCATGACTGGGCGGCCTTGAGCCAGACGCTGTCCTCCAACAGTCGCGACGTGGACGATCTCATGGTTGGAATCGGGGTGGTCGTCGACGCTCCGATCGACGGTCTGGACGATTGGGCGAGCGAGCTGGCCCAGACTCGACCAGAGGATCGCTTGGCGGCGGTCTTCTTCGCCGAGAACCTTCTGGCGCTGGCCTGGCGACGGCGCTCCGACCAGCGGGCGGCCAACCTGTCAGCCGAACAGATCAGTGGTTTTCGTCAAGCCTTGCTTCGTCTTGAGCGGTATCTGCTGGACCAACTCGCCGACCATCCCGACGAAGCGTCGCTATGGGCCACTCGGATCACCAGCGGCATGGGACTGGCGGTGGGGCCCGCTGAGATCGCCCGGCGTTATCGTCATGTGGCGGCGCTTGAGCCGACCATGTACGAGGGGGCGCGCCGTCACCTGACGGCCTTGTTCCCCACGTGGTACGGCACTGATGATGACGCCTTGTCATTCGTTCGGTCGCAAGCGACGGGGGCGCCCCAAGGTTCGACCATGCGAGCTTTGCCGGTGGAGTATTACGCCCAGCGCTGGCGAACGGAGCCAGACGATCAAGTTAAAGTATTGTTGGCTAAACCCGAGGTCCGGCAAGAACTCGTCGACGCTGCGCAGGGGTCGGTGTTGTCCCCGCAGCATGCGCCCAGTCTGCGTGACCTGACGATCCATTCCAACCTGGCTTTGCTTCTGTCGCTCGGCCGATGGACTGCCGACGCCTGGCCTCACTTTCAGGCGCTCGGGCCTTACCCGGTGTGGGGTTTGTGGTCGACCCTGCGCAATCCCGAGGAGGCGTACCAGCATATGTTCGACGCGGCACAACGGGGGGCTCAAACATGACAGACGAAATGTTGTCGATGGCTGCTGGGTCTGGACCGGTCGGTGGTGCTGGTGGGGTCGATGGCTCTGGTCGCGCCGACGAGCTCGGTGGTGCGGTGGGGGTCGGTGAAGCCAGCCGCGCGGGGGAGTCCGGTGAAGTCGGTGGGTCTGATGTCGCTGGGGGGATTGGGGCAGTTGGTGAGTCTGATGCCGCGGCGGGGATCGCGGCGGTCGGTGAGTCTGATGCTGCGGCAGAGGCCGGTTCGACCGGTGGGCCCGGTGGAGCTGATTCGGTGGCGACGATCCAGGGGATCGACTTCTTTCTTGGGCGCAGCACTGGGATATGCCGGGGCGGACTGTTCTTCCGGGTGGGCATGGCCGATGAAGATTTCGGCAACCATGGCATCACCCATCTGATTGAGCACCTGGCCTTCGACGGGATGCTCGATCCGGCCGGTCAACTGGTCCACGCCAACGGGCGCACCGGCGATGTGACGACAGCTTTCTTTGTCGAAGGCAGCGCGGATGAGGTGGTTCGCTTCATCAACCGGGTCGTCGCCAACCTGCGGGACTTACCCCTGCATCGGTTGGAGAAGGAGAAACACATCCTTCAGGTGGAGCAGACTCGACGCGGTGGGGCGGTCGGCGAGGCCCGCAACACTCGTCACGGCCTGCAGGATTTTGGGCTGTCCGGCGTCAGTGAGATTGGCTTGAATCGGGTCGCCGCCGACGAAGTCACCGCCTGGGCGGCCAAGTATTTCACTAGTGGCAATGTGGTGGGCTTCTTCACTAGTGACGATCCGTCGACCGGGCTTCCGGAAGGTCTCGACCTGTCGCTGCCACCAGGATCAAGACAGCCTCTGCCAACACCCTCCTTGTCATCGGCGGCCGATCCTTTGCCCAGGGCCTACCGCTATCGCTCGAATGCGGTCGTGGTGGATGCCTTGGTCCCCACCGGGGCGGCTCTCGGGACCCTGGGTCGTCTCGCCCAGACCCGGTTGACTTACCAACTGCGCGAGGTCGATGCTGTGTCCTACTCCGTGACGGTGGAGGTCGAACCGGTCGGCGCCGTCCTGTCGCGTCTCACCTGTGTGGCCGACACCCAACCAGACAACGGTAGTGCTGTGGCGGGGGCTTTGGTCGACCAGTTCACCGCCCTTGCCCGCGGTCACATCAGCGATGAGGAACTGGATCAAGCCCGTCAGGCGCTCCTCACCGACTTCGACAGCGACGACTACGTGTCTTCCGTGGCGCCCTCAGCCGCAGTCAACCGGCTGCTCGGTCGACCCGATGAGACCGGCACTCATCGACGTGCTCGCTATGCCGCTGTGACCAGGGATGATGTGGTGGCAGTGGCGACCCTCGTCCGTGATGGAGCTTTCTGGGTGACCCCAGACGCCAATCTGGAATGGGCCGGGATACCCCACGCCGTGTTCACCGCCCCTGCGGTCGAGGGACACGAGTTCGGCGCCATCAACGACGAGGAAACGCTCATCGTCTCGGATCGCGGCGTGAGTGTCGTACGCGACGAAGCCAGTCGGACTGTGTTGTACGAGGACTGTGTCGGCGTGCAGGCCTACCCCGACGGAATGCGGGTCGTCGCCGGTCGCACCGGTGTCATGATCTGGATCGAACCCACCCTGTTCCAGGGTCTGACACCGGCTTTGACCGCAGCGCTGATCGATCCGCACATCGACCGCCGCCGTCTCATCCCCATGCCCGCGCGGCGTTCGGACGACATCCCCCAGCCTCCGGCGGCGCCCGCGACCCTGCCGTCACCTCCGTCTGCGCCAGCGTCATTGCCACCCACCCTGCCGTCACCTCAGTCCGTGCCGCCGCAGTCCATTCCGCCTGGGTTTGCGGGGGCGTCGCCTTTCTCCCCGCTGCCGGGCATGCCGCCAGGGTCTTCAGGCCCCGCGCCGCAGTCCATTCCGCCTGGGTTTGCGGGGGCGCCGCCCTTCTCCCCGCTGCCGGGCATGCCGGCTGGTTCAGCGGGCCCGGCGCTCCAGTCGTCCGCGCCGCCCTTCCCACCAACGTCAGTATCGCAGTCGTCCGCGCCGCTATCGACGCCGCAGTCGTCCGCGCCACCGTTCGCGTCAACGCCGGTGCCGCAGTGGGCGCCACCAGGCGTAGTGGACTCACCGTCTGTCGCCCAACCTTCGATATCGCAAACGCAGATGCCACAAGCGCCGCTGACACAAGCACCTGTCCCACAAACGTCGATGCCGCAAGCGTCCTGGTCGCCCCGAAGTGGGGCGCCGACCCCTCTTCAGCAGTCCTGGGGTGGTCAACCGTCGCAGCAGCCCGGATGGAACCAGGCCGGGGCACCACAAGCGGGGTATCCTCCCGCCTGGCAGTACCAACAGTCATCCTTCAATCAACCTCCTCCCCGCCAGACCAAGCTGATTTGGCGTGTCCTCTCGGTCATCGTGGCGATCGTGTTCGCGCTGATCGCCGGGTTTGTCGCTTTGATGCTCCCCTTCGCGATGAGCGACCCTGACCCGACTGCCCCGGGAGTTATCCCGGTCTTCTGGGTCATGCTGGTGGTGAGTCTCGGGTTCACCGCCCTGTTTATCTGGCTTGCCCTGAGAAAACGCCGCTGATCAGGCTGGCGGTTTTGACGATGGTCAGCAGCGCTGGATGTCACTTCTCCCACTCCACCTCGACAATGGCGGCGCCAGGAAGCAAACGACACGAGGTCATCAGTCAGTCATCCCGCGTCGAGACCCTATGATTGCAGTGAGCGCGCGGGCGACCGCGACAATTCGACATGAGCGTGAGTATTGAGGAGGGGAAATGCTTATCGACAAGCCATTGAGCGAACTCGAAGTGTACATGGGGTCGGTGACGGAACCGGCTGGCTTCGACGAGTTTTGGAGTGCGACGCTGGTGGCGGCCAGAGCCAAGGCATGGCCGGTCAGGTGTGTGCCGGTGCCGCATCCGTTCTCGCATGTCGTCATCCAAGACATCAGGTTCGCCGGGTGGGATGGCGAGCCGATCAACGCCTGGTTGCGCTATCCATCGGACATAAGTGGACCCTTCCCG
>JAITVA010000055.1 GCA_031286045.1 Propionibacteriaceae bacterium | reverse complement strand
AACTGCTCGCCCTGAAGTTGAACGAAGCCGAGTTCCAGGCCGCCCAGGCCCGTGTCGACGACCTGCGCTTTCCCGGATTACCCGACAATGTCGACGTCGCCACCGTCTTCTCGCTGCATGTGAGCGGGCACTGATGACAGGCCGGATCAGGTTGCTGGCTTGTCTGACCAGCCTTGTCACTGCCGTCGGGCTCAATGGTTGCACCGAACAGCCCGCACCACCCCCTGACCCACTACCGGCGGTGTCGGTGTCGCTCACCCTGACCGGCCCGGTCGCGAAACAGCCGATTCGCGTCGGAGTGCTCGTCGGCCCCACTTCAGGACCAGGGTCAGAGTACCGCGATGGGGCTGGGGGCGCCCGCGTCGCCAGCTACCGTTTCGGCATGGGTGGGGCTGACGTGCAGATCGCTGTGGCGGTTGACGACGGCACAGTCGACGGAGCCACCCGAGCATTGACACAGCTAGCCAACGACAATGTCATTGGCATTGTCGCAGCCGCGGACGGCCCACATCTGACCGAAGCGCTGGCCACGACCCCGATCAAGCCCCCGGTTCTCCTGCCCTACACCATCAGCGAGGCGACCATCCCGGCTGTGTGGAGCACCGGCGCCACTCCACCCATGCTGCGCCAGGCGGCTGACCAGGCGCTAGGCGATCTGTCGATGACGAAACCCTATCTGGTGACCCAAGTCGACCATGCCGACCTGGGAATCGTAGCCGCCGCCTCCGAGACTCTCTCATCAGAATCGGCCCAGCATGTGGTCGCGTCACTGGACGAAGGCAGGGTTGACTCCTTGATCATCGACGCTTCAGCGAGCAATCAGGCGGCACTCGTCCTCGCGGTGCAAAAGCTGCTTGGCGCCCGTCAGATCCCAATTGTCCTGACCCCGGCGGCGCTCACCTCCACCTTTGGAGACGCCCTCACCGAAGCGGGTTCGCCCCTCGCTGTCCTCGTCGCACTCGGCCCCAACACTGGCGACCCGGCGTCGTTGGCCACCGACACCGGAAGCTCATCGGTCTCCGCTTTCTTCTCCGCACTCAGACTCGCGGCCGACGACCCAACCTGTCTCAACATCTTCTCCGACGACACTTTCGCCGCCGACGCGCAAACTGCCGACATCCCCAGCCACGACGCAGTCATCGCCCTAGTGAGGGCCGCCGAACAAGCCGGCTCAGTGTCCCCCGAACGAGTTCAACAGGCATTGAGACAGCTCGACCTTGACTCTGACGACGGCTTGGCCGGGCCCAGACTCGACTTCTTCAAATCGGATGCCCTTGAAGCCGGTTCAGTCGAGCCGCTTTACGCCAGCACTCACAACCCAGGCCTGCGCCCTGACACTGCGGACTCAACCTCTCAGGGTTTGTATTGGTTCTCCGCCAACTGACGAGGTTGTCTGAAACCTGACCGGGACCTCGCGGTCGACATGGCCATGAGCCAGTGCCACCCACGTCCTACCGCCGGATGAGGGGAAGACCAGGGGCGGACTCCACCCCGGATTCAGGCCCCCTGACGACCAGGGGCCCAACTTCCCCACACCTACCCTGAAGCATGTCGAATAGCCTTGCCGCACCATATTATGCAGCTTAGGGTCAGTGACATGAGTTCTACAATCCCTGCCATGAGCGCGCGCCAGATGTCGCTCGATCTGCCCATTGTCTCAGCCAGTCGTCTTGTCAAGGTCTACGGATCGGACGAGACCATGGTCCGTGCACTCGACGAGGTCGACGTCGCCTTTCAAACCGGTAGCTTCACCGCCATCATGGGGCCGTCCGGCTCAGGCAAGTCGACACTGATGCACTGCCTGACTGGGCTCGACCGCGCCACTTCCGGCCAGATCTGGCTGGCGGGCAACCGGCTCGACTCACTCGACGACACCGATCTGACCAAGCTGCGCCGCGACGAGATCGGGTTCATCTTCCAATCCTTCAACCTCCTGCCGACACACACGGCGAAGGAGAACATCCTCCTGCCGCTCAACCTGGCCGGACGCCGCGCCGACAAGCAACTGTTCAACCAGTTGGTCGACTCGCTCGGCCTGACCAAACGCCTGAACCACCTGCCGTCGCAGATGTCCGGCGGCGAGCAGCAACGGGTGGCCGTGGCCCGTGCCCTCGTCAGCCAGCCCAAGGTGATTTTCGCCGACGAGCCGACCGGGGCGCTCGACTCGAAGAACTCGACCCGCCTGCTTGAGTACCTCCGCGACGCCTCGACCCTGCGTGGCCAAACCATCATCATGGTGACCCACGACGCCACCGCCGCCAGCTTCGCCGACCGCGCCCTCGTCTTGGCCGACGGGCACATCATCGACGACATCGCCGACCCGGCCCACCACTTGACGGCCGCCACCGTGCGCACCTGGGACACCAGTCGCGCGCCAGGCGTGCCCGAGGTGATGGTTCCCGAGGTGCAGACGACCACATTGAGCCAGCTCGCCCAAGCCACCGGCACGCCTGCCACCAGTCCAGCGAGGGCATACTCCCCGGTCGGCGCCTACGACCCGAACCAAGGAGCGCTCTGACATGTGGGCCACCGCGTTACGTGAACTGAAATACCATCCGGCGAGGTATGTCGCCACCCTTCTGGCGGTCGCCATCTCGGTCGGCTTCATGGCCGCGGCCTCGATTCTGACCGCCACCGAGTCCCACGCCATGTCGATGCAGAAAGCGGCCCCCTACACGGCCGCCGACATGGTCTTCACCCCACCGAGCCGACCCGCCGACCAAGCCGCCGCCACCGCCGCACCGACTGTCGCCGAGGTGACGGAGGCCATCGCCCAGGTCCCCGGTGTGGCCAACGTCGAGCCCTTGCTGCAGACCTCCACCGTCATCACCCGCGACGCCAAGACCGAATTTTCCAATCTGACGGCCTTGCCGTCGTCTGACTTCCGCACCGTCACGCTCAA
This sequence comes from Propionibacteriaceae bacterium, assembly GCA_031286045.1. Classification (GTDB taxonomy): domain Bacteria; phylum Actinomycetota; class Actinomycetes; order Propionibacteriales; family Propionibacteriaceae; genus WQYJ01. The sequence continues at coordinate 1,182 of JAITVA010000055.1, read as the reverse complement.
AGAAGGCGCCTTCCCCGAGCCGGGTCAGATCCTGCTCAACTCCGCGCTGATGAAGAACCTGGGCGTCTCGATCGGTTCCACGGTCAAGGTCGATGGCGAAGAGGTGACTGTCAGCGGCGTCTCAAACGATCCGACCAGCCTGATGCTGGGCAACCCGGCTTACCTCAACCTTCAGTGGTATGAGGACACCTGGGGGGAGCCTTTTGTCTACTCCGCCCACTGGCTGGTCCGCCTGGCCCCTGACGCCGACAGCGCCGCCGTGACAGAGGCGATCGACGCCGCCACCAGCCAACTCGGGCTGGTCGGCTCCACTCAGACCGAAGCCGACTTCTTCGCCGGAGCGGCCAACAGCTTCACCAACGGCATCGACAGCTTCAAATACCTCCTGTGGGTCTTCGCCGGGGTCGCGCTCGTCGTCGGCCTCATCACCATTGCCAACACCTTCACCATCTTGTTGACCGGTCGTCAGCGCCAGATCGGCCTGATCCGGGCCATCGGGGCGACTGGCAAGCAGGTCCGCCATTCCATCTGGGCCGAAGGCATCATCCTCGGCCTGATCGGGTCACTGCTCGGGGTCGGTCTGGCCTGTGGCCTGTCGGCCCTGCTCGGCTTGTTCACCGGGTCGATCCGCTTCGGCCTGTCCGTTCCCCTGCGCGACACCGTGATCGCCATCGCCTTGGGCGTGATCGTCACCTTCATCGCCTGTGTCGCCCCGGCTCGACGCGCCACCCGGATACCCCCGATCGAAGCCCTGCAACCGGCTGCCTCCGCCGTCGTCACCAGGCAGGTCTCCATCGCGCGGGCCGTCATCTGCGGCCTGTTCATCGCAGCCGGCGTCGCCGGGTCGATCCTGGCCTTGACGGTGATGACCAGCAGCGCCTTGGTCACTGCCATCGCCTCCGCCATGTGCCTGGCCATCGGGGTGCTCTTCGGGGCGCGGCTGTTCGTGCCCGGCCTGTTGCGCGGTCTGGCCGCCGTCGTCAAGCACTGGGGTCCGGCGGCCAATGTCGCCACCAAGAATGTGGTCCGCGATCCACGACGGGCCGCCGCCACCGCCACCGCCTTGATGCTGGCCGTCGGCCTGATCGTCACGCTGCAGGTCGGCTCGGCCTCGATCGAACGCACCCTCACGGACAAGATCGAGACTGAGTTCCCCATCGACCTGACGCTGGAGCCGACATC
>JAITVA010000046.1 GCA_031286045.1 Propionibacteriaceae bacterium | reverse complement strand
GTGTTGATCGGTGACGACGACAGTGCCGGGCCCTTCTCCGTCCCATGATTGAACAAGCATCATATCCTTCTTCTAGTATTCATCGGGCTCATCGTGCCGAGCGTGAATGAGTGATGGGAGCTGCCCTGACTCCCGCGGAGGAGCAAACTTCAGCCGCCAGCCGCTCACGTGCAGGATCTCTTCCGGCTGCGGAACGCCGTCCATTGTGGCTTGTTTCACGGCTTCTCTGAGGCTGAGAAGCATCACCTGCTCGGCGACGGATTGGGTGTCAAACACGGGTACCCGGCGAGCAATGTCCTGAAGGTGTTTTGTCGCGTTCCCGCTGACCCAGATGGTGGTCCCGTTGCCGAGGTCGAGCTCGAAGGAGCGGGGAATGTGGGTGCCTTCATGGACGGGCTGGGTGGCTTTGATGAAGCTCCATACTTGTTCGGGCTTCGACGATGTGGCTCCGGTTTTGAAGAGCGTTCGCAAGCATCTCATGGCTGCTCCCGGCTCATGCGATGATCGATCAAGCAGAATGCGGTGTTCATTCATGAGTCGTGGGCGATGGTTTTGTCGGGGAATGTGATGGTGTCGATGATTTGTTCCATTTCTTGGTCGGTGATGTTGGTGAATTGGAAGCCAACGGTTTCGTGCTCGCTGTCGATGAAGACGATGAGGTGGTCGCCGACTTGGATGCTCTTATCGATGACGCGCCCTTCGAACAGGATTGTGATTCGGTGGTCTCCGATCCACACCTCGTACTGCTCGTACTGATCGATATAATTGGAGCCTTTGGCTACTCTGTCTCGGTGTCCGATCGCGTATCCGTGGGTCCGGGGATAGTCGAAGAGGATGTTGCCTGGTTCGACTGGGCCTGGGTCGTAGTCGCGGTAGCGGGCGCGTAGCACGCTGACGAGAACAAAACGTACGATGTTGCCGGTGTCGTGTTCGACCACGACTTCCAGCATTGATTCTGACCAGCCCAGTCCTTGCTTGGGCTGATGTTCCCCATTGATGGTGCTGCGGTAAAAGCAGTACACGCGCCATGGAGAGCCGTAAGCCCCGGCGAGTTCGGGGGGGAAATCCATCTCAAAGGGAATGTATCGGTCCGTGACAACGACGCCGTCCGGCCCCGTATCCTCGCATGATCGAACAAGCATTCTATCCTCCTGTTACTGTTCATTCGGCAAAGCGTGGACGAGCGACGGCAGTTGACCCGGCTCGCGAGGAGGTCGGAACTGTATCCCCCAATCCCCGACGACGAATGGCTTCTCTGTGTAGGGTATGCCATTCTTGGTGGCTTGCTTCAAGATTTCTCTGAGACTGAGGAGCACGACCTGCTCGGCGATAGGGTGATTATGCGATGGGATCCGTCCGTTGAGTGGGTTCTTGCTTCCAAAATACTCTTCGGCGAAGTGTTTTGTCGCGTTCCCGCTGACCCAGATGGTGGTCCCGTTGCCGAGGTCGAGCTCGAAGGAGCGGGGAATGTGGGTGCCTTCATGGACGGGCTGGGTGGCTTTGATGAAGTCCCAGACTGTGCCGGTCATGTCGGACGTGGAGCCTGTTTTGAAGACCGCCCGCAACCACTTCAAACCTTTCGCAGGCAGTTCTGCCAAGCCAGGGATGAACACCGCCCCGGCGCTGATACCGGCGTTGAGATGGTCTCCCTCAAGCCAATACAACAAAGAGCTGAGAGCATCGGCCGGAATCTCGACCACGGGGACGAGGCTGAGTGCATCCAAGGCGGTGTGCAGCCAGGGAGGCAGTTGTGGGTTGCGGTAGTCCTCCAGTAGCAGGGCTTTCGCGGCGATCTGGGCCTGCTCCACCGCAATCGGATCTTGACTCGCGACGATCCGCTGAAAATCCACTGTCGCCAGGGCCGACATGAGGGCGGAGTAACTAGCCTGGTCAAAACCGCGATGGAACAGGCTCCATAAGCCAGTGCTGACATCAGCGCTAGTCGTGTCGAACATGTTGGTGGGATCGTTGCGGCCCGCATCGATGTAGTCCACCTGGATCGAGTCAGTCATGTATGTGGCGGTGAACCAGGCGGGGTCTTGGACGCCCGCCTGCCACACGCCATACATGGGATCAGTCACAAGCAGTGGTCGCCCTGTGTCCGGGTCGATCAAACTGGGGTCTTTGACGCCTACTCCAGCGTTCAACCAATACCCAGCCCCCAGATCTGCCTCCTGGGTCTGAATTCCCTGAGCGACGCCCGTCAAGAACGAACCGGGCCAGTCTCCCCGTGCCACAAGCAGCGACAGTGCCTGTAGCCGCGGTGTCTGGAAAGGGACCTCGATCTGACGCCGTGACGCATCGACTGTGACGTAGGAGGAATCGTTCGTGACAGACGTCCAAGCCAGCATGAAATGACGACGATCCGTGTCACTCATGGCAGTCACGCCGGCTGAGAGCACGCCCGCCAGATCCGTCAGAAACTCTTCGTGGGCTGCCAGATCAAGAGCTGGGTCCGCGTCCATGGCCACCAGGGCGTCCGCCAGCTTTGTCGGACTCACCCCCGATGCGAAAGCGCGTGAGAATTGAGGATCGTAGAAGACCAGACCGTCCTCTGTGCTGACGGTGTGACGATCCATGATGGCTTTCAGACCAGCGGCATCGCCAGTATTGGCCGCCTCAGTCGCCGCCCGAACATCCGCAGCGAGATCGGCCACGTCCATGCCAACAAGCACACTGCTGTCGAAACTCGCCACCCGCGCCGAACTCAACGACACTGTCAGCAGCAACTCTGCGTAGTCCAGGCGGCGCTGCAAATATGCGATCGTGTCAGTGAACCACGAATATGCCGTTCCGCCAGTCCAGTCTGACAGTGAGGGGACTCAAGCATTGGCCTCTGCCACCTTGTTCCTTAGGTCCGTGGCAGCCCCACTCGAATGATCCCGAGCCACTCGAAGATCCGCAATGACCTGGCGTAAGGCATCAACATCCACGCTGACAACACTCATTAAGACACCCCGTCCCATTGCCAGTATCCCTTGGTCACCGTTTTTGGAATGGCTGCGAGCACGGCTTCTATCTCCTGAAGCGCGAGATCGGCCGTGTTCTTGCAGCCTTGACGACGCCCCGCCAGTTCCAGCCAGACCCGATCACCATCGTCACTGGTCAGCGCTCCCGGAAACGAGGCGTACGCCCGATCTATCGCCGCCGACAGCACCTCCGCAGGCATCTGAGCAGACGCGAGCACATCATTGATCCTGATCCACTCAGGGTTGTCTTCTTCATAGGACACCCACTGTGTGTGTCCGCCGTCAGTCTCCATGATTATGTCCCCCAAGCGCCGCGATTAAACGAACATATCATAGTGATTTGGTTTTCGGAACCCGGCAGACCCGGAGTCTGTCCGACCTGCCCTGTACTCTGGAGTCATGAGAGTGGACCTGGGTTCGTTGCAGTTGGGTGTGGCCACCGCCGCCACCCAGATCGAGGGTGGGCATGCCGACACCAATTGGCATCGTTGGGCGGCGCAGCCGGGAAGGATCAAAGACGGGTCGACTCCGGCCAGGGCGGCCGACCATTGGAACCGGGTCGATCAAGACATCGCTTTGCTCGGTGAACTCGGTGTCAGGCATTACCGCATGGGGCTGGAGTGGGCGCGTCTTGAGCCGACGCCTGGGCAGTTCGATCCAGGGGCGTTGCAGCATTACCGCGACGAGTTGACCAAGCTGCGTGACGCCGGGATCACACCCTTGGTGACCTTGCATCACTTCAACAATCCCGGCTGGTTGGAGGAGAAGGGGGCTTGGCTGACGGGAGCGGCCCTTCCGGCCTACCTGCGCTTCGTCCGTCACATTGTCACCCAGCTGAAAGACCTGGTCAGCGAGTGGATCACCATCAACGAGCCGAATGTCTACGCCACCGAGGGCTATCTGCGTGGTCTGTGGCCTCCAGGGCATAATTCCTTGCCGGAAACCCTGCGAGTCATGAGCCACATGGCTCAGGCCCACGGGCGGGCCTACGACATCATCCACGCGCTCCAACCGGGCGCACGAGTCGGCGTCGCCCATCACCTGCGTCCCTTCGACCCGGCCCGTCGGATCAACCCCCTGGATCGATTGGGGGCCAAGGTGATGGAGTTGGGTTTCCAGACGGCCCTGCTCGACGCCATGACGATCGGGCGTTTCCGCTTCCCGCTGTGGGGTGGAACGCCGGGAAAACTACGACGCTGTGCCGACTTCATCGGCGTCAACTACTACGAGCGGTCCTGGGTGCGCGGTGTCAATCCCGGCACTCGACCCGGTTGCGTGACCAATGACCTCGGGTGGGAGATCTATCCAGAGGGGCTCACCCGCTTGCTGACTCACATCGCTGGCCGATACCCTCTGCCGATCTACATCACTGAGAACGGCACCGCCGACGCGACCGACGCCTTCAGGCCCCGCTTCATCGTCGAGCATCTTCAGGCCGCTCTCGCCAGCGGTGCGCCTGTCCAGAGGTACTACCACTGGTGTTTCACCGACAACTGGGAATGGGCTGAGGGTGAAGGCCCACGCTTCGGGCTGGTCGAGCTGGACTATGAGACCCAGGCTCGAACCATCCGAAAATCCGGTCGGCTGTATGCCGACATGGTCGCCCACGGGGGTCTGACTGATGAGGCGTATGGGCGGTGGCTGCGGGTGTCTGTCTGATCGACGAGTGGGAAGGTTGCCTGGTTTGGGGGAGTCGCCCAGGGTCTGGACGGCCATGATGTCAGTGTGTGCCCGATGCGATGTGGCATTTCACAAGGCATAATACAGCCATCAGATTTCTGTGAGTTTTCTTGGGCTCTGCTTGATTTCCTTTCGGTGTTACGTGAAAGGAAATTCAAGATGTTCTCCATCATCATTCCGGGGATCGACCTGGTCGCCATCGCCTTGCTCACTTTGGGGCTGTTCTATCCGCGTCACAAGCGCGGCGACCTGGTGGTGGCTTATCTGGCCCTCAACATCGGTGTCATGGCCGTGGCCATCGCCTTGTCCACCGCAGTCGTGACGGCTGGTCTGGGACTGGGCATCTTCGGCGTCTTGTCGATCATTCGACTGCGCTCGATGGAGTTGGACCAGCACGAGATCGCCTACTACTTCTCGGCGCTGGCACTCGGATTGATCGGTGGACTGGGGGAGCCGCTCGGCTGGGTCGCCCCCGGCCTCATGGCCGCCATCGTCCTGGTGATCGCACTGGCCGACTCGCCCAAGACCCTGGGCAAGTTCGCCATTCAAACCGTCGTGCTCGACCACGCCGCGACCAGTTCGGAGGCGCTCAGGCAGGAGTTGGAGGAGGTTGTCGGCGGCCGAGTCATCAGCTACACCATTCGTCGCCGTGACCTGGTCAACGACTTGACGGAGGTGGGTGTGCGCTACTGCGAACAGGCGGGGTACGGCTCCGTCGCCCATGACCAGGCCCTCACTGCCACTGAGTCCGTCGGTGTGAAGGTGGCCAGCTGATGACCACCACAATGTTGACGCCCACAGTCGCGTCGATGAGCGACACCTTGTCCCATCTGCCGTCGATCGGGCTGGATCACCTCAATGCCGTCGCCTCTCTCCAACAGCGCTGCGATCGAAAATACATCTTGAGCAGTCAGGCTGCCGATCACTTTCTGGCTCATCTGCCCGAGAACACCGCTGTGCTGGAGATCGAGGGCAAGCTGGGGTTCGGTTACGACTCGACCTACCTCGACACTGGCGACCTGCTCTGCTTCGGCCTGGCGGCGACCAGGCGGCGGCATCGTTTCAAGGTGCGAGTGCGTCACTACTGCGATTCGGATCAATGGTGGCTGGAGGTCAAAACTCAGGGTAACCGTGGGTTGACGGTCAAGGATCGCCTTCCTCTGGACGGTTCCCTCACGACTGATCCTCGCGATCGTCTGATGAATGACTCACTCGTGGCCGGGTGGTTGGCTGCGACCCTGGCCGCACGTGGCATCACCCCTGTGGCGACTCACCGGCTGCTGCCCACTCTGGAGGCGGCCTATCGCCGCTCCACCGTCCTTCTTCCCGACGGCAGTCGGGTGACTGTCGACACGAACCTGGCCTGGCAGTCCCACGACAATCAGCGCAGTGATCAGCTCGACTGCCTGGTGATCGTCGAAACCAAGACCACGGGCCATGCTTGTGCGGCCGACGTCTGGTTGTGGAGTCATGGCGCGCGGCCCGCTCGCATCTCCAAGTACGCGACCGGCATGGCCTGGTTGACACCCAAGCTGGCTGACAATCGCTGGCATCGTACCCTCACTCGTCTTCACACTCTTCAGGAGAACAACAATGACATCGTATAAACACTGGGCTATCGCGGGGGCCTGCGCCACTGCACTGGCACTGGGCGGATGCTCCGCCGTGATCGTGGCCCAACCTGGCTCGACCACAACAGGTTCCGGAACCGTCACCGAGGCGACTGCGCCGACCGTGCCCGATTCGGTGGCCGCAGTCCTCGCGAGTTCACTGCCGTCGGCTGCTGCCGACGCCGACTTCACCTGGGACGCCGCCAGTGAGATCGCGGTCAACCTGTCCGACTCCGGGTCGACTGGTGGGGCGGGTGTCGTCGTGGCGGGCGGCGTCGTCACCATCACCGCGCCGGGCACCTATCGGGTCAGCGGGACATTGAGCGACGGACAACTGGTGGTCGACGGCACGGGTCAGGGTCTGGTTCGCTTGATCCTGGACGGGGCCACTGTCACGAACTCCAGCTCCTCGGCTCTGACGGCCAAGGGTGTGGACAAGCTTGTCATCGTGCTGGCGCAAGGCTCGACCAACACCTTGACCGACGCGACCAGTTACGTCTACCCCGACGCGGCCACCACTGAGCCCGACGCGGCGCTCTTCAGCGACCCGGATCTCATCATCGGTGGAGACGGCGCTTTGACCATCAATGCCCGCAGCCAAGACGGGATCACCTCGAAAGATGGGCTGGTCATCGCGGGAGGCGCCATCACGGTGAACAGCACTGACGACGCGATCAAGGGACGCGACTACCTGATCGTCTCAGGCGGGACGCTGAACATCGACGCCGCTGGCCAAGGTCTCAAGTCGACCAACGACGAGGACGAGGGGGCAGGATACGTGTTGGTGTCCGGTGGGACGGTCGCCGTCCATGCGACCGGTGAGACGGACTGCGTCAACGCCGTCACCAGCGCCCTCATCAGCGGTGGGACGATGACTCTGAGTTGTACAGCCGACGCCATCCATGCCGACAAACAACTGGTCGTCGACGACGGGACGATCACGGTCACGGAGTCGGTCGAAGGACTGGAGTCCGCCGTCCTCGTGATCAATGGTGGCACGGTGGATGTGACCAGCAGTGACGACGCCCTCAACGCGACCGACGGCACCGGGTCGAGTTCGACTGGAGGCATGGGTGACTGGGGTGGCGGTGGCGGCATGATGCCCGGCGACGGGTCGATGCCCTCCGGGTTCCCAACCGACGGGTCCATGCCGCAGTTCCCCGGTGACGGCTCGATGCCTTCGGGCATGCCGACGGATCGGCCGGCTGGAATGCCGACTGACATGCCCTCGGGTATGGGTGACGGCTCCGGTGGCCAGGGCTTCCCTGGTCGCGGCGGTGGCGATGGCTCAGGCATGGGCGGCGGAATGGGTGGTGAGGCCGTTGAGGCGGCCACCTTGGTGATTCGCGGCGGCACAGTGACGCTGAACGCTCAAGGTGACGGTCTCGATTCGAACGGCACGGTGGTGCTGAGCGGCGGCGAAGTCGTGGTCTACGGTCCGACAAACTCGGGCAATGGCGCGATCGACGTGGCCGGCTCCTTCGAGATCAGCGGCGGAGTCTTGATAGCGGCCGGGTCGTCCGGAATGCCTTCCCCGCCGGATGAGACCTCGTCCCAGCGTTGGTTCTCGCAGAACCTGACACTGGCGGCCGGTGACACGATCACTATCACCAGCGGCGGAGCCAGGACCGAGTTCACCTCAGCCAAGACGGCGCAAAACATCGTCGTCAGCACTCCCGACTTGGGTGAGGAGTGTGCCACCATCACCATGGCTAATGGGACGACCACGACAGCCCAGTGCTACGGCGGGTAAGCGGCTAGGGCGCAAACCTGGCCGGTGTTGTGTCCATGAGGCGTAGCGCTGGACCTGTCTGATGGGGACCTGCGGCCCTCTAGGAGCCCGAAGGGTCCTGTCGCGTGATTCGAAGAGTTCGAGTCCTGCGACAGGGCCTTTCGCGCGTGTGGGTGTGGCAACATCTGGGTGAGACGAACATAACGTCTCAGGCGACTGGCAGGATGAGGGTGTCGTCTTGGTCGGCTCTGGCCGACCTGTCGGGCTGGAGTCGAAGAGAGGTGTCTGATGCTGAAGGTTGCTCAAGTGGGCTTGCATGGTTTCGGGCGGGTTCATCTGGGTCGGATCGATCGGCTGGTCGACCAGGGTCGGGTGGAGTTAGTGGCCGGGGCCGATCCGGCCGGGCCGGAAGCGGGACGGGACCTGCGGTGTTATGACTCCTTGACCGAGCTCTTGGCCCATCACGAGGTTGACATCGTCTCCATCGCGACCCCGATCGGCACCCACATGGCGCTTGCCATGGAAGCGCTGGCGGCCGGAGCCCATGTCATGCTGGAGAAGCCGCCGGTGGCCGGTCTTGAGCAGTTTTGGAGGCTTGAGCAGGCTCGTCAGCAAGCCGGGCGCTCGATCCAGGTCGGCTTCCAGTCCCTAGGCGGTGGCGGCATCGCCCGCATGCGGCAGTTGGCGGCTCAACGCTTGGGTCAGGTCGTCTCCGTCCAAGTGTGGGGCATGTGGTGTCGTGACCTGGCTTACTTCAAGCGGGCCCGTTGGGCGGGCCAACGTGTCATGAACGGTCAGCGAGTGGCCGACGGTGTGTGCACCAACGCCTTGGCCCATTCGATCGCGACCGCCTGTCGGATCGTCTCCCTGCTGGATGTGAAAGACCTAGTCAGCATTGAGACTGAGTTGTACCACGCCTTCGACACTCAGTCCGACGACACCTCTTGGTTGCGCGTCAACCACCGTCTCGGAGCGCCGATCGACGTCTCCTTGACCTTGTGCGGCCCGCGTCCAGAGCACCCGAGCGTCACTTTGGTCGGCACTGAAGGCGAGGCCCGGTTGCAATACACCGAGGATGTCGTCACCTGGCAATCTGGCGGCCAGCGACAGGTCGAGCACCTGGGGCGCACTGACCTTCTGGAGAACCTGGTCGATCATATCGAGCGGGGGGTCGACCTGCTGGTCCCACTGGCTCAGACCCTTGGGTTCATGGCGGTGCTGGAGGCCACTCAGACGGCACCCGATCCAACCCCGATCGCGGACCAATACCTGACCTGGGAAGGTGCTGGTGACGAGGCCCATCCGATTCCGCAAGACATCGAGGTCTGGCAGCATCGCTGCCTGGAGTCCGGTTTGGGTTACGCCGCCGCAGGCGCGCCCTGGGCCAGTGACCAGACTCGACACACCTGGACCCCATCGCCGTAAGCTTGACGCAGCGCCTGACTCACCATCGGCTCAACCGGAGGTGATGGCGAAGGGTCGAGAAGAGGTTCGGATGGCGGGACGCGGACGTATCAAGGAAGTGGCGGCCTTGGCCCACGTGTCGGCCGGCACCGTGTCGAACGTGCTCAACCGCCCCGAGATCGTCTCCGAGCAGACTCGCCAACGGGTGCTCCAGGCCATGACGGAACTGAATTTCGTGCGTGACGGTCTGGCCAGACAGCTGCGCGTCGGGCAGTCCTCAACAGTCGGGGTCATCGTCCGCGATTTGGCCAGCTCCTTCTATCTTGAGTTGGCACGCGGCATCGAGGATCGGTTGGCGCTCGATGATCGAGTCATGATGCTCTGCAGTTCTGACGAGAACCCGGAGCGGGAGGATCGGTTCATTCGTTTGTTCGCGGAGCAGGGGGTGCAGGGCATCCTCATCACGCCCTTCCGCGACGAGTCCGCCACGATTCGTCATTTGGAGAACCTTCACATCCCGGTCGTGTCTCTGGACGACGCTTCGCAACCTTGTCCGTCGGTCAGCGTCGATCATATCGACGGAGCCCGTCAGGCGGTGACACACCTGCTCGACCAAGGCCATCGCCGGATCGGCTTCCTCAATGGGCCCCTGGAGTTACGACCCTGTTGGGAGCGGGCGGAGGGGGTCCGTCAGGCGATCACCGACCACGATGCGAGCATGGATGAGACCATCGCTTCGATCACCCTCAGCCCCCTGAGCGCTGACGCGGGCTGCGAAGCCATGACCACCCTGCTGGAGCGCCACCGTTTGACCGCTGTGTTCTGTGTCAACGACGTCGTGGCGATGGGCGCCTTGCGAGCCCTGCGTCGCGCTCGGCTATCGGTGCCGGGTGATGTAGCCGTAGTGGGGTACGACGACATTGATTTCGCCAGCGAGTTGATGGTGCCGCTGACCTCGGTGCGCCAGCCCATGCATGACCTCGGTTGGACGGCGGTTGACATGCTGTTCAACCCGCCGAAAGACGGTCATGTCTGGTTCCGGCCGCAGTTGGTGGTGCGCCAATCCTCGTCCGGGCTTGGGCTTGAGGATGACGTGTCGTCCTAAGTGGTCCGTCCGTGTTTGTGTCGGACCTGACTATTAGACTGACGGGCATGTCTGATTCATCTGTTCTGACCCCGGCTCGGGTTCGTGTGGCTCCGTCGCCGACGGGCGATCCCCATGTCGGCACGGCTTACATGTCCTTGTTCAATCTGGCCTATGCGAGGCAGACCGGAGGCAAGTTCGTCCTGCGCATCGAGGACACCGATCGGGCGCGTTACATCGCCGGGTCTGAGCAGCAAATCTTTGACACCTTGCGCTGGTTGGGCCTTGATTGGGATGAGGGGCCTGACATCGGTGGACCCTACGCGCCCTATCGTCAGTCAGAACGGCTGGACACCTACAAGCCCTATGTCGATCAGCTGATCGCGCAGGGGCATGCCTACTATTGCTGGTGCACGCCTGAGCGTTTGGCGCGGATGCGCGATGAGCAGGCGAAGTCGAAGCAGGCCAACACTGGATATGACCGTTTGTGCTTGGGGCTGACTGAGGCGGAAAGATCCAAGCTCCCGGGGTTCTCTCCGACGCCGGTGGTGCGGATGCTGATTCCAGATCATGTGGCGCTGACCTTCACCGATGTGATTCGCGGCGAAGTCCACGCTCCCCGTCCTGACGACCAGGTGATTCTCAAGGCCGACGGGTTCCCGACTTATCACATGGCGGTGGTGGTGGACGATCATCTGATGGGGATCAGCCATGTCGTGCGCGGTGAGGAGTGGATCTCATCGACACCAAAACACATCCTGTTGTACACCTGGCTGGGCTGGCAGGTCCCCGCCTGGTGCCACATGCCCTTGCTACGCAACCCGGACAAATCCAAGATATCCAAGCGGAAGAATCCGGCTGCCCGCCTGCTCTGGTTCCAAGAGGAGGGGTATCTGCCGCAGGCCCTGCGCAACTTCCTCCAG
>JAITVA010000303.1 GCA_031286045.1 Propionibacteriaceae bacterium | reverse complement strand
ACTGATTCTGCGACACCCTCACCCCACTCCCACGCTCCCACACCGACCATCCCTTGGAATAACTCATCTAGATATGGGGTCGAAGATTGCCTGTCCCAGTGCTCAGATGGCGGCGCATGATTGATCATCGTTTCTCTAGACGGGGGACGCATCTCATCCAGTCCGATGCCCATCCGAGAGCACAGCGTTCGTCCGCACTTCATGGACGAGCTAGTGGCGGGCCGCTCCACCCCGATCGTGTGAGTCGAAGATGAGTCATCTTCGGATGAGACACTGCCGATGTCGGCGGTTGTGTGGTGGCGTCAGTTTCCTTGCCGTCCACTCGATGGTTGGTCGGAGGTCGACTCAGTATACCGGCTCTTCATATTTTGGGGTGTAGTTGGGGTTTGAATCCGCCGGTTTCGAGGAGGGATCTGGCGATGTAGTGGGTGAGGTTTCTGAAGCCGAGGGCGGAGCCTCTCAGGTGTTCGAGTCGTCCCAGAGCCGGTAATGCAATGCCGACCGTTGTGTGTGTTGGTCGTAAGTGAGCATAACTCAATGACAATCGACGGCAACCTCACTCGTTGGGTGGGTCGTTCGTTGTGAGATTTCTGATGAAGTGTGGTCGGTGTCGGAGCCCTTGATGCCTCGTGTGGCGCGGTGTTCTCGGCCTTGGCTGGATCACCGCTTGGTCGTGGAGGGGATCGTGTGGGAATATCGCACGGGTTCGCCTTGGCGTGTCGGTCGTCATCGGGTCGTTGGTGTCAAAATGGCGCGTGGTTGTCGGGTCGGAGTCCCCGCAGAGTATCTAGTGCAGTCCCGTTGAAGGGGAATGGCTCAATGGTCCTTCTGGTGAGTCAACACGCCGATTAGCCTCCTCAGTGCTGAATCACAGTAGTGTAGTTTATCATCAAGAGGTCAAACGACTGACGGATGAACGCAGCCGGGCCCGCAGGATGATTGTGCTGATTCACAGAAAGCGGAGAGGGGGTGGTGCGGCGGTGATGGTTTTGCCTTTCGGTTCCTCAACTCGAGTTGTGGCGGTGCGAACGTGGCGATTCGGATCGGTGGTGACAACTTCACGTCTCAAGAACGGTCGCTTGATTAGTATTGCGACGGTTGCATCGGCTAAGCTATTGGAATTCTGTGCGGACCTGCTACCCAGTGTGGGCCAAGGTGAGTTCATGCAGGGTCAATTATTCCAGGATCGCCAGGGAGTGGGCCAGATGTTCAAGTCAGTGGCCGATCGAGTTTGGTCGGCGCAGCTCTTGGCCTACGTTCCTCGCCAGTTGATAAATCACAGCCACGGAATTACAGCGCGGAGATGCGCGCGGCTGATGGCTGTGCGGCGGTCTCTTTCTGCGCAACGCTCCGAGCAGATGCCGCGGTTTGGGCGAGCGGCGGAGTTTGGTCGACAATCTGGAGAACTGCCGTTGAAGAGGGCAGGAAATGCCCAAGGGGGGACACAAGTATGACTGCCACTCAAAGAGTGCACGCTGATGAGGCTGGGTCGGAATTCTATCGAACGCATCGCAGTTCCATGACTGACGAGCAGCAAGCCAGCATGTACAGAATGATATTGAGTATTGATGACCAGCCGAATCACCCTCTTTCCTCCGAGGAAGATTCTCTCGCGTCAATGAAAGCGGCACTCGACTGCGTCAAAGCAGCGCCGGATGCATCCTGGGCTGACGCCTACTTCACGAGCGCGACGGCATAGCAGGAGCATAAATGTCGACCACTAGTTCCTGCTCGGAGTATGTGCCCGAAGAAGAAGGGGAGCACGTTCAGAAGGTCAACCTGCTGGAAGCGACGTGCTTGGAGTTCATCGATAAACTCCGTGTACATCATAAATTGCCCCGGGTTGTCAATACTCATGTGGCTAGGTTCCTCCTCTCAGACATTGTGCAACGGGTCCACAAGCGGGAAGCCTATTTCCATTATTTCCATCGTGGCGACGGCGGTGGGCCGATGTGCATCAACGAGCGAAAAAGAGGAGCACTCTACGCATATTGGATACTCAAACTTCGACCAATATCTGTTGATGCTCAGGACGGGTCTAGGAATAGAGATAATGAGATACCAGAGTCGATGCTTCGGATTGTCTATGAGTTGAACGAACATTTTGCCGCCTTCTACCTATACACACAGGTCAGTGAGTGGTGTAGATCGAACGGTGTGGCCACATTTGATCCGTGGAACTGTCTGTCTCAACCGATGCACAGAGCCGTGGAATACGCCTTCAAGTACCGAAACATCAGCATTGATGCCATGCTGCTTATTTCGGAGCTCATTGCGAAAGACGATTTCGCCAGGCAAGTTGTTGACGCCTGCTAGGAGAGTTGTGATGAAGTTCCCTTTCCCGGAGTTCCTCGCGGGGGTGCTCGCTACCCTCTTCGTCGGTGTTATTTACATTTTTGGAGATTGGATATGCGAGGTATTGTTTCAGAACAATGTGGAGGCGTGGTCCGAATTCCAACGCGCCGTCACTTTTCTCATTATTGGTTTTGGCCTTGGTATTGGGGTCGGACGTTTCCTATTGAAACAGGCAGTCATCCAGCGATGGTCGGACGAGAAGACTAAGAGGCTTGAAAAGGAGAATTCTGATCTGCAGCTTTCTGTCACGGATCTTCAGGAAGATGTGGTGCTAAGAGACAAACTCATCGATCAGTACAAGGCTCTAGAGGATCGGTTGGCGGCCGAACGAGCTATCCGAGCTTTGCGGGACCCCCCAAATGCCCTGTGAGCCTCATCGGCGAACGCAGGTCACGAGAACTAGGGTGTGTTGATTAGGTCGGTTTTGATCCAGATGAGGGTGGATACTAGGCAAATGGCGGCGTGGTAGTGGCTGGCGAGTTTGTCGGTTCGCATGGCGATTCCACGCCATTGTTTGAGTCGATTGAAGCATTGTTCCACGACGCCTCCTCTGCGGTATCGTCCAGCTTGATCGGCATCGAAGACTAGGGGACGCCCAGGATGCGTGCGTCGTTTCTGGATCTGGTCGTCACGTTCCGGAATCGTCGCAGCGATTCCTCGTCGTCTCAGATACCAGCGGTTCGTCAGCGATGGGTAGCTTTTGTCAGCCATCACCCGGTGAGGGTGGGTCTTGGGTCTTCCCTGACCACGGGCAACCCTGATGTCGTCGATCACCTGGGTCATTATGATCGTGTCAGAAGCCTAACCGCCAGTGATGACCATCGCCAAAGGACGACCCCTGCCGTCGGCTGCGAGATGGACTTTGCTGGTCAACCTGCCCTTGGACCGGCCTGTCGCGTGATCCGGGGGTTCACTGCCCCGATTCTTGTAATTTGATCCCGCCCCCTGTGGTGCGGGCAAGACTCGCACCATTCTGATGGACTCGAGTGATCGTCGAATCAACCGACACAACCCAATCCAGATGGCCGGTGGCGTGCTCGCAAGGGCTCGCAGGCCCAACTTTTGCTCACTTATGTACCCCCGAACACTTGATCAGACCTACCCGGCCCCCAATGGGTGACGGAAAACCCGTCGGGTCCCTGTTTGACCTCTCGTAGGGCCGTCAGTGGTCAGTCCAACATACCCCAGGGGGTATACTGTCCTCATGCCTGAACCAACATCACTGTCGCCCGCCGCGTCACCCACGTACGTTGTCGTTGGGGGTGTGGCCGGGGGAATGTCGGCTGCGGCCCGGCTACGGCGACTGGATGAGACGGCCCACATCATCGTGTTCGAGCGGGGGCAATTCGTCTCCTTCGCCAACTGTGGTTTGCCCTACTTCGTCGGTGGGGAGATCGAGGCGGAGAATGATTTGTTGCTCCAGACGCCGGCGTCCTTGCGGGCCTCCTTGAATCTGGATGTACGTGTCGGCCATGACGTCATCGGGGTGGACCCTGCCCGCCGCCTTGTCAGGGTGAGACGGCATGATGTGTTCGGAAATACCGTTGATGCGACGGCGCGAACCTCCGATCTGGCTCAGATCACACCCGATTCGGCCAGGCAAACAGCCGACCCGACCCCGCTCATCTCCGATTCGCCCCGGCAACCGACCGCCGCGTCCCGGCTCCCGTCCGATTCGACCAGGTCCACCTCTGACTCAGCCCCGCAAACATCGGATTTGATTGAAGAAGTGGCTTATGACGCCCTGATTCTGGCGCCGGGCGCACAACCATCCCGTCCGCCGATTCCGGGTTTGGACCACCCGGCGGTCCACACTCTTCGCACCATCAGTGACGCCGTGGCATTGCGTGACGCGGTCGCCACTGGGGCTGGCCAAGTAGTCGTCCTCGGTGCTGGCTTCATTGGGTTGGAAGCAGCGGAGTCCCTTGTCGCACGTGGCCTAGATGTGTCTGTTGTGGAGTACGCGCCCCACGTTCTTCCGCCGCTGGAGAAGGAACTGGCCTGGCTGGTCGCAGAGGAGTTGCGTCGCCTGGGCGTGAGCCTATATGAGGGGACTGCCGCTCAGGTGATCACCCCCGGCACACTCGCGGCCACCGCCCCCGCAGCGGGCGCACCTGCGGCCGCCGAATTCACCCCCGGCGAGCCTCCCGTGCCTGACGCTACCGTGCCCGCCGTCGGTTCGGACGTCGCGAGTCCGATTGGCCCGGTCAACCCACCCGCGTCTCCCGCCACGCTTGGCCCCGTGGTCGTCCGCCTCTCCGATGGACGGGCGCTTCCGGCGGATCTGGTGGTCTCGGCCCTCGGCGTCACCCCGGACACGGCCGTCTTCGAAGCGGCGGGTGTCGACTGTAGTCGTGGCTATATCATCGTTGACGAGCATGGACGCAGCAACCTGCCCCATGTCTACGCTGTCGGTGACGCCACCCTGGCCCGCGATGCCATCACCGGCGCATCCCATCCGGTGCCCCTGGCTGGACCAGCCAACCGGGCCGGCCGGTATGTCGCCGACGCGGTGGTGTTCGACCAAGCGAACGGCCAGCGGAACCCCCCTCGCCCCCTTCCCCCCTTGCTGAGCACGGCCATTGTTAGAGTCGGCCGTCTCACTGCCGCGCTGACTGGCGCCAACCGGGCGTCGCTGGCGGCGGCGGGGATGGAGTTCGCCACGATCCACGTCCACCCCATGAGCCACGCCGGATACTACCCCGGTGCGAAACAAATGCATCTGGTTGTTCACATCGATCCGGCCAGCGGGCGAGTCCTGGGTGCTCAAGGCCTTGGTGAAGATGGGGTTGACAAGCGGATCGATGTGTTGGCGACGGCCATCCGGGCGGGCCTGACGGCGCCTGACTTGATTGACCTCGACCTGGCCTATTCTCCGCCTTATGGCAGCGCCAAAGATCCGGTGACGATGGTCGGCTTCGTCGCCGACAACCTCATGACCGGCCAGACCCGCCTGTGGTACCTCGAGCAACTGGTCTGGGCCCGGTCGCCGGAGACGCTGCTGCTGGACGTGCGCACACCCCAGGAGTTCGCCACTGGTCATCTGCCCGAAGCGCACAATGTCCCTCATACCCAGCTGCGCGAGCGCATAGATGAGGTGCGTCAGTTGGCCGCCGGTCGCGAAGTGGCTGTCATGTGTCAGTCCGGGGTGCGATCGTACATCGCTCACCGTGTGCTCGTGGCCGCCGGTCTCGAGTCCGCCACGCTCTCCGGCGGCATGCTGACCCTGCGTGCCTGGCTGGGTGAGGACGCAGACAATGTCCTGGTGCGATGATGAGGCCCAGGAGGGTCGGTGGGTCGGGGGATCGATGGATGTCCGCGGCAAGGATCGGCGTCCATGCCGGCCACGCGCTCATCGACAGCCCGAGGACAAGGACTGATACGCCGTAGTGAACAACAAAAATGAGGAGGAAATATGTGTCGTCCAGTGAACTGCAAGGTGTGTGGTAAGACGACGTGGGCGGGTTGTGGCCAGCACATCGCCCAGGTCAAAGCCATGGTGCCCAAGGATCAATGGTGTGACGGTCGCCACAGTCCCGAGGAGGTGGCCGTGTCCAAGAAGGGGTCGGGTTTCTTCTCTCGCGTCTTCGGCTGACAGACCCGATGTCAGGGCTCGCGCCGCCACCGTGACAACCCCGGATATGATTCCACTATGTCACATTTGCTACAGTAGCGTGAGTGATTGACAAGGCATTTGAATCCGTCGTGGTGGGCGGGTTGGTTTCGCTGGTCTGTTTCATCCCGTATTTGGTGTACCAATACCGGCGCTACGGGCGGTTCTCGGCGGCCCGCCTGATCTGGTCTTTCCTCTTCTTGGTGTACGTCACGGCTGTCGTCTCGTACACCATCTTCCCGCTGCCCACCCCCGAAGTCTGCGCCGAATCGACCGGCGGCTTCGTGATCGACCCCTGGCTGTACTTCCGCGACATCTGGGCCGATCACTTGGCGGGCCAGTCATGGTGGGCCATCGCGCGTAGTTGGACCGTTCTTCAGATGGTGCTCAACGTGGTCTTGCTCATGCCCCTGGGTGTGATCGTGCGCCACCTGTGGAAGGCCGGTGTCATCCGCACGACCCTGATCGGGTTGGCTGTCTCCCTCCTCATCGAGGCGACGCAACTGACGGGCAACTGGTTCACCGCGCCCTGCCGCTACCGTGTCGCTGATGTCAACGATCTCATGACCAACACTCTCGGCGCCTTCTTGGGTGGACTGTTAGCCCTTGCCATCCCTCGTTTCACGCCGAGCGCTGACGATCTGGTCGCGACCAGGGGGTTCGCCAAACCGGTGCATCGGGGGCGGCGCTGGGTCGGCATGCTCTTCGACCTGATCGCCTTGATGATCGTCTTCACTGTCGTCGAGGTGGCCCTCAACCTGTGGTACAACGCCATTGTTCCGCGAGCCGGCGACTCCAGTGGGTTCGCGGCCTTCACTAGTTTCAGCCTCATGGTGGCACAGGTGGCTTGCCTGGTGCTGGTGCTGGTGTTCTCCTTGGTCGGATCGGGGGCCTCAGTCGGGCAGCGACTGGTGTACCTCAAACCGGCTCCACGCCGGTCGGGTCGTCGGTTCTGGTTGCTGGTGCGCGCCGTCAGCGTTCAAGGGTTGCTGCTCGCCCTGCTTTTCTGGATTCCCCACGGCGGATGGTTCGCCTTGGTGTGGTTCCTGACCGCTGTGATCTGGGGTTTGGTGAGCCCGCGCGGGCTGAGTTTCACCCTGGCTGGTTGCGAGATAGTAGATTCTCGCCCACCCCAACCATTCGACTTATCGGGGGAGGGCCCGATCCAGCAGAGCTCACTCGGCAGTGAGTTCAGTCCCCCAGTCCACCACGCTCAGGGGAACGGCGAGCACGGGCCGATGCTGGTGGTGGGCCAGTTGGAGGGCGAGGGAACGGTTGAGGAAGTCACGTAACTTCTTGCGTTGGCCAGCGGCGCGAGTGCGGGTGCCCACAATGATAGTTGAGGCATCGACAGCGCGGGCCAGGTGGGTCAAGGCGCGGTCCGGCCTCCCGGCCAGGTAGCGGAACTGCCACTGCACGCCGCTGGGATCGACCATCTCATGCAGAAATGCCTCGCAGTCGGCCTGTCTGTCCTTCCAGGTGTCGTCGGGGGCGACGTCGATGACGGCCTCCTCGTGGTGCACATTGCCGTCAGGCAGTTCGCGGGTGACGATGCGGGTGATGTCGACATAGGCGAAGTACAGTGGTGAGCCGGTCGCCTTGGCCCAGGAGATCGCCGTCAACGTCACCAGTTTGTGGCGGCTCGGCGTCATCGCCACGACGGCGGGGTGACCGGTGAAGGGTGTGATGCGCGAAAGGTTCGGTTGTGGGACATCAGGCATGGTCATGGTCCCAGCATAGCCCCCAGGTTGGGCCCGCCGACCATGTGACGAGACTCATTGGAAGTGCCCGCGAAAGTGCTGTGTCACCGCTTGACGATGCCGAGTTTGATCAGGCTGGTGGCGGTGGCGACGATGGCCTCTTCGGCCGGGCGCGGCGACCATCCCAAGATCCGTCGGGCCTTGTCACCGCTACAGGCGGTGTTCTGCCCGAGGAAGCTGGCAGGCATGCGCAAAGCGGGATTGACCGCAGCGAACAGTCGGACCAGCCAGTCGGGGATCTCGGTGGTGGAGACGCGGCGGGCCGAGTAGCCGAGCCGCTCCTTGAGGATCATAGCGACTTGTCTATAGGTCAAGTTTTCGCCGCTGGTGGCGATGAACCGCTCACCGGCCGCGTCCGGGTTGGTCATGGCCGCGAGGTGGAGGTCGGCGACATCGCGCACATCGACATAGTCGAAGCCGATCCGCAACAGCCATGGCATCCCACCCGACAGCATCGCTGTGATGGACCGGTTCGAGTGCGAGAAGTCTGGCCCCAAGATTGGTCCCATGACGGCCACCGGGTTGACGGTGGCCAGTTGGATGCCCGTGTCGGCGGCCATCTCCCAGGCAGCTTTCTCGGCCATCGTTTTAGACCGCTGATAGGCGTCGATGTTCGCGGACAGGTCGGTCCAGTCCTCTTCAGTGAAGAGGTCAGGGTGTTCTTTGTGTCCAGCGATGACGGCCCCTGACGCTGATGTCAGGACGACTCGTTTGGCGTGCGCCTTGACGGCCGCCGCCATCACTCGACGAACCCCGTCCACGGCCATGGCGACCATCGCCTCGCCGTCGCGTGGCCGAGTGACTGGGGTCGGTGAGGCGACGTGGATGACATAGGCCGCTCCCATGGCGGCTTGGTCCCAGTTGGCGTCGTCGGTCAGATCGGCTTCCACGAACTCCAGTCGCTCAGGATCAGCCACACCTCCTCGGACCAGCATCTGGCGTACCTCGTCTTGCCGCGACATGGTGCGCAAGGTGGTGCGCACCCGGTAACCCTGTTCAAGCAGTTTGATGATGATGTTGACGCCGATGTATCCGCTGCCACCGGTCACCAATACTAATTGTCTACCTGCAGCCATACGCGATCCCCCCGAGCTTGTCGTTCGACACGATCAGTACATAACGCTGTCACACGTAAGTCAAGTTCGGCATTCTTCCTCAGGTTGGCGCTGGCACGTCGGATGGTGTCACGATCGGGAAGAACCCTGATATCGTGATGGACAAGCCTTAGAAGGGGCTTAGACTGATGTTGCTAGGGTCCGCCCATGACCACGATGGAGGAAGTTATGCCTGATGATCCACGTTACCCATCCAACCCACCTGCGCCAGGTCAGGGCAGTCCTTGGGGTCCACCAGCCGCCGAGGCTGAGCCGACGGTCCGATTGGGTGTTGAGCCGACTGTGAGAATTTCGCCCGTCAGCGCGGAGTCGGGGTCGCCGTCGAGCGGCCCGGCTGAGGCGGCAGGGCCTGTGTCGACATCATTTGGCGCGCCCTTCAGTGGCGTCGGCATGCCTGTGCCGCCACCGCCGCCCGCGTCGACCGTGCCCACCCCACCCACGGTGTCGCCTGAGACTACCCCGCCCCGGATGTCGTCCGCGTCCGACTCGTCGCCGAGCCCTCCGGCTTTCGCGGCCAGCGGTTCGCAGCCGAGCTATCCGGCGCCGACCTCGCTGCCGCTAACCCCTCCGCCCGCCCCTCGTACGTCGCCGGAGTCCCAGTGGGGCATGCCAGCGGCTTCCTCGGTCGGCCAACCCACATCGCAGGCGCCCGCTGCTGGCCAGGCGCCGGGAGCTCCTGTCGGCCAACCCACACCGCCGGCGCCACCCATGCCGAATGGTCCCGCCCAGAGCGCACCGACGATCAGTTGGGCCACCATGGCCGCGACGGCACCGCAGCCCGGCCAGCCTCAAGAGTTCTTCATGGACCGGGTCGCCGGGGGCAAGTTCAAAGACACGGCCTTGTGGGTCACCCTGCTGAGGGTCGCCGCCTGGGTCATGCTTGTGCTGGGCTTCATTGGTGGCCTGGTCTACTTCTTCTCCTTGCGGTCAGTGGGTGAGTCCTTCACGTACCTGACTCGCAGCGGCAACCCGTTCACTGGTGTGGCGGTGATGACCATGCTGGGCTTCTGGATCATGGGCGCGATCATGACCACCGTCTTGATGGTGGTGGCCAACATTGGCGCCGACATCAGCCGCACGCGACAGGTGGTCGAGTCCCGGCGCTGAGTTGGCGCCGATGGGTCGCTCGCTGGGGCCTCCACGTCTCGACCTGCGGCGGCGAGATCGTCATGATTGGTGGACGCCAGTTGCCACCCCGCTCCTCGTGTCGGTGGGTTGTCGGCTGTTTGACGTAGTACAGTGGCGAAACTGGGCAGGTTCGCATAGGAGATCGGTGTGAGACGCAAGCGCATATTGTTTCTCTTCTCTGACACGGGAGGGGGGCACAGGGCAGCCACCAACGCCATCATCGAGGGGCTCGAATTGGAGTGCCCCGGTCGCTACGACACGGACATGATCGATTTCCTGCGGTATTACTCACCGAAGCCGTGGAGCTACTCGCCCGAGTTGTATCCACCCTTGTCGCGTCTGCGCGGGGCCTGGAAGGTGTCCTACGAGGCGGCTAACGGGCCCAAACGCAGCCATGCGGTCAATAACGTCACGTATCCGATGTTGCGCAAATCAGCGCAGCGACTCTTGGCTGAGAACCCGGCCGATCTGATCGTCTCTGTCCATCCGCTGGCCAACGCAGTGTTTCCCCGTGTCATGCGGAGAAATCCGCTGCCGTTCGTGACTGTCGTGACGGACATGGTGTCGACTCACGCCTTTTGGTATTCCCAAGGCGCCGACCTCATCATCGTGCCCACGCT
>JAITVA010000281.1 GCA_031286045.1 Propionibacteriaceae bacterium | reverse complement strand
TGTCGGACGTGCTCGGCGTCGACCGCGAGATGGGTTGGTCCCTGTCGTCCGACCGCTACGTCACCCCGGTGGACTCCCATCCCATCACCGCTGACCTGGGTGCACGCAGCTTCGACCCCGGCGAGTCGACCCTGGGCATCGTGCCCGTGGCGCCCGATGTCGAGGTCGTCCTGAACAACGAGCACGGCATCACCTTGGCCACCCATCAGTTCGGCCGCGGACGGTCGGTCTATTTCGCCGGACTGCCCTGGAACCCCGACAACAACCGCCTGCTCCACAGAGCCATCCACTGGGCCGCCTCCGACTGGGCGGACTACGACCAATGGCACACCGACGACGCCCGGGTCGAAATCGCCCACTACCCCTCCACCGGCGCCACCCTGGCCTACTCCATCGCCCTGGAACCGGTCCACACCAAAGTCCACGGCCCCACCCGCACCTGGGACGTCTCCCTGACCGCCGGGGGGTACCGCTGGCTCGAGTGAGAAGGTGGGCTCCCACAGGGGGACGCAGGGTGTGAAAAGGTGCAGTTTGAACTGCACATCCGCGTGAGTTTCGATGAAAGTGCAGCTAGAACTGCACAAATGTGAGGGATTCAGCGAAAGTCCAGGTCAGGCTGCACTTGTTCGACAGAGCGCCGGACGGCTGAGGCCGCCTCACCTCAGCCAAACCGATCGCCGATTCCTCACCTCAGCCGGCCACCCCATCAGTCGGCCATCAGCCTGAATGTTGACGACCCGGCCACGCTGGATCGGGGACTCGCACCGCTGCGCGCCGTGCCCGGACACGACGAGCGGATACTCCTCACCATGGATCGCGAGGCCCCTCAGCGCCATGATGGCATTCGCCGCCTCAGCGCACTTGAGTGGTTACTGTCTTGAGTAGGATGGGCAGACCTGACACAGAGTGCTCGCAGGTCACAATGTCGCCTAACGCGGGGCGTCGGGCTCTGCCCCTTTGATGCGGAGGATCAGATCGAGGCACGGATCTGACAGTGGTTGTCTGGCCGCGAGGTTTGCGACGCTCACATGAGTTCCGCCAATTCAATCACAGCAGCCTTGTCGGCCTGGTCTTGCTTGGCGAAACGCTCTGCGAGTTCACGGTTGCCCGCGTCGTTTACCCCGATATAGGTCGCAATATCGGCCCCAGTGAGGCGGCGGTCCCGACCGACCCGATGGAACTGGATGTCTCCTCGATCCATAAGCCGGTAGAGGTATGTGCGGCTCATGTTGAGGACTTTCGCTGCCTGACTCGGCGTCAGTTCCGTTGATGGACCGACTTCAACAAGATCAGTTCCTGCCTTGATGCAGGCGATCAGCGTGCTCAACACCTCACGCAGCTCTGGGCTGATATCTGTCTTCAAGAAGCCCTCGATCTTCTCAACCTGATTACTGCTGACTGAACCAGTCTTCACCAGGGTCGCCATGGCTCCATCCTCCGCTCACTTGTCGAAACTAGCCAGGCCAGCCTGACCAACTCAGATGTCACAGATGACACTACCTCAGCCTCTCCCATCTATCAACTCTTCGCCATTCCGCCACAGTCCTGTCCTTATGTCTCAATCACGAGGACATAGGCCATCTTCATCCACCTGGGTGCCATTTCAACGCCCCGCCCTGGTGAGCCGCCCGCCGCCAGCCCTACTCCGCGGCCAAGCCGCAGAAGTGCGGGTCTGTGTACTCCCAAGTGGGGGCTATCCCAGCGCTCGCCCTGGTGGGCCCGCCAGCCGCCCCTACCCTGCGGGCGCGCCACTGAAGTGCCAGTCCGTGTGCCCACATGGGCCGTCAGCCCCAACCTGCGGGGGAAACCAGGGGAAAACCCGGTGGGGCGCGAGCGGTTGGGATGCCACAATGGAAGACGGGTCGGGCGTCGGCAGCCACGCTATCGCAGAACGCTCAACGGCAACGAGAATCACTCGTGACCTCGGACAGCACGGCGGCAGCCGCTGAGTACCACCGGCATCGGTTCGCACGGCGACGACCGTGGAGTACCCACCGATGTCGGACAGCACGGCGACACACGTCGAGCACCTGCCGACATCGTACGACAGGGCGGCGACTGCGGACCACCCGCCCGCGTCGAACGGTACGGCGGCGGACCACCGGCCGACATCGGATAGTACGAAAGGGACAGTATGGCGGACACCAAGACAGCGGCAGGAAAGGTTGCGGCCTATGTGGCTGAGTTCGCGGTGTCGCGGCTACCCAAGGTCGCGCCCGCGCTGAGTTCGACCATGATCCGGCTGATGGACATCGCCATCGACGGCTTCGGAGTCTTCCCCGGAGCCAAGAAGACGGCCGGCAAGGTGCTGCAACGCAAACAAGATGTCGCACTCGCCGTTGACGGCATCATCCATAGTCATACCGCCATGGCGGCTGCCCAGGGAGTGGCCGCCAACCTCGGTGGCATCGTGTCGGCCATCATCGGCACACCGATCAACATCACTGGCATTGTCACGGTACAGATTCGTATGGTGGCCTGCATCGCACATTTGTATGGCTATGACATCGACGATCCGCGCGTGCGTACCGCCCTGGCCATGTGTCTGCTCGGCGAACGAGAACTGGAACGCCAGATCAGCGACGGACGCCTGCCGACCACACCGCTGACCGTTGCCACCTCCCCTATCTACGATCCTGCACTCCACACCACGGTCGCCGAGCGCGTCCTCAGCAACATCCTCTCCGAAGCAGCTGGCAAGGGGATCGTCACCGCCATCGGGCGCAAAGCCCCCCTGATCGGCGGCGGAGTCGGCGGCGCAGCCGACGGGCTGGACACGTACATGGTGAGTCGTTGCGTCCGCAAACACCTCGTCCCACGACGCATGATGGAGATGGCGGGGTACCAGGTCATCGGGGCACAGTAAGCAAGCGGAGTCAGGAGGCGGTTGCGGAGGAGGGGGCCGCTCGACTCCTGCGCCTTCCATGACGCGCCGGGTGCGGCGACCTGCTCGACTCCGATGGCGACGACTTCCCTGAGGCGGCGGTCGGCGCGAGTGGTCACCGGCGGTGTTGACGATGGAGTCGATGCCGACAGGTTAGCAAGCGGACTCAAGCGCCCCAACCAGTTGATGGTGGGTACACAGCTGAATGATGACAAGCCAGCAAAACTGACCGAAATCGTCACCGTCACGGAGGGCCCCCACGATTTCGGTCAATTTTGCGCGCTTTCGGAGCCATATTCGGCTTGAATTTGACCTAAATCGTCAGATCGGTCCGAGACTCGACGATTTCGGTCAATTTTGCGGGTCGGGAGGGGAGTCGCAGGACGCGCCACCTCGGCTCACCCGAAGATGACCCATCAACAGCCCACCCACCTCACTCCCTTGACGCCAACCACTTTGTACTATAAAGTACTTTCCATGAACAAAGACACATCTCAGCTCTCGCCTGACGAGACTCTTGATCCGGCGGAAGCCCTCCGCCTGTACGCAGACGAAACCGAACGCGCCAAGCACAGCGACGTCGCGATCACCCGCCTCAACTTGGCGGCGTGGGGCGTGGCCTGGCTGATTGGATATGGGGCGCTGTACCTCGGAGCACAGCAAACCCAGAATATGCCTCCAGCCTGGGCATTCATCGTCTTCAATCTCATGATCATTGCCGCGGTCGTAGTTTCGGCCATCGCGGGCATCCGGCAGGGCACGAGGACGATCGGGCCGTCGCGGATGGCCGGCGCCATGTGGGGATGGAGCTGGTTCATCGGCTTCGTCGCAGGCACATCGATGATCGGGATCGTCGCGGCACGGTACACCCTCGACGGTGAGGTACTCGGACTGCTCATGAACTCGATGGCTGCCCTCCTGGTCGGTGTGCTCTACACCACCGGCGGCGCCGTCTTCAAGCAGTGGTCAATGTTCATCATCGGCACGGCCTTCGTCGCCCTGGCGCTGGCCGGCGTGCTCGTTGGACTGCCCCTCGGCTACCTCGTGATGGCCCTTGTCGGAGGCGGTATCATGCTGGCCTCCGTGGTGGTGGTGACCATCTGGTCGTCGAAGGCCCGCTCATGAACGACCTCGATCCCGTCATCCACGCCACAACCCGCCTACGCATCATGACCGCGCTGAAACCGCTCGGCCTCGACGACAAGATCGCCTTCAACGCACTGGCGCATTCCCTCGGCCTGACACCGGGCAACCTGTCGGTCCACCTGACCAAGCTGGCCGACGCCGGGTACGTCGCCATTGAGAAGACCTTCGAAAGACGTAAACCGGCCACGTACGTTGCCCTCACCCCTCAGGGCCGGGCAGCCTTCGAGCAATACCTCCTGGACCTGCGGGCATTGCTGGCCGGCGCCCCCACCGATCCGGGGGCCTGACGCCGCTCACCGTGACAGTGAGTCCCAGAGGAGCACCCCACCGCACCACCCGACCCCAATCGGCGCGTCACAACCTTGCCGACTGGCCCGCCACAACCTGGGTGACTGGCCCGCCACAACCTGGGTGACTGACGCGTCACAACCTTGGTGACTGGCCCCTTACGACCTCAGGCGCGGTGAAGATGGACGCGCCAATCACCCCACCCGACCTCCGGTCGGCGCCCTGGGCGCATAGGTTGGGGACGGTGTGGGGTCGGGCCTCGGCGGCTGGGAACCGCCACCAGTGGGAGGGCCGGGCGGGATCGGCGGGCCGGGCGGATCCGTCTGGGATGGCGGGTCCGGGCCGAACGCCGGGTCGAAGCTGTTGTCGAACTGGATTCTCTCCACTTTGACACCGGTGGGGTGACTGTCGCGTGCGATGACGACGGCGGGCTGGCCGGGGTCGTCGGGGACGTGCACCTGGACTCGGTACACTCGCTGGTCGTAGATGTATCCCGCGCGGGGCGGGTTGATCACTTGAGCCAGGGTGTACTCGTACACACCCGCCCGGTCGTATGCGATGGGGTCGATGGACACATCACGACTTCCAGAGATCGTGAACACGTGACCGTCGACGGTGGGGTCTCCCACGGTCGACAGGCCCGAGTCCACCAGTGTCCGTGCGCTTCGGTCCGGTGAGATCGGCGAGATCGGACCAGTGGCGGGCAGCACCGATCCGGCGAAGGCCCCCAGCCTCTCGCCACCCATTGGCATGGGGTGACCGGGGTCCACTGCGGTGAGTCGGTAGGTGAAAGTGTCGTCGGCTGTGGTGGAGGCGGTGGTGAATGTCTGTGTCACGGTCAGGCGGACCGAGTGAGTCGGCCCGGCCGCCCATGCCGGCGAGGGGATGGAACCCATCAGGATCATCACCGCCACGAGCACCACCAATGGGGCGCGACTCCGATGCGCGGTCCGTGTCCTCTGACTCGTCTGAAGATGGCCGATCTTCGACTCCCACCATGGGACCAGTACGGTCCACCGATCACTCGACCGAGAATGGCCGATCCTCTCCCCCCACGGCGGCACCGGGACGGCCCGCCAGCAGAGCGTCCGAAGATGGCACATCCTCCCACCCCACGATGGGACCGGAACGGTCCAGAAGCGGCTCGTCCAGAAATAGCGAATCTTCTCGCCCCATCGTCGGAACGGGACGTTCCACAAATAGCTCATTTACTTCATCCCTCGTTTCGGTTTGGTTCTGCGTCGGCGGCTGATGATGACACCGACGACGGCGCCCACGATGATCACTCCGGCGCCCACCCCCAATGGCCAGGCCAGGGTGCTCAGCCACAATCCAGCGGGTCCGTCCACCCGGGCATGTCCCCCGTCGTCGCCATCCAGGCCTGCGAACGGATCGTCGTAGACCTGGTCGGCGATGACGCCGACCAAGAGGTCGCGTCCGTTGGTCGATGTGGCTGAGCAGGTGCTCAAAAGGATCAGACGGTCGTCCTCTCCGACTGTGCCGCGCTGCTGGGTCGCCTTGGCCAGCAGGCCGTCGACATAGGAGGCCCGCTTGCCAGGACTGACGCCGGGAGTGAAGACGTCGAGGTCGTAGGCGTCGGTGTGGACGAAGGCGACGAAGCGTATCCCATGGTCCTGACCACCAAAGTGCAGGTTGCCGTACTGGTGGTCGGCGAAGACTCCGGCATCCGCGAAGCTGTCGATCTCTCCGAACATGGCGTTCTTCTCCATGTGGTGGCCGTAGAGAATACTGTTGACGTCGCCGAAGTTCGGGTCGTTGGTGTGGTCGAGGAAGATGGACCCCGCCAGTGAGTACTTCCCCTCAGAGTTTGTGTTGATATATTTCATGTTGTCTTGGCCCTGAGTGACCGGATAGTCGATCGTCGTGCCGTAGACCGTCAGCCAGGCCATCACCTCCGGGTTGATGGTCTGGAGCTCGGCGAAGGAGCGACCATTGTCTTCGGTCGGCTTCCAGATGGAGTAGTACTCCTTGTCAGTACCGTTATAGATCTGGTTGGAGTCCCACAGGGCGTACCCGGCGAAGGCCATGACGACAACGATGACCGTCAGTATGCTCGTGTTCAGAACACGATCCACGACTGTGATCGCTCCGCGACCGATGGCCCTCGCCGTGACGCTCACAAGACAATCCTTCCTTGTGGAGTGGGGTGATGACTAGGCGTCTCTCTCACCGTGTACACATCAATGCCCTGGCGTTGCCAATTCAACCCCGCCAGTGATGACGTCGCCAGCGGCCACCGCAGATAGGGTCGCACTTCTCTCCCAATCCGTATTTCCGCTGATCAAATACCTCGTCGGCGAATGACCAACATCACTTTTCCGAGAGTGTCCTCGGCCTTGACGCACCCATAGACACGGCTGTCCGTGGCTGTGGCGCGGGCGTCGCCCAGCACGAAGACGTGGCCGGGCGGAACAGTCAGGGGAAAACTGACGCCGCCGATATACCGCCCGGTTGGTTCGTGGATCTGGGGCTCCTGTTGCAAGGCTCCGTTGACGACAAGCCCGCCGCTAGCGATGTCCACCACATCACCGGCGATGGCGACGACCCTTCGCACCTGCTGGACGCCTTCGAACTCCACCACCACGGCGTCCTGCGCCTGGTAGCCACTGCGAGCGTGTCGGTCATACAACACCAAGTCACCGTCTTTGACAGCCGGGGTCATGGACGGGTCCTGGTAGCGGACGATGCCGAACAGGAGGGTGAAGATCAACACCAGGGCGGTCGCGATGGCGACGATCTTGATGAGCAGGAGAAGCAGGTCCTTTCCCAGTGAGGTCGGCGGCGTCGTGGTAGCGGCCATCCGGCGCGGGGCCAGGTCGTTCATGACCGCCTCCGTCCTCTGGTCATGGCCACGAAACCAACTTTTCTACGTAGCACGAGTCGGACTTGTCTGAGTCAGGGTGGGGGTGCTGGCTGACCATCACCCCCGCCAATGCTCACCTGGCGGTGACCTTCGTGCGCCGACGGGTACGAGCCAGCCCGAGACCGACCAGTGTGACCGAACCCAAGGCAATCAGCACGACGTATGGCAGATTGTCCACACTGATGCCAGTGGGGGTGATCGTCTCATAAGTATTGGTGAAGGTGGCTGTGTTCTCCCGATTGCCGGTGTGCACCGGGGTCGGCGTCCCAAATCCGAGAGGCAGGCCTTTGCCCGCGCTGACCGTCCCGCCCGGCGTGTCGCCGAAGGTGAGGGTGTGGCTCGGAGAGTACCCAGGCGTCCCGGTCTCGTGGACCGCGACCGGCGCGCCGACATACGTGTCAATGAACACTAACCTCTGACCGGACTTCAGGTAGACCGTCTTGGCCACATCGGCTGTGAAATCAATCGACCCGTCCGGCTTCACGCCAGTCGTGTTGCCATTGTCTGGGCCGGGCAGGACCACGCCAGCGGCGTTCATCACGTAGGCCTTATATACCCTGGTCGCGTCGGTGATGGTCACTGGGTTGCCGACCGTCACGGCGAACTCGAAGAACTTGGTCGTGTCACCATAAGGGCCAGGCACGGTCTTGGCCAGAGCGAAGGTGGCGCCGTCAGGATCAGGCCTTGTACCACCATTGTTCTTGGTGTAGGTGTTGGTGAACACCATCGCCGAATAGTCGCCCTCCACGCTGGGATCTCCGCCAGGAGTCGGATCGACCTTGTCGCCGACGCTGCCCTCATCGCCGTCTTTCACCACAATCACCGCAGCCACGGCCTGGGCATAGTACTTGCCCGTCGCCGCATCCTTGGCCACGTAGACCGAAATGTCGTAGGACGCCGGCGAATAGGTCATCACATCGACATAATCTGTGCCCGCGTGGGGGGTGTAGGTGTTCGCCGTCTCGGTCACGGTGTACACATAGACGCCCTCGCGGGTCCAATTCAGGCCCGCCAACACATCTGGCGTCTCCTTGTTCACCGTCTTAGTCCCACCGGCTGTGGCACCAGCGTCTGACAAGCCGACATTCACGGCCTGGTCAAGGATCGGCGGCATCAGCGCCAGGTCACTCGACCCCGAAGCGCCAGACAATGACTTCTTTTCAAAGGTGAAGGTGAACTGGGCGGTTGGAGTCGGCGTGTTTTTCGGCATCACCAGCGACTTGGTCGCCGCCACCCGCACCGGATCAGTGACCGTTCCTCCGACGATCGGATCTCCGGCGGCGGCCGCGGGCAGGGTGGCGCCCATCCCCAGGGCCACCGCCAGGGCGACAGCGGTCGCCAGCTTGGACAATGACTTCTTCCATCCTCGCATCTCTAACATCTTCCTTTCTCATTGTGTTAGATGTGCCCGTTCTGACGGGTCACACTCAGTTGACAATCGATATTTCTCATGGCCCCGCGCCTCGTCGGCGCATGACCGTCATCACTGCGCCGAGCGGAGCCCCGGCGTTGACACCGTGGAACATGCGGGCGTCTGTGGCCGGACGCTATGTCGCCCATGGCCGCCTCCGGCGCCTAGTCATGGCCACGAATCCGGCCATGACAAGCACAGCGGCCCCGAGGAGCAGGGCCCACGAACCCGACAGATCCCCCGTGACACCTGTGGGGACGGGCATGGTGCGCGCGTTCGTGAAGGTGACGAACCAGCTGCCACCATTGGCAGTCCCCATGACCATGGGGCCGGTGTCGGGACCAGCGCTTCTGACCTCGCCGGAGTCGCCCATGTCAATCAGAAGTGACGTCGTCGTGAAGGCAGGGTCGTCGGTCTCAATGATCCGGGTCTTCGTGTCGGGTGGAACCTCGTGGATGTCGACGCGCTGGCCATGCTTCAAAGTGAAGGTCGCCTGACCATCAGCGTCGAGCGTCAAAGTCCCGCCGGCCGGCGCAGGAATGCTCGGATCGCTGGTCCCGCCCGCATAGGTGAACTGGCGGCCCTGGCCAAGGGCCTGATCGAGGGGATCGACGAAACAGACCGTGAAGGTGAAGTCCTTGCCCTTGTCATCGGCCCGCAGCGAGTCGACGACCTTGCCAACGGAGACTGAGCCGACGTGTCCATAAATCAAGTCGACCGTGACATCGCTTGTCACATTGATGACGCTGACCGCCGTGTCATGGCCACTCCAAGTCCGCCCCTGCGGGTCGCGCCACTGATGGTAGCCATAACCATTGAAGCTCGGCACCGACGATGAGGCCAAGGTGAAGGTGTCACCGCTTGTCACCGAGTACGTCGCCTGACTCGGGTCACCTAGCGGAGTGCTGTCGACATCCAGGTACCTCACCGTCACAGTCACCTGCGGCGCCTGCACTCGATACACCAGGTAAACCGTCTTGTCAGCCGTGATGTTGGTCAGGGTGATGGGATCCGCCTTGACCGTGCTCCCATCACGCCAATGAAGATAGCTATGACCAGGAATGACCGGAATCGACTCGGCCGGAATGGAGAAAGCGCCACCATTGGTGACGGTGGTCACCGGCGGGGAGGCCTTGATGACAGCGTCAGCTTCATCGACATAGTTCACTGTCACCGCGTGCGTCACTGGGGGCGGCGTCGGATCGGCCGTGCTCACCCAGACCGCCGGTGAGATGTTATAGAGCTGACCGGTCTGCACAGCGCCATAACCCATCATGCCCCCACGCAGATTCAGGTGGCAGACGTAGTTGGTGCCGTTGAAGGCGTTCGCCGCCGTGCGCAGCAACATGGAGTAGTTTGTGTTCGTCGGGTAGGTGTCGAAGTCAGACCTATAATTTCGCTCTGGGAACTTGGTACTGCCCGGCGCCACGTCCGATGGGCTGTAGTAATTGTTCCAGTCGATCACATCCTTACGGCTGAGCGGGAAAAACACATCGGTCTTATTGATGTCACTGGCCCGGGTCGCCGTCGGCTCAGAGGTCGCGGACATGCTGCGATGATCACCCAGATTCGCCCGGACGGCCATCGCGTTCACCGTAGGAAAATCGGCATTCTCATACAGCTTGGTCATGAAGCCCCGCAGGGTGGAGACGGTGTAATTCGGCGGCGAAGAAGAGGCCAGATTGTCGAACGCTTTCGACTCGGGATAGGCGAAGGTGCCGTACTGGTAGGCCGTCGAGTACACCAACAGTACGTATTTCACCTTATTGACAGTCTTTTCCCTGATCTTGCGCCAATTGTTGGCGAAGGCCGCGTTGGGCGGATCAATCGTGAAAGTCGACCCCAGGCCCGCGTCCCTGATGCGATTCAGCAAGGCCATGTCCAGGTGAGCGCTTGATGCCGTTTCGGGCCGTTCGGGGGCGGCCAGCGCGTCGCCGCTGACACCCAGAGCCGTGCCCAGAACCAGCGCGAGAGCCAGTACGACGCCGACCACCGGTCGCCGTCGCCGGCCTCTCGTTCTCACTCCTGACATATGCACCATCCAAAACTCGGTCACCACAAGGTCGAACCTCAACCGTGGCAGCACGGATTCAGCCTGCGTACCAAGGTCAGCCCTCCGAGTAGGCCTGATCATCCGAATGCGTAGGTGGTGGCTGGCCGGTGGCGGAGCGATTCCGGCCGTTGACGGGGTGGGGACAACAAGGATCGCTGCCGGGTCTGTGGGTCGGTGGGTCGGTGGATCTGTGGGTCGGTGGATCTGTGGGTCTGTGGGTCGCTGCCGGGTCGGTGGGTCGGTGCGTCGGTGCGTCGGTGCGTCGGTGGGTCGGTGGAGGCGCTACCGGTGGACCGTCCCGGCCCTACCGTTGGTCGGGAAGATCGACCTCGTGGAGTATGTCGCGCTTCAACGTGAGGAAAGCATCACCTACAGTGGCATGTGGGGCCTCATCAATCCCACAACGGCAAGCAGTAACGGCTACCAGCGCATGACCGAGGATGACATTGATCCCTCCCCGTCGCCGAAGCCGCCCGCCAACTACGCCCCGACGACCCGTCACTCATGGCCGTCATCCCACCAGCCGACCCACCCCGAATGGCCTCAATCATCAGCGGCTCAATGCAAGCCCTCTTCACCGCCCTGGCCGGAGTCACCCTCCTCATCGCCCTGGCCGAAGTCACCTTCCTCATCGGCGGAGCCGCCATCGCCAACACCACCCTCGTGTCGGTGATGGAACGTACCCAAGAGATCGGACTACGTCGCGCCCTGGGCGCCGGACCAGGTCACATCATCATCCAGTTCCTCACTGAAACGGCTATCCTCGGCGCCGTCGCCGGACTAGTCGGAGCCACCCTCGGGCTGATCGCCGTCATCACCGTCGCCCTCTCACTGACCTGGACCGCCCTGATCGACAACTGGGTCATCCTGGCCTCACCCGCCATCGGAGCCGGAGTCAGACTACTCGCCGGGCTCTACCCCGCCTGGCCGGCCGGTCATATCAACCCCATCCAGGCACTGCGGCGGTGAGGTGGGTTTTCTGGCTTCCCGGCTGCCCCTTTCGACCCCCCGTCGACCCCCGCCGGCTCCACCCTTCCGACTCCGCCCCTCCAGTCCCACCTCCGACTCCACCCCTTCCGCCCCTCCGACGCCGCCCTTCTAGCTCCACTTTTCCAGCCTCTTTTCGACTCCCCACCGCTCCGGCTCCACCCATACACACCGCTTCCCGGCTCCCCTCCGACTCCCCGCCCTTCCAACGCCGCCCCTCCGACTCCTCCTCCACTCCATCGCCTTTGCCGGCTCTTCATATGTGAGACAGGGTGTAGGGCTGATGTGTATCCACTGGTTTCGATGAGGGGTTTGGCGATGGCAGCAGTGAGGAGAAGAGTGATGGGAGGCGGGGTGATGAGGGCCGGGGTGTGGCGGGACGAAGGGTGATGGAGGTTTGCCATCCCCGATGTGAGTGATTTCGACCCTCGATCAGCTTCTGGGATGAGAAACCTCACCATAACGACCCCGATTGGGGCGGTTTCCCATCCCACATTCGCGCATCACAACTGTTCTTACCATAGTTGGGTACTAGAAACGACCCGTCCTTCACCCTCCATGTTGAGGATTGCTGTGGCGGTGAGTGGATGCGGCTAGGCGGAGGGGGAAACTCGCCCAAAGAGTCGCCCATTTTCAAGCCCCATCTTAGAGCCGAAGCCGCCCGGCCGTAGCTGAGCAAAACCGTCACCCTGTGGGGGCGGTCGACGGTTTGAGATGGGTTTTCGGTCGTGTTGACCGAATCCTGGGTGAGATTCCCCGTTTCCGATTCCTCCGCTTTGACCCTCCGGGACCCCTTGACAACGATGTTCAACGTTTCGTCTACTCTGCGACACCGAAGACGCCACCAAGCGGGACGGCGGCTACGGCAGTGACATGGTCATTGTGCCTCGATGTAGGCATGACAGCTGTGCAAAGAATGGATATCCAAGCGACCACAGTCATACTTTGCCCTAGTTGTGTCACCGAAAACACTGGAAACAGCGACACAACTAGGGCAAAGTATGCATCCGGGGGTACGAAAGGGCATTCTTTGCCTAGTTGCCGCCTGTTGTCGGCGAGGGGCGGGTTGTTGGGCGCCGGGGCGCGTCCTGGCCTCGGTCAACCCGGTCCCGCCACCACCGACGGCGACGGCGACGGAAAGCCCCGTCCCCGAGTCGCCCCACCTGGGCAACGGCCCGACTTCCCAGGTATTTCGGGTGAGCTACCGGTGGGCTAGTCAACCCCGACCATGGGAGTTGAAGATGGGTCATCCTCGGATGAGCTACTGGGGGACCGTACCGGCCCCATCGTGAGAGTCGAAGATGGCCCATCTTCGGGTGAGGCAAGTCGGCATCCTGCAACTTCCCTCATCAGTGATATCGTTTGAGTGAATGAGCGGAGAATGTGATGTCGCTACCCTTGCCTTTGACTCTGGTGATAGGTGGCATGTCTTGTCAGCAGGCAAATTCGAGCACGTTGAGAGCGCGCCGCCAGTCGTGGCTGATTGACTCGACCCCTAAGATGGACAGCGGTAGTTCGACACGGAAAGGGTGACCGATGACCGCGCCTGTCAGACTGAGTGTGCCCACGGCTGAGGACATGCATGCGTTGGGGCGTGATGTGGCGCGACTGTCGCGCGCCGGAGACGTGGTCATGCTGATCGGCGAGCTGGGTGCAGGCAAGACGCAATTGGCGCAGGGTATCGGTGAGGGGCTCCACGTCGTAGGGCCGGTGATCTCGCCCACCTTCGTCATTTCACGTGTTCATCGGGCGATTGGAAGCGGCCCCGGAATGATTCACGTCGACGCTTATCGGCTAGGTGACGCCGCCGAGGTCGACGACCTCGACCTGGAAGCTGACATGCCGAACAACGTCACGGTCATCGAGTGGGGACGCGGTCTGGCCGAACAGTTGAGCGGCGACCGCCTGGAGATTGAGATTCGGCGTTCTTTCAACCCGGAGGACGACACCCGCGACGTCGTCGTCACCCCGATCGGTCGACGCTGGGAGAACCTAGTGACACAGTGGGAACAGTTGGTCAACGATGACATGGGCCGTGACGCCCGTGCTGACGCGGAAGGAGACGGTGATGAGTGAACCACGCGATGAGGACCTGGCCGGTATCCCCCAACCAGCCTCCGCGCCGCGGACATTGGGCGAGGCCATGAGTGTTGTCACGGCACAGCTGACGACCAGTTTCGGTGGCTCGCAGCAGGGTGACAGCCTTCAAGCGGACGACGACACCCCTGGTCAGAGCGAGGCTGACTCGGCCGAGACTGGGCCGTCACCAGACAATGTGACCCGCGCGGAGGACAGCGCCCAGACCACCGCAGCCGAGCCCGCACCCACTCCTTTCACCGCACCTGACCTTGAGCCCGCCCCCGCACCCACTTCCGTCACCACACCGGACCTTGAGTCCATCCCGGAGCCCGCTTCCGTTCCCACACCCGACCCTGAACCCGTCCCCGCACCGACCCCCGCATCAACCTCTGTTCCCACCCCCGCACCTAAGCCGGTGTATAGGCAGCCGAGCATCGACCTATGGGTGGTACGACCAGCGCGCCCCAAGGTGCCGACGACCGCCCAGGCCGCGAGTCATACCCCAGCGCCAGGCAACGAGACTGGTCGTAGCGACCATCCCCAGGAAGCCAATGAGTTGAGTCTTGATAGTGGGGATTCAGGGCAAGCGCCCGGTCGCCAGACGACCTTGGACACCGCGACCGCAGTCGAGAGCATGGACCGAGACGCTGCCAATATTGACGGTGTGACAGGCATCGACACAGCCGGTTCGGACACAGACCCGAGCGCGCTCACCGGCTCAAACCCCAGCCCGACTCCCGCGCCAGACCCCAGCACTGCCCCCGGCTCGACGCCCGGTACGGACTCCAGCACACACTCCAACACCTACCGCGACACCCCCGGCGCAGACCCGAGCGCGCTCACCGGCTCAATCACCGGGACAGACCCCAACACCCCCGGCGCAGACCCGAGCGCACACTCCAACACGCACCGCGACCCCTCCAACACTGACCCGCACACGACCCCCGCCACGACCCCCGGGACCGTCCCCGGAGCACACCGCGACACCCCCAACACAGACCCCAGTGCACCCTCCACCACCCACACCGCAGATCAGCCTGACCCGAGTCCCGATCAGAGTCCAGCCGATTCCACCCAGCCCCGCGCGTCGAACCCGCTGGCTCGAACCGCCAGGTCCATCATTTTGTCGATTGACACCTCGACTCGGGTCTGTGTCGGGGTGGCGGCCGACGGGGAGGCCTTAGCGGCCCAGTCGACTGGTAACTCCCGTAGTCACGTCGAACTTCTCATGCCGACTGTCCAGAGCGTGCTCCTCGAAGCCGGCCTGACTGTGCGCGACCTGACTGGCATCGTCGTCGGCATGGGGCCGGGACCGTACACCGGACTGCGGGTCGGAGTGGCGGCGGCCGAGATCCTGGGAATGACGCTGGGGATCCCGGTCCACCATGTCTGCAGCCTCGACGTCATCGGGCTCAGTTGGGCGACGACCCACCCGATCAAGAACTACATCGCTTGCACAGACGCTCGTCGCAAGGAGTTGTACTGGGCGGTGTACGACACCTTCGGTCGCCGTCTCGACGGACCGAACGTCTCCGCGCCGACCGCCTTGCCCAAGCAGCCGATCGTCGGGCCCGGCACCCTGCTTTACCCCACAGCCGGTGGCGGCATGGACACTTTTCTTGCCTTGAGGCTGGGTGTGCGCGTCGACCAGATCGCCGACGAGTGGCCCTCATTGGAGGATGTCAGCGGCATTCTCGGACTTGACCCCGGATTGATGGCGGCATGGGGTGAGCAGTTGCCCGAGGTCGGGCCCAAGCCTTTGTACCTGCGGCACGCCGACGCCACCACACCAGGCCTGCCCAAGTCGGTACTACCCGTTGTCCTGCCACCAGCCCTACGTCGGGCGACTCCGGCTGACCTCCCGGCGATCATGGAACTGGAAACAACTGCTTTCAGCTCCGGCTGGTCGCAGGACTCATGGGCCAAGGAAGAGGGTTCACACTGGGTGACGGTCGCCGTCACTCCGAGCGGTGAGGTCGTCGGCGTCATCGCCATGAGCGTGCTTCTTGACACTGCTGAATTGTTGCGTGTCATCGTCGCTCCGGGCGCCCGGCAGGCTGGCTTGGGTCGTCGACTGGTCGAACAAAGCCTGGCTTGGGCCACTGAACAGGGCGCTGACCAGGTCTTCCTCGAGGTGTCGACGAACAACGACAGCGCCATTCGCTTGTACGAGAAGTGTGATTTCCACGAGATCAGCCGTCGTGAGGGGTACTACGGTCCGGGCGATGACGCCGTGATTTACCGCTGGAGCCCAGCCGAGACGAAGGAGAACTGATGTCAGAACCATTGATTCTTGGCATTGAGTCGAGCTGCGATGAGACGGGCGTGGGCATCGTCCGTGGCACTGAGCTGCTGGCCAACGAGGTCGCCAGTTCGGTCGACGAGCATGTGCGTTTCGGCGGGGTGGTGCCGGAGATAGCGTCGCGTGCCCATCTGGAGGCGATCCGGCCGACGGTGGCCCGGGCGGTGCGTCAGGCCAACATCGATCTGACCGAACTGGACGCCATCGCCGTGACCGCCGGACCAGGTTTGATGGGTGCCCTGGTGGTGGGATTGTCCGCCGCCAAGGCTCTTGCCTATGCTCTTGACAAGCCCTTATACGGAGTCAATCACCTGATTGGCCACGTCGGAGTCGACATGGTGGAGCATGGGGCTCTGCCCAAACCATCGATGGCCCTGCTCGTCTCCGGTGGGCATACCAACATTTTGCGCGTCGGCGACATCGCCAGCGATGTGGAGGAGATCGGCACGACTATCGACGACGCCGCTGGCGAGGCCTACGACAAGGTGGCCCGCCTGCTGGGCCTGCCCTATCCCGGAGGCCCAGTGATCGACCAACTCGCTGCCGAGGGCGACCCGACGGCCATCGCCTTCCCACGCGGCCTGACCGCACGCCACGACCTCGACAAACACCGCTTTGACTTCTCCTTCTCGGGTTTGAAGACAGCCGTCGCCCGCTGGGTCGAGTTGCGCCACCGCGACGGTAAGGACATTCCCTTGGCCGATGTCGCCGCCAGTTTCCAGGAGGCTGTCGCCGATGTCCTCACCGCCAAGGCGATCGACGCCTGCGCCGCCTATGGCATCGACTCCCTCCTCCTCGGCGGCGGTGTCGCAGCCAATTCGAGACTGCGTTCTCTCCTAGCGGTACGCTGCGAGGTCGCCGGCATCACCCTGCGCCGGCCCCGACCCGGCCTATGCACTGACAATGGCGCCATGATCGCCGTCGTCGGCGCCGAGTTGGTGAAAGCCGATGTCCCCCCTTCCAGCCTGGACATTTCCGCCGACTCTGGCATGCCGGTCTCCCAAATCAGCATGTGACAGAAGCGCGGATCGTGGGCTGACTATCATCACCCGTCATGGGCGGGGGGTCGCCGCTTGTCATTTCTATCGACGAACACGCAGCAAAGAAGTCATCGCACACAGCCTCAATCCACATCGACGCGACGACTCATCAGAATGACTCCGTGACACCAGACTGTTCCTGGGGAGCCAAACCCTTAAGCAACCCATCCGCCCTAGGCCCACCGGGGGAGGATGAGTTCAGCCTCGCCCCTGCAGTGGGAGTCGCAGCGTCCGGTCCATAACCATGCAAAGAATGAGGCTTCTGGGTCCCTGACTCATACTTTGCCTCAGTAATGTCACCAATTCGTACCCCTGAGCCGACGCAACTATGACGCACGATGACAACCGACCCTCAAACAGCCAGAGATTGCTCAGTTATGTCGACCACTCACGCCGGCGCCACCAACCTCGACGGCGGCGAGAGTGACGAAGACACATCCGACCCCCACAGTCCGCCTGATGGATTCCTTGTCGACTCTGTGACGACCCTATTGAGCAGCGAACCGTACTGGTCGACCGTACCGACCCCATTGTGGGGAGGGAAGATGTGCCATCTTCGGATGAGGCACGTCGGCTCAATCGGGCACACCTGGTCAGCGGAGGTCCCCGGCCAGAAGCTCCCGGATGAAATTACGCAGGGCGTCACGGTGAGTGTCGGGCACAGTCGAGGGGATGGTGTGGACCTGGCCCGGACCGAGCACGAGTGTGTCGGACTCGATCATGACCTCGGATGGGGTGATGCTCGATCGGGGCGTGGGAGGCACGGGGTCCTCCATCAGGTCGCGGGAATACACATGACTGTCGGTGATGACGACGCCGTAGGGACCGGCCAGCGTGGAGTCACTCACTGTCACGATGATGGGCTCATGGGGTGGGACCCCGACCTTCTTGCCTAGCTTGACCAGGTGTTTCGCCTGTTTCGGGTCGCTGCCGACCTTCACCTGGTCAGTCAATCCCAGTTCACGCAGTCTGCCCGCCATGTCGGACGCGGTACGCCGAACCGGCGGCTCAGCCACCCCAGCCCGCTCGGCCCCTTCCGGCGCCGCTCCAAGGGTCGATGTCATGCCAAGGGTGGGTAGGACCAGGCCGACCGCCTGCGCCAAGACCAGCGTCAGGCGACGGCGTAACTCATCAAGGCTGATCCCGTCATGGCGGGCGAGACGCTCCAACCAGCTCCAGTCGAAGCGATCGGCCGCCTCGCTCACCTGGAAGCCAGGGGCGAGGGGAAAGACGATGGCCGCCTGCTCTGAGTCCTTGACGGTCGAGTTCCGTACCAAGATCTCCCGGTTGGTCAGTAGGAAGCCGATCGCGTGGCGCTTCCCAAACATGATGGACTTGACGTGGGCCCCGATGAACAAGAGTGGATGCTCATCCACGGGAAAGGGCAGTGCCGCACCGGGATTGCGGGCCTGTCCGAACTCCACAGCCGCCATCGAGAAGACGTCATGCGCGTCCTCCCACACATGGCCCGGCACAGGAACCGGCGGGAAAACATACTGTTGAACATCGGGCGGACACCCCGCCACCAGTCCTGTGATCGCTACTGCCAGGGGCGCGGGGGCACCATCAGAATCCTCATCCTGGGTGAAGTGGTCGTTCATCATTGATCCAATCAACATTGCCTTGGAGTTCAATATAGATGAGCGTGGTGGCCCGTGCAACACGCGAGACACCGACACCAACCACGCGCTCATCCCCAACTGAAGCACCTCGCACACCCCCAACCACCAGACCCAACCCAGCCTTCCTGCCCATCGAGGAGGGAGGAGGCGACCAGTCGGCTCTCCTACGACGACCTCGACCGCCGCATCAGCCCGACCGCCAGAAAGGCCACGGTCGCCACCAAGGCGGCGCCGGTGTTGATGTAGGTGTCAAGAGACGGGAAGTCCGTGCCGACCGAGCGGTGGAGCGACGCGTTGATGACCAGCGAGACCAGGCCCGCCGTGAAGACCATGAACGACAGCTTGAACCAGAGGTTCAGGTGGGTCCAGGCGAAAACGATGACCAAGAGCCACAACCAGACCAGGCCGACGACCATCGGGACCAGGGCGATCGACCAAATCAGCCCCACCTCACCGGTGAAGACCCCGACCACAGCCAACACGGCCGGAGCGGCCGCCGTCAATACCAGCATGGCGATCAGCAGCCGACCCCGACGGAAGGGCACCAGCGCCAGCCCAACCAACCAGAGGGCGACCACCCCCACGACGACGATCAGCGACCAAGTCAGTGACTGGTTGATGGTCAGATCGACCGTGCCACAAGCGATGATGACGATCAGAGCCAGACCGGTCCAGAGGATGCGGAAGGCCCGGACAAGCGATCTATGTGGAGCAGAAGTTGGGGTGGTCAGGTCTGACACAGTCATGGCAACTTTCATTCAGGGGGCACTCAGTGAAGTCACCCTAGATTATGGCAAAACTGATAAGCCCTGCAAGGCATGCTTGTGCGACCGCCGAGTTCGGGGTCGTCCCCGACACATCGCCTCCATCGCCGAGTCAGCCTTCGGTAAGAATCGTCCATACCAAAGGACAAGTACCTATCCTTCGGTATGGAGTCTGGCGGCATGGAAGTTGGACTGTGGGATCGACTCTCGGTGATCCCACCCGATCCGGAAACCCGGAGTCGGCAACCGGAAGGCGGGCACCCGGACGGGCAGCGCGGACCGGCAACCCCGAGTTGGCGACCCGACCCGGTCACCCAACCCGGTCACCCGTTCCAGTCCACCAGTTGGAGCACGACACCATTGGGGTCCCGCACCTGGAAAGCACGTTCACCCCACTCTTCAACAGTCAGCGGCATGGTGATCTCCACCCCCTCCGCCTCCAGCCGAGCCAACTCACCCTCCAAATCATCGACAACGAAGGCGACAATGAGCCCGCTGGCCGTCAGATCGCGCTGATCCGCTGGCATGGTCGGCAAGCCCTGGTTGAGATAGATCACATTCATACCAGCGTCTTCACGCGACAATGACACAAAACCCTCCGCCTGCATATCCACCTGAAAACCGAAGTGATCCGCTAGAAAGGCGCCCGATGCCGCCGCGTCGGGGACTGTCAGCGAGATGGCCGACGATGTGATCTTCATAAAAACTCCAATGCTTCTTGACGAGATGCGGTCAATATACCAGAATTACTCGATTCTTCAGCCTGGCCCGACCCGCCCAATCCAAACTGACCCACCGGTGGACCGTACTGGCGCCATCGCCACAGCTGAGGATGGAATTGTCCTACATCCAATGCAGGAAAATTCCTACATCGGATGTAGGATTCTTCCATGGATGTACGTCGCGGCATTGAACCCTTCTTACTACCCTCAGCTCGGCCTGTGCTCATCGTCGAGGGACCTAGGACCTGCGGCAAAACCTATGTGGCCCGTCATCTTGTCGACCAAGGAGTGTGGGAACGTTTTGAGAGCTTGGCCGACCCAGACACCGCAGCAGTGGCGGCCAACGACATGCCCGGGTGGTTGATGTCTCTGCCTGATCATACGGTCATCGATGAGGCCCAGCTTCTACCTGACCTCTCCCTGCGACTGAAGGCCTTGGTGGACCAACAACCCAAACGCCGCTTTCTTCTCACCGGATCGGCCCATCTCGCCCGCACGGGCCTGGGTGGGGTGGACCCTTTGACCGGACGAGTAAGGCGGTGGCGTCTCAATCCGCTGACGGCCTTCGAGTTGAGCGGCCATCCAAGCGCCATGGGCACACTAATCGGGCGACTGTTCGAAGGCGACATTCTCGCCGACACGACCTCCGACACTCCTACGGTTGGCCCAAGCGACAGCACTAAGTGGC
This sequence comes from Propionibacteriaceae bacterium, assembly GCA_031286045.1. Classification (GTDB taxonomy): domain Bacteria; phylum Actinomycetota; class Actinomycetes; order Propionibacteriales; family Propionibacteriaceae; genus WQYJ01. The sequence continues at coordinate 1,709 of JAITVA010000281.1, read as the reverse complement.
GGACCACCCTTCAACGCGGCGGTTTCCCCTTGCTCGCCCTAGGCACAGTGCCAACTAGACAGGCCGCCCAATGGGTCCGGGACACGGTCAGCAGCTTGTTGTCCGACAACCTTTTACCTGGGGAACGCTTCGACTCCGGCCTCGCCAGGCGGGTGCTGGACGCCTGTCTGCGAGTTCCAGGTGATATCCTCAACATCGCTGCATTGGGACAACGCCTGGGTCTAGATCCGAGGACAGTGGATCGCTACTTGGATGTCATGGACGAACGATTCCTCCTCCTCTTCCTGCCGAATCTGGCGACCAATCCGACACGGCAGACGCGGGCGCGATCCAAGGTCCATCCCGTCGACAGCGCATTCGCATACGAGTCGATCCAGCGGGCAGACCCCGACGCACTGCGCAACCCCGCGGTCATCGGGCATCTGTTTGAGTCGTGGGTGGCGGCCCAGATCCTGCCTTGCCTGCAACTCCACGACGGCATCGTCGAGGCCTTCTACTGGCGCGACGCCAAAACGGACCGGGAAGTCGACATTGTCGTGGCGGACTCAGAGGGTCGCCACATCGGAGTCGAAGTCAAAGCCAGCACTCAGGTCGGAGTCAACGATACAGTCGGCCTCCAGGCGATGGCGCGCCGCTTGCCGCTGACCATGGGTTATGTGGTGTACACCGGAGATCGCGTCGCCCGTCTGGCCGATCGGATCTGGGCACTGCCCGTCCCGCGCCTGATGACCAGTTGACGGGTGGCCGTCGGTGTCGATCTCACTGGGCATGGACGTCCAGGCGACAGTCGGTCCAGAGCCGGACCAGTCAATCAACGGGCGACGGTAGATTCGGAGCCGAGCCAGCCAACCCCCGGACGGCGGACGATCCGAAACTGGACTGGTCTGCCAACCGGCGACAGGCGATCCGGAACCGGACCCGGTCGGTCAACGGACGGCGGGCGATCTGGAACCGGTCTCCGGTTAGTCAACGGGCGACCGTAGATTCGTGCCCAGCCATCGGCCAACGACCGATCTGGAACCAGTCTCCGGTTAGTCAACGGGCAGCGGCGATGAGCTTGTCGTACCCAGCGTTGATCCCCTCGTCGACAACCTTCCATTCAGGATGGCTGTCGTGATACTCGACGATGCGGCGGGCGCCTTCGCGGAAGGGCACGCGTTGAGCGAAGCCAGGACGTAGAGCCCGGACCTTCGAACAGTCGAAGATGACAGAATGAGCCTTGTCGCCCATCAATCCTGGGCCCATGGCGGGCAGCTCACGGGCGATCGTCTCAGAAGCGACGTGGACCAGGGTCGGATCGGCCACCCCGGCGGCGTTGGCCAGCAGGGTGTAGATGGCGTCCCAGGTCAGAGCCTCGTCGCCGGTGATGGTGTAGGCCTCACCGATGGCGGCCGGGTTGGCCAGGAGGCCCGCGAACATGTACGCGAAATCAGTGTTGTAGGTCAGCGTCCACAGGCTGGTGCCATCGCCGTGAACCACCACTGGCAAGCCACGACGCATGCGGTCGATCGATGTCCAACCGCCTTCCAGCGGCGACATGGTGGAGTCGTAGGTGTGCGAGGGGCGCACGATCGTGGCCGGGAAGCCTTCTTCACGGTACAGCCGGGTGAGCACCTCTTCACAGGTGATCTTGTCGCGCGAGTACTGCCAGTAGGGGTTGCGCAAGGGCGACGAGTCGAGGATCGGCAAGCTCGGCACCGGTTTGGCGT